>JBBQIB010000001.1:0-71500 GCA_038324515.1 Burkholderiales bacterium
CCTGAAAGCCGGCGTGCAGATCCACACCCACACCAACGGCGACGAAGCCACCGAGCTGGTGCTGGACTGCATGGACCAGGCGCTGGCCAGCAGCCCACGCGCCGACCACCGCTACACGCTGCAGCACTGCCAACTGGCCGACGAAGCCCAATACCGCCGCATGAAAGCCTTGGGCATGGGCGTGAACCTGTTTGCCAACCACCACTACTACTGGGGTGACCAGCACTTCGAGACCACGGTTGGCCCTGAACGCGCGGCACGCATGAACGCGTGCCGCTGGGCCCTCGACCATGGCGTGCCGATGGCGATCCACAGCGACGCTCCCATCACACCCTTGGGGCCATTGTTCACCGCCTGGTGCGCGATACACCGTCGCACTGCCAGCGGCCGCACGCTGGGGCCCGAGCAACGCATCGGCGCGGTCGAAGCCCTGCGTGCCATCACGCTGGGGGCTGCCTATTCTTTGAAGCTCGACCACGAGATCGGCAGCATCGAATGCGGCAAGCGCGCCGACTTTTGCGTGCTCAACGAAGACCCGACGCAGATCGACGCTGAAGCGCTGAAAGACCTGCAGCCTTGGGGCACGGTGCAGGGCGGCCGGGTTTTTGAGGCGGCGGCGATCACTGCGGCCTGAAGCGGACTCCAGTCATCATGGGTAAGCGGTGAAGGGTCGGCAATGAGGGGCCAGCGATGAAATCAGCAACCCCGCCGCTGCCGGTGCTGGTGATTGGCGGCTACCTGGGTGCAGGCAAGACCACCTTGCTCAACCACCTGTTGCGCAACGCCGATGGCAGAAGGCTGGCGGTGCTGGTCAATGATTTCGGCGACATCGAGATCGACGCGGCATTGATAAGCGCCAACGCGCCGGGCAGCAGCGACGGCGTGATCAGCCTGGCCGGCGGCTGCCTGTGCTGCAGCTTCGGCGACGACCTGGTGGGTACCCTGCGCCAGTTGGCACTGCGCCAACCGGCGCTGGACATGGCCCTGATCGAACTCAGCGGCGTGGCCTTGCCAGCCAGCGTGGTGCGCACCGCGAAGCTGGCCCTCGGTGTCGCAAGCGCCGGCACGCTGGTCTTGGCCGATACCGCCGCCTTGCCACGCCAGGCCGCAGACCCCTATGTGGGCGAAACGGTGCGCCAGCAACTGCAACAGGCCGACTGGGTTTTGCTGAATAAACCAGACCTGTGCAGCGCGCAACAGATTGAAACTAGTCAAAACTGGTTGCGCGCCGAGTTGCCAAAGGTTCACTTTGTGTGCGCCAGCGTTGAGAGCCTGCCGATTGAACTGGTGCTGGGGTGGGCTGAGGCGCGTCGCGAGACTGCCTCAGGCGAGGTATCCGGCTTGTTCACACGCTTGAGCGAGGAAAGTCAGTCGCAGTCGCCCAACAGCAGTTCATTGCGCAAGGAGTCGGGCCATGTTGCAAATTCAGTCTTCGAAAGCCTGAGCCTGCCACTGCCAAGTGGTTGCGATCTGCAAGCTCTGGGCCAAGCGCTGGCCGATCCAGACAGCGGTGTATTGCGGGCAAAGGGCCTACTGCTGGCCGTACAAGGACGCACTCAGTTGCTGCAAGTAGCCGCAGGCCGTTGGCAGATCAGCGAGGGCGACTGGGACGCGCCCACTCGAATCGTGCTGATTGGCTTGCGCGGCTTTGCTGAGCGGCTGGCCCAACAACCCTGGTTTTCGGACTTGCTCATGCCGCGCACGGATTCGCGCTGAGCCATTCAGGAAGACCCGAAGCTCCAGGGCGTAAGGCGCCCCCCCGCCCTGATCCGGCAAAGTGAGTGGCGTTCGACGATTGGCACGCCACCGAGGTTGCTGCCGCTGGGCTTGGGTGACCGGATCCGCGAAGTAAAGGAGGAGCCTGCGTCCGCAGGACGAAGGCGGGGGACATGAGCGGATCCGGTCACCCAAGGCCAGTGGCTCGCTGAAAGTGTTGACACGCGAACCCACTCCCTCCCAATCGACAACCAGCACTGAGCCGATCAATCCAAAGCCCGGCGCGCGTTGACAAACATCCTTGCCCAAGGGCTCAGCGACACGGCATCACCGCTGGTCCAGCTCATCTGCAGGTTCCTGAACACGCGCTCAGGGTGCGGCATCATGGCAGCGAAGCGGCCGTCGGCGGTGGTCACTGCCGTCAGGCCGCCGGCGCTGCCGTTGGGGTTGTGAGGATAGGCTTCGGTGGGCTGACCGTGGTTGTCCACAAAGCGCATCGCTGCAAGCACTTGATCTGCCTGGCCTTTACGACTGAAGTCAGCGCGGCCTTCGCCGTGGGCCACGGCAATCGGCATTCTGCTGCCGGCCATGCCGCCAAAAAACAGGCTCGGGCTTGGCAGCACTTCGACCATCGACAGGCGGGCCTCGAATTGCTCGCTGCGGTTGCGCACAAAACGGGGCCAGGTATGCGCGCCTGGGATCAAGGCCGACAGCGCGGCAAACATCTGGCAGCCGTTGCAGACGCCCAGCGCCAACACGTCCGGGCGATTGAAGAAGATCGCAAACTGCTCGGCCAGGGACGGGTTGAACAGGATGCTGCGCGCCCAGCCTTCGCCGGCGCCCAGCGTGTCGCCATAGCTGAAGCCACCGCAGGCCACCAGCGCCTGGTAGTCAGACAGCCGGGCGCGGCCCGCCTGCAAGTCGCTCATGTGCACATCAAAACAGTCGAAGCCGGCCTGAGCCAGCGCAAAGCTCATCTCCACCTGCGAATTCACACCCTGCTCGCGCAGCACCGCCACCGCAGGGCGGGCTTTGCCGATCTTGGGCGCGCCAGCGTTGGCTGAATTGGGGGCCGAGTCAGTGGCTGCCGTGCTGGCGGGCAGATCAGGTGCAACCGTCGCAGCCGTCGCAGCCACATCAAAGCTCAAATGGATGTGCAGCCCCGGGTCTTGCGGGTCGCCGGCCAGCGCGTGTTCCTGCACCGCGCAGTCCGGGTTGTCGCGCAACCGGCAGATGCGCCAACTCACCTCGTCCCACTGCTGTTGCAAACTTTGCAGCGATGCGCGGAATTGACATTTGGCATCGCGCCAGACCTCCATCACAGCGCGCTCGTTGGTCTTGCCCACAAAGTGGGCGTGGCGCGACAAGCCGTGCTCACGCAGCGTGGTCATGACCTCGTTACGCACTTCGGTGGGCACCTGGATCAGCACGCCCAGCTCTTCGTTGAACAGCGCCTGCAGGCTCAGCTCGTTGCGCCTCTCACTCACCTGTCCGGCCCAGTTCTTGGAGTCACCATACTCGGCACGGCTGTCGTGAATGCCGTCGCCTTCTGTGATCAGGATGTCCACGTTCAGGCTGACGCCGATGCGGCCGGCAAATGCCATCTCGCAAGCCGCTGCCCACACGCCGCCATCGCTGCGATCGTGGTAGGCCAGGATGCGGCCCTGGCTGCGCAGGGTGTTGACGGCATCGACCAGCGACTTGAGCAATTGCGGATCATCCAGATCGGGCACCCGGTCGCCAAACTGCGCCAACACTTGCGCCAGCATGCTGCCGCCCATGCGGCGCTGGCCTTGCCCCAGATCGATCAGCACCAGCGTGGTGTCGCCACCCTGCAGTTGCGGGGTCAGACAGCCACGCACGTCGGGCAGCGTGGCAAAGGCCGTGACGATCAGCGACACCGGTGCGGTGACCTGCAAGCCTTGCTGTAAGGACTGCACTGTGTTCTGGGGTGTGGCGCTTTCAACTTCAGACCAGCGCGTGCGCATCGACAAAGAATCCTTGCCCACAGGGATGCCAATGCCCAAAGCCGGGCACAGCGCCATCGCGACGCTGCGCACGGTATCAAACAGTGCTGCGTCTTCGCCGGGCTCGCCGCAAGCCGCCATCCAGTTGGCACTGAGCTTGACGCGCGACAGCTCGATCGGTGCAGCCAGCAGGTTGGTGATCGCCTCGCCCACCGCCATGCGGCCGCTGGCGGGTGCGTTCAGCGCTGCCAGTGGGGTGCGCTCGCCCATCGCCATGGCCTCACCGGCGTAACCCACAAAGTCGGCCAGCGTCACGGCGCAATCGGCCACCGGCACTTGCCACGGGCCGACCATCGGATCGCGGTGCGTCAAGCCACCCACCGTGCGGTCGCCGATGTGCAGCAAGAAACGTTTGCTCGCCACCGTGGGATGGCGCAGCACCGACAGTGCCACGTCCTCCAACTTGACGCCAGTCAGGTCCAACGCCTTCTCGCGACGCTGCACGCGCTGCACATCGCGCTGCATCTTCGGTGCCTTGCCCAGCAATACTTCCATCGGCATGTCGATCAGTCGCTCGCCGCCCGGACCATCCTCCAGCACCAGCTGGCGGTCATCCGTGGCCACACCCACCACGGCATAAGGGCAGCGCTCGCGCTCGCACATCTGCTCAAACAGCGGCATCAGTGCGGGGTCGATGGCCAGCACGTAGCGCTCCTGGCTCTCGTTGCACCACACCTCTTTGGGGGCCAGGCCACTCTCTTCCAGCGGCACTTTGCGGAGATCAAAAGTGGCGCCACGGCCAGCGCCGTCGACCAACTCCGGAAAGGCGTTGCTGATGCCACCTGCGCCCACATCGTGGATCGCCAGGATGGGGTTCAGGTCACGCACCGCTTGACTGGCAGCAGTGCCAGCTTCGGCGCGGTCAACCACGGCCAGGCTCCAGCAGTGGTTGATGACCTCCTGCGCCCGGCGCTGCATCTCTGGGTTGCCACGCTGCACGCTGTCAAAGTCCAACGCTGCGGTGTTGCTGCCGGCAGCCATCGAACTGGCTGCGCTGCCACCCATGCCGATGCGCATGCCCGGGCCGCCCAGTTGCACCAGCAGGGTGCCGGCGCCGAAGGGCAACTTCTTGACCTGTGAAGCACTGATGCTGCCCAGGCCACCGGCAATCATGATCGGCTTGTGATACCCGCGCCGCACGCCCGCAACATCCTGCTCAAAGACGCGCAAGTAACCCCCCAGATTGGGGCGCCCAAATTCGTTGTTGAATGCCGCCCCACCCAGCGGGCCCTCCAGCATGATCTGCAAGGCGCTGGCAATGTGGGCCGGCTTGCCGATCGCGGCCTGCTCCCAGGCTTCTGAAGTGTCTGGCAGATGCAGATTGCTGACACTGAAGCCCGTCAAGCCAGCCTTGGGCCGCGCGCCACGCCCGGTGGCGCCTTCATCGCGTATTTCGCCGCCTGCACCCGTGCCGGCGCCTGGAAAAGGCGAGATCGCGGTCGGGTGGTTGTGGGTCTCGACCTTCATCAGCACATGGGCCAATTCATGGCGAGGGCCGTACCTGGGTGCGTTGGTGAAGCCTTGCGGCAGCCAACGCTGGATGGGCAGGCCGCTCATCACCGCTGCGTTGTCGTCATAGGCCACCACCGTGTGCTGGGGCGAGCACTTTTCGGTGTGGCGGATCATCGCAAACAGGCTCATCGCCTGCGGCTCGCCATCGATGCTGAACTGGGCGTTGAAGATCTTGTGCCTGCAGTGCTCGCTGTTGGCCTGCGCAAACATCATCAGCTCGACATCGCTGGGGTTGCGGCCCAAGCGCCTGAAGGCATCCGCCAGGTAGTCGATTTCGTCCGCTGACAGGGCCAGGCCGAATTCGCCATCCGCTTGAAGCAAGGCTTTGCGGCCTTGCCCCAGCACATCGATATGGGCAACGCTGTCTGCACGGCTTGGCTCAAACAGTTGCTGCGCGTCTTCGCGCGCAAAGGCGACCTGCTCGGTCATGCGGTCGTGCAGCAGCGCTGCCACGGCAGCCCGTTCTGCTTCGTTCAGCGGTTTGGCTGGGCTGAACAGCCCAGCCAGCAACCCGCTCTTCAGGCTCAACGCATATTCGGTGACTCGCTCGACGCGGTGCAACTGCGCGCCGCAGTTGCGCGCAATGTCGGTGGCTTTGCTGGCCCAGGGCGAAATGGTGCCGGCGCGTGGCATGACGACGACCCGTTCTGCAGCGGCAGGCGGCTCGGTGGCCGGGTCACCCACGTCCAGCAGCGCCTCCAACTTGTCCAGGTTGCCGCGCTCGGCGCGCTGTTTGGCATCGTCAAAAGCCAGCCAGTGCACAAAACGCGCCTGCACCGCATGGATGCGGGGGCAAACGGCTTGCAGGCGCTGCAACAGGGCCTGGCGGCGGAAGGCAGAGAGCGCAGAGCCGCCCTCGAAGTGCATCAGATGAAGGCGGTTGGCGGTCATGCGGTCCAGAAGCGGCCCATCAGGCAAGGCAAAACCGCAGATTTTAGGCCCGGTGGGATAATCCTTCGATGGCAATACTGATCAAGAGCAGCGCCGACATCGAGGGCATGCGGCTGGCTGGCCGCCTGGCCAGCGAAGTGCTGGACATGCTGACCTCGCATGTGCGCGCAGGCGTCACCACGCTGGAGTTGGACAGGCTGGCGCATGACCACATGGTCCATGTGCAGGGGGGCATTCCTGCCACCCTGGGCTATGCACCACAGGGCTACCCGGCCTATCCGGCGTCTTTGTGTTCCAGCCTCAACGACGTGGTCTGCCACGGCATCCCGGACGAGCGGCCGCTGAAAAACGGCGACATCATCAACATCGATGTCACCGTCATCAAGGACGGCTGGCATGGCGACAACAGCCGCATGTTCGTGGTGGGCGAAGGCAGCATCGCTGCGCGGCGCCTGTGCCAGATCACTTTTGAGGCGATGTGGAAGGGCATCGTGATGGTCAAACCCGGTGCGCGGCTGGGCGACATCGGCCATGCGATCCAGCGCTTTGCAGAGCATGCAGGCTTCAGCGTGGTGCGCGAGTTCTGCGGCCATGGCGTGGGCGCACGGTTTCACGAAGAGCCGCAGGTGTTGCACTACGGCCGACCCAACACGCTGGAGACCCTGCAACCCGGCATGATCTTCACGATCGAGCCGATGATCAACGCCGGCAAGCGCGACATCAAGGAAGACCGCAAAGGCAACCGGCCTTATGACGGCTGGACCATCGTCACGCGCGACCGCTCGCTCTCAGCCCAGTGGGAACACACGGTGCTGGTCACCGAGACGGGTTATGAGGTCTTGACCTTTAGTACGGGCAGCCCGACTGCACCTGATTTCGCGGCCTTGGGCTATGGCCAAAAACCTGTGCAGGCAAGCGGCCCAAGCTCAGGTCAAGGATCGGGTCAGAGCCAGCTTCCTGCTCTCGCCGCCGTCGCCAACCCCGCCACCGCCGTCGCCTCCAGCGCGGCCTGAATGCTGCGCCGAAAGCCGCCATGAACGCGATCGACGCAGGCATTTCAGTGCTGGCCAACAAAGTGCCAGCACTGAGAAAGAAGCTGGCCGACGACAAGGCTCGACTGTTGCGCCTGTACGCCGAGGCGCGCCCCACGGTCAAGGCTTCGGCGCAACTGGTGCATGGCCTGTGCAAGTTGGTCGATCAGACCTTGGTCGCGCTGTGGCGCGCCTCGCAGATGCCCAGCGGCATCGCACTGGTGGCGGTGGGTGGTTATGGCCGCGGCGAGCTGTTCCCGCATTCGGACGTCGATGTGCTGATCCTGATCGACGCGGCGCCCGCAGAGCACGCCCGCCACTGCATCGAGCAGTTTGTGATGGGCTGCTGGGATGTCGGCTTGGAGATCGGCTCATCGGTGCGCACCGTGGCCGAATGCCTGGCCGAGGCGATGCGTGACGTGACGGTGCAAACCGCGCTGATGGAAGCGCGCCTGATCTGCGGCCCCAAGCCGCTCTATGCGCAGTTTGTGCGGGTGCAGGAAGACGCAATGGACCCGCGCGCTTTCTTGCGCGCCAAGACGCTGGAGATGCACCAGCGCCACATCAAGTTCGAAGACACCCCCTATGCCCTGGAGCCCAACTGCAAAGAAAGTCCGGGCGGCTTGCGGGATTTGCAGCTGCTGATCTGGATCGCGCGCGCTGCGGGATTGGGCGGCACCTGGGCCGAGCTGGCCGTCAACGGCTTGATCACGCGCTTTGAGGCCAGCCAGCTCGTCAAGCACCAAGGCATGCTGACGCTGGTGCGCACACGCTTGCACATCGTGGCCGGCAGACGCGAGGACAGGCTGGTCTTTGACCTGCAAACCGCAGTGGCCGACAGCCTGGGCTACAAGCCGACCACTGGGCAGCGCAGCTCTGAGCGCTTGATGCACAGCTACTACTGGACCGCCAAGGCCGTGGGCCAGCTCAACCAGATCCTGCTGCTGGGCATGGAAGAGCGCATCAACGGCTCAGGCGATGCACCGATGCGCCCCATCGATGATGACTTTCTGGACCGCTCCGGCATGCTGGAAGTGGCACGCGACACCCTCTACGAAGAAGACCCGCACAGCATCTTGCGCACTTTTCTGGTCTTCCAGCAAACGCCCGGGCTGCGTGGCCTGTCTGCGCGCACTTTGCGCGCCTTGTACAACGCACGCAACCTGATGGACGGACACTTCAGGCGCGACCCGGCCAACCGCGCGCTGTTCATGCAGATCCTGACCCAGCCCAAAGGGCAGACCCACGCGCTGCGGCTGATGAACCAGACCAGTGTGCTGGGCCGCTATCTGTGGGTCTTCAGGCGCATCGTCGGGCGCATGCAGCACGACCTGTTCCACGTCTACACGGTGGACCAGCACATCCTGATGGTGGTGCGCAATGTGCGCCGCTTCTTCATCCCCGAGCATGCCCACGAGTACCCCTTCTGCAGCCAGTTGGCGGCGCAATGGGACAAGCCCTGGCTGCTGGTGGTGGCAGCGATCTTTCACGATGTGGCCAAGGGTCGCGGCGGCGACCATTCAGAACTGGGTACGGTCGAAGCACGCAAGTTCTGCCGCGAGCACGGCGTCCAAGCCGAGGACAGCGCGCTGATCGAGTTCCTGGTTCAACATCACCTGACGATGAGTCGTGTGGCGCAGAAGGAAGACCTGGCGGACGCTGCCGTGATTGCGCGTTTTGCCGCTGTCGTCGGCAATGCCCAGTGGCTGACGGCGCTGTACCTGCTGACGGTGGCCGACATCCGCGGCACCAGCCCCAAGGTCTGGAACGGCTGGAAGGGCAAACTGCTGGAAGACCTGTTCAAAGCCACGCTGCGTGCCTTGGGTGGCGCCCAGCCCAACCTGATGGCCGAGATCGAAGCACGCAAACAGGAAGCGCGTCAGAAGATGGCCCTGCTGTCCGCTCTGCCTGGCACCGAAGTGCCGCTGTGGGAGACGCTGGAGGTCAGCTACTTCGCCCGCCATGACGCAGGCGACATTGCCTGGCACGCACGCTCTTTGTGGCCGCACATCCAGAGCAAGGTGCCGATCGTCAGAGCTCGCTCTTCATCGGCGGGAGAAGGCTTGCAGGTGCTGGTCTATGCACCCGACCGCGCCGATCTGTTTGCCCGCATCTGCGCTTACTTCAATGGTGCAGGGTTCAGCATCCTGGACGCCAAGATCCACACCACGCGCGCCGGCTACGCGCTTGACACTTTCCAGGTCGTGGTGGGGCATGCCATCAGCGAACCCGCCAACGGACAGATCGATCCGATGCAGTATCGCGATCTGATCTTGTTGGTCGAGACGCAGGCCGCACTGGCCCTGGCATCTGAAGAACCACTGCCTGTGCCCGGCAGCGGCCGGGTGTCACGCCGGGTGCGTTCGTTCCCTGTCACGCCACGGGTCTCGCTGTCGCCCGACGAGCGCGCCCAACGTTGGCTGCTGACCATCTCTGCCAGCGACCGCTCTGGCTTGCTCTACGCCATCGCCTGGGTGCTGGCACGCAACGGCATCAACCTGCAACTGGCCAAGATCACGACCCTGGGCGAACGGGTCGAAGACACCTTCCTGATCGACGGGCCAGAATTGCAGCGCTCCAAAGCCCAGTTGCGCATCGAGTCAGAATTGCTCGATGCCCTGGCAGCACCTGCTGCATGAGGCGGGCCACTCGGCTGAGCCGCCCATGAGTCTGCAGCGCATCTCGGCCGTTGAGCTGTTGGCCAGCTTCGGCCAATGGGACACCCTGATCGACGCCCGCAGTGAGAGCGAGTACGCATTGGACCACCTGCCCGGCGCCATCAACTGGCCGACCCTCGACGACTTGCAGCGCGCGCAGGTGGGCGCAGCGCACAAGCAGGACTCGGCTTTTGAAGCGCGCAAGCAAGGCGCAGCGCTGGCAGCCGCCAACATTGCGCATCACCTGCAACAACACCTGAAGGACAAGTCCCGGCAATGGCGCCCAGTGCTCTACTGCTGGCGCGGCGGGCAACGCTCGGGTTCACTGTCGTGGGTGCTGAGCGAGATCGGTTTTGCGGTGCGGGTGCTGGAGGGCGGCTACCGGGCTTTCAGGCGGGCGGTGATCGACGCGCTGGAGGTGCTGCCCGGCAGCCTGCGATTCCAGGTCTTGTGCGGTCGCACCGGGTCGGCCAAGAGTCGCTTGCTGCAGGCGCTGGCGCTGCAGGGCGCGCAGGTGCTGGACCTGGAACAGTTGGCGTGCCACCGCGGCTCGGTACTGGGTGCCGAGCCAGGGCAGCCGCAGCCGGGCCAGAAAGCCTTCGAGACCCAGTTGTGGCACGCACTGAGCCGCATGGACCCTGCACGGGTGATCTATACCGAAAGCGAAAGCCGCACCATCGGACGCATGCGCTTGCCCGAAGCCCTGTTGAGTCGGCTGCGCGCCTCCCCTTGCATCCACGTCGAACTTGATCTGCAGCAACGCGTTGCTTTTTTGCTGCGCGACTACGCCCATCTGGTGGCTGACACCGAGCATTTCTGCGGCCGACTGGAGGCCCTGCGCGAGTTGCGTGGTGCCGCCAAGGTGGCCCATTGGCAGGCCTTGGCGCGCCAGGCACAGCCTGACAATTCAGCCCCGCTGGAACAGGTCGTGCAGGAGTTGCTGACCGAGCACTATGACCCGGTGTACCTGCGATCGATGCAGCGCAACTACAGCCGGTTCGACGATGCCAGACCACTGCGCCTGCCAGATGGCGAGCCGGGCACCTTGGAGCAGCAGGCCCGCGCGCTGATACAGGCGCACGCCACGAGCGATCATCCAGACCATGAACACTGAACCCCCGGGCAGCAAGAACACAACCGCAGGCGTGCACAAAGAGCCGTTGGCACTGGTGGTTCACACCGCAACCCTCCATCAGCCGCTGCAGTGGCTGCAACGCGGTTGGGGCGATTTGATGCGCTGTCCGGTGCCAGGGCTTTTGCACGGCGCCGCCAGTCTGATCTTTGGTGCGCTGCTGGTGCTGCTGGCGCGCGACAGTTTCTGGCTGATGGCTGGCGCTTTCAGCGGTTTCCTGATCGTGGCGCCAGTGGTCGCGACCGGCCTGTACGCCATCAGCCGCGCGCTCGAGCAGGGGCAGCGGCCCGGCATCGCCACGGTGGTGCAGGTCTGGCGCAGCGGTGACACCCGGCTGGTGCGTTTTGGCCTGCTGCTGGCCTTGGCCGGCACGGGCTGGGTGCTGACCTCGGCCAGCCTGGTCACGGGCTGGTCGCAGGTACCGATCCTCAAGCCCAGCGACTTCTTGCGCCACGTCGTGCTGGCCGACGGCGTCGGCCTGTTTGAAGCCTGGCTGATGTTGGGCGGCGCGCTGGCAGCCCCCATCTTTGCCAGCAGCGTGGTGGCCATACCGCTGCTGCTGGACCGGCCCTGCAGCCTGATGCAGGCGGTCTTGACGAGTTGGCGTGTGGTGCTGGCTGCGCCCGCTGTACTGGCCTTTTGGGCGGCGTTGATCATGGGCATCACGCTGCTGGGCATGGCCTCGGCCCTGCTGGGGCTGGTGGTGGCCGTGCCTTGGCTGGCGCACGCCAGTTGGCATGCTTACCGCGACCTGATCGGCAGCGCCCAGCCCTCGGCAGCGCGACCTCCAGCGTCCAGCCGGCAGCCTGCACAGCGCTGATGTTCGGCTACACCGAAGAACAGATCTCAGCCTTCGGGCTGAGCTTTGGCGTCGGCGCTTTCATGCTGTACATGGTGTTCATCATCTTCCAGCTGGCGCGCGAGTCCAAGGCCGGCAAGTTCGGCACCTTCGTGCTGTTTCTGGGGCTGGGCGTCGGACTGATCGGATTTGTCGCCAAATCGGTGATCAAGTTTTTCATGGATCCTGCTTCTTGACCCCGCTTCTTGACCCTGCAATCCGCAGATTCTGGGTGCTGCAGTGGCGCAGCAGCAGGGGCCGGCGCCAAAGATGCGCCAAGCACCCAGGCCCACGCGTGCATCAACCCATGTGCAGCCCACTGTTGCAGCTGAAATCTGCACCGGTCGTAAAGCCTGAATCTTCACCAGCCAGCCAGGCCACCACGGAGCCGATCTCTTCTGGTCGGCCCAGCCGCTTGACCGGGATCGTGGCCACGATCTTTTCGAGCACCTCGGGTTTGATCGCACGCACCATGTCGGTCCCGATATAGCCGGGGCTGACGGTGTTGACCGTGACACCCTTGGCTGCCATCTCTTGCGCCAGCGCCATCGTGAAGCCATGCATGCCGGCCTTGGCGGCAGAGTAGTTGGTTTGCCCGGCCTGGCCCTTCTCGCCATTGACAGATGAGATCTGGATGATGCGGCCCCAACCCTTTTCCACCATGCCCGGCACCACCTGCTTGGTGACGTTGAACATGCTGTTCAGGTTGGTGTCGATCACCGCCTTCCAGTCCTCTGGCGACATTTTCAAGAACATCCGGTCACGCGTGATGCCGGCGTTGTTGACCAGCACATCGACCAACCCGTGTTCAGCCACCGACTTGGTGAAAGCATCGACGGTGCTTTGCCAATCAGCCACATTGCCCACCGATCCGTAGAAGGTGTAGCCCTCGGCCTTTTGCTCACCGATCCACTTTTCGTGGTCACGGCTGGGCCCGCAGCCGGCGATGACCTTGAAGCCCTCTTGATGCAGGCGTTGACAGATGGCGGTACCGATCCCGCCCATGCCCCCGGTGACGTAAGCAACTTTTTGTGCCATGTTCCTTGCTCCTTGATTTCAGTTGATAGAGGCGGAGCCAGGGTGACAGCACCGGCCCGCTGGCTCACACTCTAGCGCTCTATGGTCAAAACGACACCCAGGGCAGCCCCAATACACAAGCTGACAAATCCCTTCCTGGCATCGCGTTTGATCAGAGATGATTTGGGACTTGCGGTCTCTTGGTCTCTTGGTCTCTCGGCCTGTTGGGCTTTCAGGCCTTGGCTCTCAGGCCTTGGCTTTCACATAGCGCCCGGGCGCCGGCTCGATGGCCTTGAATTCGGCATTGCCCGGCTTGGCAGGGGCGTTGACCAGTTTGCCACCCATCGGCTTGAGCCAGTCCGACCACTGTGTCCACCAACTGCCCGGATGTTCGGTCGCACCATCCAGCCAGGCTTGTGGATCGGACGGCAAACTGTCATTGGTCCAGTAACTGCGCTTGCCCTTGGCAGGTGGGTTGATCACGCCTGCGATGTGGCCAGAAGCCCCGAGTAAAAAACGCTTGTTGCCACTGAGCAGCGGCATCGAGGCGTAGGCTGCAGCCCAGGGCACGATGTGGTCCTCGCGTGAGCCGTAGACGAAGACGGGCGCCTTGATCGCACCCAGGTCCACGGCCTGGCCGCAGACCCTCAGCTTGCCGGGCTGCTTGAGCTCGTTTTGCAAGTACATGTGGCGCAGGTACCAGCAATACATCGGGCCGGGCAGATTGGTGCTGTCGCCATTCCAGTACAGCAGGTCAAACGGTGGTGGCGACTCGCCCTTGAGGTAATTGCCGACAACGTAGTTCCAGACCAGATCATTGGGCCGCAAGAAGCTGAAAGTGGTGGCAAGCTCCTGCCCCTTCAGCAAACCAGGGCCGCCAGGGGCCTCAGGGCCCAGCGTCATCTCGCGCATGCGCACCATGCTCTCGTCGATGAAGATGTCCAGGATGCCGGTGCTCTCGAAATCCAGCAAGGTGGTCAGCAAGGTCACCGAATGGGCCGGCTGCTCGCCCCGCGCGGCGAGCACAGCCAACGCTGTGGCCAAGATGGTGCCGCCCACACAAAAGCCCAAGGCATTCAAAGTCTTGGAGCCGCTGATTTCTTGCACCACGCGCAAGGCGGTGATCGGGCCTTGCTCGATGTAGTCGTCCCAGGTCTTGTGAACCAAAGACGCATCAGGATTGCGCCAGCTGACGACAAAGATGGTGTGACCTTGCTCGACGCAGTAGCGGATCAAAGAGTTCTCGGGCTGCAAGTCCAGGATGTAGTACTTGTTGATGCAGGGCGGCACAAAAAGCATCGGTCGCTCGTGCACCTCGGCCGTCAAGGGTGTGTACTGAATCAGCTGGAAAAGATCGTTCTCGAAGACCACCGTGCCGGCCGAGGTGGCCACGTTGCGGCCAACCTCGAACACCGTCTCGTCGGTCTGCGAGACATGGCCTTTCTGCAAGTCCTGCAGCAGATGCTGCATGCCGGTGCTGATGCTCTCGCCGCGCGTGTCGAGCGCTTTCTTGATCGCATCCGGGTTCAGGGCCAAGAAGTTGCTGGGGCTGGTGGCGTCGATCCACTGCTGCACCGCAAAGCGCAAGCGGCCTTTGGTTTTGGCGTCGGCTTGCACGCTGTCGGCCATCTGCATCAGCGTACGGGCGTTGAGCAAGTACATCTCGGCGGTGGTGGCAGCCAGCGGGTTGTTCAGCCACTCGGTGCTGGCAAAGCGGCGATCGCGCGCAACAGCCGTGTTGGCCTTGGCAGCGCCATCGCCCTGCGCAAGGCTTGCAGCCTGTGCACCTGCAGGCTGCTGGAAACGCTGCAGCGCATGGTTCCAGACTTCAGTGGCACTCTTGAGATAGTCGGCCTGCAGACTCGAAAAGTCCTGCAGCGGCATTTGCAGGCCAGCCAGCGGCAAAGCCGGGGTGGGCGGGGTCGGCGGCGTGGGCGGCACTTGCGGTATGGACGATTCAGCCTTTGCGCCCCACAGAGCCGCCATTTGCTTGAACATCAGTGCACCGATGGCTTGTGGATCGAAGACTGCAGCCGGCGTTGCTTGCGCAATCGGGCTGCCAGCTTGGGCGGGCTGCGGTGTCGAAGCAGCGGTGGCGCTGGGACGCGGTGCTGCGGTCTTCCTTGCCGCACTCTTCTTTGCCGCAGTCTTCTTTGCCGCAGTCTTGCTTGCCACAGTCTTGGCGGGGGTCTTTTGTTTCATGGCATCGTCTCCTCTTGGCGATATGCGCTGTCAGTGGGGGCTATGTCAGCGCCTAAAGTGGCGTCAACCGCATCACCGCCTGAGCTTAGCTCGCAAGACCGTGATCAAGTACGCGCTTTGTTGGGTGGGGTTATAGCGCCTTGGCCTGACGGCACGATGACGCTTCTCATGAAGCAGAAGAAAATTTCACGATACGAGAAGTGCAGAGCAGATGTACCTGGTAGCGATTGCATGGATTTACGTGGTCTTGATGATGGCGTTGGCCGAAGCCACGTCCACCCAGGGCACGGTGCTGGGTGCCATCATCACTTTCGTGCTGTACGGCATCTTGCCGTTGGGCATCGTGCTGTACATCCTGGGCGCACCAAGCCGCAAACAAGCCATCCTGGCGCGCGAGAAGCAAGAGTTCGAAGCTGCGCAGGGCGTTGCCAGTGACCCTGGATTGCAGCCGGCTGATGCAGGCCCGGCTTCGCCAGCGCCAACGCCAACGCCTGCGACGGTGCCCGAAAAAGGCGTCTGATCCAGAACCCGCTCGCCGTTTTCAGTCCAGACTGAGACCAGACTGAGACCAGACTTGGAGCAGCCTCAAGGCAGTCTCAGCCCAGTATCAGCCCAGTCTCAGCCCCGACTCATTCGGCATCCGGGCAACGCTCTGGGCGTGTTTGCTCAAAAGCGTCCAGCTTCATGCAGGCTTCGAACACCCGCATCACATGCGGCACATGCTCGGTGCGGCAGTCAAAGCGGCGCGCGTTGAAGATTTGCGGCACCAGCACGCAGTCGGCCAGCGTCGGCTGGTCGCCCCAGCAGTAGACGCCAGGCGCAGCAGCCAGCTGACGCTCGACCACCTCCAGACCCGTCTCGACCCAATGGCGATACCAGCGGTTCTTGTCGTCTTCACTCAGCTTCAGGTCGTGCACCAGGTAGCGCAACACACGCAAGTTGTTCAGCGGGTGGATCTCGCATGCGATGTCCAGCGCCAGCGCACGCACCTTGGCACGCTGCCACGGGCTGGTCGGCAGCAGGGGCGGCTGCGGACAGCTCTCGTCCAGGTACTCGATGATGGCCAGCGACTGCGTCAGTGTGGCTTCGCCGTCCTTCAACAATGGCACCAGCCTGGAGGCCGACACGGCCGCATAGGACTCGTTGAACTGTGCGTTCTTTGCCAGATGCACGCTGTGGTAGCTGTAGTCCAGCCCCTTCAGAGCCAGCGCAATGCGCACCCTGTACGAAGCAGAAGACCGGTAGTAGTTGAACAGTTCCATCGCCGCCCTCACTGCACCTGAACGCGCAGGCTGCCCAGGCCAGCCACGCTGCCAGCCATCACATCGCCTTTGACCACAGCCGCCACGCCAGCCGGCGTGCCGGTGTAGATCAGATCGCCCGGCTGCAAGGTCCAGGCAGCGCTCAGCGCTGCTATGGTTTCGTTGACGTTCCAGATCAGGTCTTTCAGGTCTGCCTGCTGGCGCATGACCCCATTGACCTGCAGGCTGATGGCACCCTGAGTCAGTTCGCCGGTAACCGACTTGGGATGGATGGGCCCGATCGGCGCGCTGTGCTCAAAGGCCTTGCCGATGCACCAGGGGCGGCCCTGCTTCTTCATCTCGCCTTGCAAGTCGCGCCGCGTCATGTCCAGACCGACCGCGTAACCCCAGATATGGGCAGCGGCATCTTTGGCGGCGATGCCCTGACCGCCCGTGCCGATGGCCACCACCAACTCGATCTCGTGGTGCAGGTTGCTGGTCAGCGTGGGGTACGGCATCACACCGGTCTCGCCCTCAGCCACCGGCACCACGGTGTCGGCGGGCTTGAGAAAGAAGAATGGCTGCTCGCGACCGGTGAAGCCCATCTCCACAGCGTGCTCGGCGTAATTGCGGCCGACGCAATAAATGCGGTGTACCGGGAAACTGCCACCCCCGGCCACGGGGATGCTGACAGGGGCGGGGGGAGCGAAAACTGGTTTCATGCGCGGGGATAGGGGTATCGGGTGGTTGTACCCGACGGATCATGCCACGCACCCAGGCCCGCTACACTGCGCCGCATGTTGCAGCCGCGTCGAATCCAGCATTGTCGAGTTTGCGGCGCAGCCGCTGAATACCGCGTCCCACCCGGCGACAACCGCGAACGTGCCACCTGCACCGCGTGCGGCGAAATCCACTACGAAAACCCGCTCAACGTGGTTGGCACCGTGCCGGTCTGGGGCCAGCAAGTGCTGCTGTGCAGACGCAACATCGAGCCCCGCTATGGCCTGTGGACCTTGCCTGCGGGCTTCATGGAACTGGGCGAGAGCACCGCGCAGGGGGCAGCCCGCGAGACTGTGGAAGAGGCCGGTGTGCGCTTTGAGATGCAGTCACTGTTCACACTGCTCAACGTGGTTCGAGTCGGCCAGGTGCACCTGTACTACCTGGCTCGGTTGTTGAGCACAGATGTCGACCCCGGGCCTGAAACGATCGAGACCCGGCTGTTTTTCGAGCACGAGATCCCTTGGGATCAACTGGCTTTCAAGACCGTACGCACGACACTGGAACACTTCTTTGCTGACCGACGCAGCGGCCGCTTCGAGCTGCACGTGGGCGACATCAGTTGAGTTGCCTCAGGACTGCCCAGCCGGCAAAGGCCCAGTCGTTTCATCCGAGAAAAAGCTGAGCAGAATCAGCGCTGCGACACTGCCAATCGGAAACAGCAACGCCGACATTGACACCCAACCCACCGTGCTGCGCTGCAGGCGACTTGCGCCAATGGCCAGAAAAGCCCAGTGCAGCAGCAGCGCACCGATCAACACCAGGCCCGTCAGCACCGTGCGCAGCGGCGAACTGAGCGTGGCGTGCACCAGCGGCGGCAAAAACAGGACCAGGCAACCGATGGCCACGCATAAGCTCAAACCCGAGGCTTGCAAAGCGTTCGGAGTCAGGCTGGGAGCCGGGGCATCACCGGCAGGTGTCGCAGGCAACAGACTGTGCTTCATTGCTGGCTTTCTCTCGCGCAATCCAAAACGAATAGTTTAGTGGCCTCCTGCTTGGGCCACCAGCCCCCGGCAAACAACCTTTGCAACAGAGTACCTCCCCCTCGCAGCGCTGGATCGCGCATCTGGACATGGACGCGTTTTATGCTTCCGTGGAGTTGCTGCGCTACCCAGAGCTCGCCGGCAAGGCGGTGGTCATCGGTGGTGGCAAGCGGCACCAACCGATGCTGCAGCCTGATGGCAGCCGCCAATTCTCCACCCTGCAAGGTTATGCCGGCCGCGGCGTGGTGACCACCGCCACCTACGCCGCCCGCGACCATGGTGTGCATTCCGGCATGGGCTTGATGAAGGCCGCGGCCTTGGCGCCCCTGGCGGTGCTGTTGCCTGTGGACTTTGAGCAGTACCGCCTGTACTCCAGGCGCTTCAAGGCGGCAGTGGCAGAAGTTGCGCCACTGATCGAAGACCGAGGCATTGACGAGGTCTACATCGACCTCAGCGACCTGCCCGGCGCCCAGGAAGCCGTGGGCCACGATGCCTGCGGCGGCGTGCGCGCTTTGGCGCAGGAAATCCGCAACAGCGTGCGACGCGCCACCGGACTGAGCTGCTCGATCGGGGTCAGCCCCAACAAGTTGCTGTCCAAGATCGCCAGTGAACTCGACAAACCCGATGGCTTGAGCGTGATCACCGCAGCCGATCTGCCGCTGCGCATCTGGCCGCTGCCGGTGCGGCGCATCAACGGCATCGGACCCAAGGCGGCTGACAAATTGATGGCACTGGGCCTGCGTACGGTGGGCGAATTGGCAGCTTGCCAGCGCGACTGGCTGCAGCAACACTTCGGCCGCAGTTACGGCCGCTGGCTGTACGAGGCTGCTCACGGGCTCGATGAGCGGCCGTTGGTCACGCACAGCGACCCGGTATCGATGAGCCGCGAGACCACCTTCGACCGCGACCTGCATGCCGTGCGTGACCGCGTTGAGCTGTCCAGCGTGTTGACCGCGCTGGCCACCCAGGTCGCCACCGATCTGCAGCGCAAGGGTTTTGCCTCGCGCACCATCGGCATCAAGCTGCGCTTTGAAGACTTCAAGACCGTCACCCGCGACCTGAGCCTGCCGGCGCCGATTGCCGACGCCGCAGCGCTGCGGCAAGCGGCTGGCCAATGCCTGAAGCGCGTTGACCTGAGCCGCCGGCTGCGTTTGTTGGGGGTACGCGCCGGGGCCCTGGTGCGGCTGTGAAGCTCAGCTGCTGTGCCGCTCCGCAGCAGGGCCAGGACCGCTGATCAGCGGCCGGCCTTGCCACCGGCCTGCGCCACGCGCCGGCGTCTTGCAACACCCGCAGCCATCAAGGCCAGACCGACCAGTGCCACCGAGCTGGGCTCGCTGACCGTCTGGGTGGCGCGCAGGCTGACGTTGTCGAAGAAGGCATCGCCTGTGGTGAACCCGGAGCCGGCCCAGTCCTGCAGCGTCAGGCGAATCGGCAAGGTGCCGCCGGCACCGTCGTCGGTGATCCAGCCCAGCGCATTGAAGACCAGCGTGTACGAATTCCATCGGCCGTTGTCGATCAGACTCAACTCGGGCATCGAGCCGCCATTGACAAAGAAATTGGGTGAATCGATGGTGCCGCCCAACCAATGCTGCAAGATCGGAAAGACGCTGTGCGTGTAGCCCACAAATCCACCCAGATTGCCAGGCTGGCTGCCTCGACCGGACAGACCCAGATAGTCAAAGCTCAGGGTGTAGCTGCCCGCAGACTCGATCCGGTCTTGGGTGAACACACTGCCGCCCAGGCCGGGTACCCGGAAGCTCAGCACCTTGTTGCCAGGGTTCAGGGGGTCGTTGACGATGACGCCGTGGGGGCTGAAAACCGGCGTTTGCTGCCATTGGCCCAGACCACTTTCGAAGTCATCACTGAAAGAAGTGACGACAGCGGCTTGCGCCATGGATGCCACAGACAAAGTGGCGATGCTGAGGAGGGAGGCGCTGCGGGTGGAGAGTTTCATGGCTGCTTTTCCTTGGCTTGGGATGAATGGTGACAAGGCGACTGCGCCTTTGCGGTGAGCTCCGGCATTGCAAGAGCAGGGCCCGAAATCGTTGCTTTGCAGGCCCGTCCGGGCCAGCCCCGGATCAAAGCGCCAGGCGCGTGATCCTGTGCACGGACTGGCAACCCAAGGGCTGCAACAGCTGTCGCTCAAGCCTGGCCAGGGCGCGGCCGAAAACATCGGGATGCGCCTTCAGCCTTGCACCCGTCGTCCCCGCACACCCTCAGCTTGGGGGCATCACCCCAGTCCTTGGGGCTTACAGTTTCTCGACTCTGCGCGTCACGCTGCTCGCAGCAAATCTGGGCCATTCACCCCATCTGATGCGCTGCCATGAACCACGTCGCCACCTTCAACAGCAGCGCGGCGTCAATCCTGGACGCTCACCGCTTGAGCGTGCTCAGCCAATGCGTGCTGGGCCTGCATCGCGGCAGCCACGAATGGCGCGGCGAAAGCTTCGGCGAGCGGGCTTGCGAGTTGGTGGCGCAGGTGCTGCCCTTTGGCGCCTGCCTGTGGGGCAGTACAGCGGCGGACGCTGCGCCGGATGCAGCACCCGACCTGCACAGCCTGATCACGTACGGCGTGGATGCGCAGGCGCTGGCCAACTGTTTGCAAGGGCGGCTGCCGCCCGACGCGCTCTCGGCGGGGTGGGTCGAGCCGCTGTCCAGGCGTCGGGTACAGATCCACCTGTGGCGCGCGCCAGCGCAACCCGCCTTCGTTGCGGCAGATCAGCATTGCCTGGACTTCTTGCTGCCGCATCTGGTCGAGGCCAGGCGCGAGAACAGGCTGTCTGCGATGCCCAGAGCGACTGAAGGCAGCACTGCCATACGGCGCATGCTGCTGTGCAATGCCATGGGCGCTTTGCAGCAGGCAGACGAGGCGGCGCTGGCGCTGCTGCGCGTCGAGTGGCCACGCTGGATCGGGCCCGATCTGCCTGTGCCTTTGGTGCGTGCGATCTTGCAAGCGCCCCTGTCTCAAGCCGCTGCGGCTGCTGCCCGGCCCGAGGGCCCGCACGACACGGTCGGCGCGCAGCTGCAACACAGATACCTGGGCAAGCTCATCCGCGTACGAATCGCGAAAAGCGCGCGTTCTGTGGTGCTGGAACTGAGGCGGCGCGACAACACCGACCGCCTCAGCAGCCGCCAGCGCGACGTCGCCGCGTTGTACGGGCAGGGCCTCAGCGGGCCGCAAATTGCCGTCCGTCTGGGCTTGACGCCATCCACAATCAGCAATCACCTGGGGTTGGTGTTCAAGAAACTGGGCGTCAACAACAAGCTGCAACTGGTGAAAGTGATGGCCCCGGAGCTGGCCCCGCTATGGGAGACGAACTGACTCCCTGCTCTCGGCCTGTGCGATACCGAAGCTCGGGGCGCACAATCCACCCGATGTGTGGCGACCCCAGTCGTGCCTCTGCTGCCAGCCTCCTGTGGAGGTGCCCAGCCAGGCTGCATCTGGTTGCCCTGCGTTTGCGTAAAACGGAGCTCAACGCAAAGGACATCACTTGGCCGAAGAAAAGCATCAACGACCATCAGCCGCCGATCTTGATCAGCTGCTGGCACGGGTGAGCCTGGGCGACCGCAGCGCTTTTTCTGCGCTGTACACCGCCACGGCCCCGTACTTGTTGGGGCAAATCATGCGCCTGCAGCGCAATCGCGGCTTGGCAGAAGATGTTTTGCAAGAGGTGTTCGTGAAGGTCTGGCGCTCGGCCGGCAGCTTTGATGCGGCTCGCAGCCAGGCCCAGACCTGGCTCGCCAGCGTCGCTCGCCACAACGCCATCGACAGCCTGCGCCGCCAAAGCAGTCAACCCCAGATACACAGTCTGAGTGGCATTGAAGACGAAGATGGTGAAGAGCTGGACTTGCTGCAAAAGTTTGCTGCAGACGAACCTGGGCCCGAGCAGCAGTGGCAGCAGAGTGCCGACGCAGAATCCCTGCGGCGCTGCCTGCGTGTGTTGTCCAACGAACAAAGCCAGGCCATGACGCTGGCCTTCTATCAAGGCCTCAGCTACAGCGAAGTCGCAGAACATCTGCGCCAACCGCTGGGCACGGTCAAGAGCTGGGTGCGCCGTGGCTTGGCGGCGCTCAAGACCTGCCTCCAGCAGGCTACAGGCTGAAGGGCGCGCGATGGACTACAGCCGTCCTTCATTGGCCGACCGCCTGGCCGCAGAGTACGTACTGGGCACTTTGCACGGCCCTGCCAGGCGCCGCTTCGAGACCTTGCTGCCTGCGCACCCAGCGCTGCAGCAAGCCGTGCAGCACTGGCAGATGCGTCTGGCCCCGCTGAGCCTGACAGCCGCCCCGGTACAACCCGACCCGGCCGTGTGGCAGGCCTTGCAGCAGCGCCTGTTCGGACTGCCCATTGAGCGAGAGCCCACACGTGGTGAGCCGCTGGCAAGGCCGGCTGTTGCCTTGGCACCGCCAGCTTCCTGGTGGCAGCGGCTGGGCCTTTGGCAGGGCCTGAGCGGCCTGGCGCTGGCCGCCGTGGTGGGCTTGAGCCTGCTGCTGGCGCAAAGCCAGTCTGTGCAACCTCCGGTGGTGGTGGTGCTGGCGGCCAACCCGGACTCCGGCGCCAGCGCCGAGATGCAGAACGCCAGCTTCGTGCTCAGCCTGAGCGCCGACGGGCGCTCGCTGGTGCTGCGGCCGATCAACGCGCCTGCCCTGAGCGCCACGCGCGCTTTCGAGTTGTGGGCCGTGCCTGCAAACGGCGCGCCACGCTCTCTGGGGCTGGTGTCAGGCCAGGACGGCGCCACCGTTCGACGCAGCGGGCTGTTGCAGGGCACGGCCGCCTTTGCAGTCAGCATCGAGCCTGCAGGCGGCTCGCCCACGGGTGCGCCGACAGGGCCGATCGTCTCGCTCGGTCGGTTGCAGATCTGACGGCGGACTGAAGCGACGACAGCCGGCAGCCGAGGTCGGCGTCCGCAATGTGGCCTTGGCCAGCGCTCGAGCAAGCCAGCCAGTCAGTCAGCCAGCAGAACTCAACGGCTCCGGCTGTGGCGCGGCAATGCCCCGCGCGCGACTGCCAGAGCCATGGCGCAGGCCATCAGAACCAGTGATGAAGTGGCCGGTACGGGCACGCCTGTAGGCACCGCATCGACGACCAGCAATCCGTCTTCGCTGTAGTTGTTGAAGCTGACGCTGTCGGGGTCGAAGCTCAGAAACGACAGACCGAAACCCTGGCTGCCGCTGTACAGCCCGGAGCCGCCCTGCACCAGATAGTCCAGCGCCAACTGGCCACCGCTGCCCAGGTTGCCGGCAGGATCGGTGAAACTGCCGCTGAGCGTGCCAAAGATTGAAGACGACAGGTCGGCGGCGTGTGTGAATTCAAACGTGCCACTGAGCAGATTGGCCGCGGCATCAAAGCTGAACAACACCAGCGAAGCCAATGACAACGGGTTCGGCAACGGCGCAGCAGGGTCGGAGAACTCGGTGATGGCACCGTTCCAGCCACCGGTGCCGGCCACGGCGTCGAAAATCAGGACGTTGCCTTCGCCGCTGAAGCTGAATGCGCTCAGAGGGCCGGCCTGAACATAACCCGTACCGAGCAGGGCAAGGGACACCGCGCAGGCCATGCGCAGGCCGGTACGGCTGAAGGCGAAATCGGTTGGCTTCATGGTGGCTCTCCTGGTGCCGCGAGACGCGGGCAATGGGTTGATGGTCTTCAAGCGCTACGCAGCAAACGGCCAACCGGATGCAGCCGCAACCGCAATCGCTGCGCTAAAAAAATGTCACCGTGGTGCATCCGGTTTTGCCCTCAGCCCGTAAAGAGTGGTACCCGGCAGCCACCGGCACACCCCACCCAGGAGCCAATTCACCATGAAGACCCAAGCCGAATCCCAGCTGAAGCGCGGCCAGACGCGCCGCCAGTCAAGCCTCCCGCTGACCCCATTGGTTGCCAGCCTGCTGTTGGCCGGCTTGGGTCTGGCCCACGCGTCCAGCCACCGCGAAGCGCCGTTCATCACCACCAGCCCCAAGGTCGATGCCACCGACTTCTACATGTTTCGCAGCTATGAAAGTGGCCGCGCGGGATACGTGACCTTGATCGCCAACTACCAGCCGCTGCAGGATCCCTACGGCGGCCCCAACTACTTCGCGATGGACCCCAACGCGCTGTACGAGATCCACGTCGACAACAACGGCGACGCCAAGGAAGACCTCAGCTTCCAGTTCCGCTTCAGCAACAAGCTGGCCAACAATGGCGCCGGCATCAGCCTCAACATTGGCGGCAAGTCGGTGGCCATCCCGCTGGTCCAGGCCGGCACCGTCTCCAATGTCAAGGACGCCAACCTGAATTTAGGCGAGAGCTTTACGCTGAACGTGGTGCGCGGCGATCGCCGCACCGGCACCAGCCAGTCGGTCAGCAACGCGGCCAATGCCAGCGCGGTGTTCGACAAGCCGGTGGACAACATTGGTGTGAAGACCATTGCCGACTACGCCGGCTATGCCGCCAAACACATCTACAACGTCAACATCCCCGGCTGCTCGCTGCCTGCCAAGGTGTTTGTGGGCCAGCGCCAGGATCCCTTTGCGGTCAACCTGGGGACGATCTTCGACCTGGTCAACGCGCCCGTGAGCGTGATCACCAACCCGGCATTGATCAACGCCGCGCCCAACCCTCTCGCCGACAAGAACGTCACCACCCTGTCGCTGGAGGTGCATCGCGACTGCCTGAAAGCGGGCGCCGGCGGGGATGATGTGATCGGCGGCTGGACCAGCGCCAGCCTGCGCCAGGCGCGGCTGCTGAACCCCTCACCCCCTGCGGGACACCAGACCAGCGAAAAGCCGGGCGGCGCCTGGGTGCAGGTCTCGCGCCTGGGCATGCCGCTGGTCAACGAAGTGGTCATCGGCTTGAAGGACAAGGACAAGTTCAATGCCTCTTCGCCCAGCGGCGACGGCCAGTTCATCGACTACGTGACGAATCCCACCTTGCCGGCCCTGCTGGAAATCGTGCTGGCGCTGCCAGGCTCTGCGCCGACCAACTTCCCACGCAACGACCTGGTGACGACCTTCCTGACCGGCATCACAGGCGTCAACCAGCCACGCAACGTTGTCGCTTCAGAGATGCTGCGACTGAACACCGCCATCGAGCCGGTGCCCTTCGCATCGCAGAACCGCCTGGGCATCGTCGGCAACATCCTGGCGGGTGGCAACGACAGTGCAGGGTATCCAAACGGTCGGCGGCCCAAGGACGACGTGGTCGACATTTCGCTGGTGGCCGTGATGGGTGGCTTGTGCATGGCCAACGGCGGAACCAACGCGTTGGGCTTTGGCGCCGCCTGCAACCCTGGCGCCGTTCCGCTGGGGGCCACCAGCTTCAGGCTGCACGACGCTGTGGACCAGGCGGTGGTGCCGCTGCTGGCCGGCTTCCCGTACCTGAACACACCGATTCCGGGCAGCAAATGAGAACGCGCACCCTGAAGTCTTCATGGGTCCCCGTCGGGCCGGGCAAGCCGTTGCCGCTCGCTGTACTGGCGCTGGCTTTTGTCAGCCTGGTGGGCTGCAGCCGCAACGACACTGAAGAGGCTTCGGTGGTGGTCACTCCACCCACGCCGGCAGCGACGGTGCCGGCCAATGCCCTGGTGTCGGCCAGGGCCTACACCGAGTTCACGGCCTCTTTGGGGTTGACGGATACCGGCGCGGCCCTGCTGCTGCCTGCTGATCCGGCACCGACGAGCGAGACCGCAGCACCTCTGCCAGTGGGCTGATCGCAAGGCGAAACGATGGGCTGCAATACCTCCAGCGGGCTTCAACAACGGATGCCATCGCCCCGGCATCGTCCGGTCTGCCCAGCAGGCAGACGGGCTGGCCTGCGCAGTTGGCGCTGCTGGGCAGCGGTGTTGAGCTGCCTGGGGGCTGTGGTGGGCGCGTTGGGGGCTGTCGGCGCTGCAGGCGCAGCGCCCTTCACCCCCCAGTCCGACGACGAGGTGGTTCAGAAACTGCCCTATCGTCTGGATGCCAGTATTCGCAAGCTGTGGCAAGACAGCACCGTCAGCGGATCACCGGCGGGCCCGACATCGCCACCGGCCTCCGCAGCGACGCTGGCGCAAGCAGTACAGGCTGCCCGCGATGCGATCGAACGCAGCCGCCAGTTTGGCGACCCCCGCGAGTTGGGTTTGGCGCAAGCGGTGCTGGCCCCTTGGTGGCAGTTGTCTGACCCACCTGCAGCAGTGCGCCTGCTGCGCGCCACCGTGCGCCAGAGCCAGCATGACTTTCAGGGGGCACTGCAAGACTTGCGCTGGTTGACCTCGCGCGGCGACGCCGCGCTGCCGATTCTGGCCCAGGCCTGGTTGACCCAGGCCGCGCTGCAGCAACTCCAGGGCCAGCTGGCGGCCGCGCAGGCCAGTTGCCAGGCATTGTTGGGGCCCGACTTTGCACCGATGGGCGGCAGTGTCGCCAGAGCAGCGCAGGTCTGTCTGGCTGAGGCCTTGAGTCTGCAGGGTCGGACCCAGGCGGCAGAGCAACTGCTGGCTGCCGTTGCAGCGGATCAGGGCAGCCGACCGGGGAGCGCCGCAGCCACCGAGTCCTGGATCGAACTGGTGCGCGCGGAAATCGCCGAGCGGCGCGGTCAGGACCAGGTTGCGGGCCAGCACTATGCCCGTGCGCTGGCTGCTCGTCCCCAGTCGGATGTGTACACCCGGGCGGCCTATGCCGATTGGCTGCTGCGCCAGGGCCAGCCCGCACAGGTGATCCGGCTGTTGTCTACCGCGGGTGATCCCGACAGCCGCGAGGCAAGCGCTGCAAACCCGGGCCGAACCACAGTGCGGGCGAATGACGTGTTGCAAGGCATGCCCGATGCCCTGGCCTTGCGCCAGGCCATTGCCTGGCAACAATTGGGGGCGCCACAGGCCTCCGCCGCAGCAGCAGAGTTGCAAGCGCGCTTTGCCGAAGCCAGACAGCGCGGCGACCTCAGTCACGCGCGCGAGGAAGCTCGCTATCTGCTCGACATCAGGGGCCAGGCCAGCGCTGCGCTGCGCCTGGCGCAGGCCCAATGGGCGCAGCAAAAAGAGCCTGCCGATGCCTTGTTGCTGGCCCGTGCCGCTGTAGCCGCTGGCCAGCCCCAGGCCTTGGCGCCACTGCTGGCCTTTGTGCGAGACGTCGGCTGGGTCGACGCACGCCTGGGTGTCATCGCACCCGAGTTGCAACGATGAGTGCCGATGCCTGTCCTGACTCGGCCCGAGCCGGAGCTTGCAACGGGTTGGGCATGTCGAGCAGATCCACCCACTGGCGGCGTACAGCCATGGTCTGGATGCTGGCGTTGTGCGCCCTGCTGCTGGCCAAACCGGCTGCAGCACACAAAGCCAGCGACGCTTACCTGACGCTGGAAGTGGCCGAAAGCCAGCCCGAAGGCAGCCTGCTGCGCCAGCGGCTGGACATCCATCTGCGCGATCTGGACCGCGAGCTGGATCTGGACAGCAATGCAGACGGTGCGCTGAGTTGGGGCGAAGTTCGCAGCCGCTGGCCCGACATCCAGGCTCTGGCAGCGCGCGGCCTGATGCTCAGCGCGAACGGCGCACCTTGCACGGTGCAAGCTTCAGCGGCGCCACAACTGGACCACCACAGCGACGGCACTTACGCCGTGCTGCAAACGCAACTGCGGTGTGTGGGTGATGGCGCCGGCGAAAGCCGGCTGCAAATCGGCTACAGCCTCTTCGAGCGCAGCGACCCAGGGCACCGCGGCGTGTTGCGGCTGCGTCATGCAGGACAGGGCGCAGAGCAGGGGTTGGCAGCAGTGTTGGTACCCGGTGCAGCGCCGCAGTGGCTGCCGCTGCAGGCCGCTGCCTCAGCCACCCTTGGCAGCAACCCCACTGCTCAGCCCGACGAGTTGGGCAGCAGCGAAACGCAACGCTTCTTCGGCTTTCTGGAACAGGGCGTCCACCACATCCTGATCGGCCTGGACCATGTGCTCTTTCTGCTGGCTTTGCTGCTGCCCGCCGTCCTGGTGCACAGCAAAAGCGGCTGGCAAGCGGCACCCGCGCTGCGGCCGGTCGTGGTGGACGTGCTGAAGCTGGTGACGGCGTTCACGCTGGCGCACTCGATCACTCTGGCGTTGGCTGTGCTGGACATCCTCAACCCGCCGTCGCGCTGGATCGAAAGCATCATCGCTGCCAGCGTGGTCCTCGCAGCGCTGAACAACCTGAAGCCGGTGTTGGGCGCCAGGCGCTGGCTCGTCACCTTTGCCTTCGGCCTCGTGCACGGCTTCGGATTTGCCGGCGCACTGAAGGACATCGGGCTCGGATCGGGTTCTTTGGCCGTGCCGCTGCTGGGCTTCAATCTCGGCGTCGAACTGGGCCAGCTGGCGTTGGTGGCACTGTTCGTGCCGCTGGCCTGGGCCTGGCGCGCCAGCTGGGCCTACAACACTGCGGTCTTGCGGGGTGGCTCAGCAGCGATCGCCCTGCTGGCCATGGTGTGGCTGGCTGAAAGGGTCTTTGACCTGAGTCTGTTGCCTGCAGTCTGAGAGCTCGGGCGACCGGGTGTCGATCAGTCGTCCAACCCCAGCTCCTGGATCTTGCGGGTGATGGTGTTGCGGCCAATACCCAAGCGCTGCGCCGCTTCGATGCGACGCCCACGCGTCACCTCCAAGGCGGTCTGAATCATCCGGGCTTCAAACTGGCGCGACAGCGTGTCCCACACGCCTTCATCGCCCGCCAGCAACAAGCGGCGCGCCTCCTGGTGCAAGTCGTCAATCCACAGGCCCGGGCCATGCGCAACGCCGCCTGCCAAGCCGGATGCCTCAGACCCCGCTGCAACCTGGCCTGCAACCGCGCCTGCAACCGCGCCTGAAACCACGCCAGCAACCGCGCCAGCATGGCCAAGGGCGACGCCGGCGCGCGACCCGCCGTCAACTCCAGCAACTGCAGCGCCGCCAACGCCAACGCCAACGCCAACGCCACCGCCAGCCAGGGAAAGGCCTTCGTCCGCCAAGTCGCTCGTGCCGGCTGTTGGCAGCGCATGGCCTTCAGCGGCCGGCGCCTCCTGGTCTTTGTGGCCGGCCTGACGCGCCGGCACTTTGACCAACAAGTCGGCCGGCAGGTCTTTGGCTTCCACAGTTTGCGCAGGCGCCATCACAGTCAACCAATGGCACAGGTTTTCAAGCTGACGCACGTTGCCCGGAAAGTCGAAGGCAGCCAGGCGCTGCAGCGCTGCATCGGTGATGCGCTTGGCTTCCACGCCCAGCTCACGCGCGCTCTTGCTCAAGAACAGCCGCGTCAGCATCGGGATGTCTTCGAGCCTTTCACGCAGCGGCGGCAGGCGCAGCCGGATCACGTTGAGCCGGTGGTACAGGTCTTCGCGAAACACACCCTGGCGCACCCGCTCTTCCAGATTCTGGTGCGTCGCGGCAATCACACGCACGTTGGCCTTCAACGGTTGATGTCCGCCGACGCGGTAGAACTGGCCGTCAGACAGCACACGCAACAGACGCGTTTGCAGATCAAAGGGCATGTCACCGATTTCGTCCAGAAACAGCGTGCCACCATCGGCTTGCTCAAAGCGGCCGCGGCGGGTGGTCTGGGCGCCGGTAAACGCGCCACGCTCGTGGCCGAACAACTCGCTCTCCAGCAAGTCCTTGGGGATCGCTGCGGTGTTGATGGCGACAAAAGGCCCTGGCGAGTGGGCGCTGCCACGCGGGCTGTGCTTGTGCAATGCGCGCGCCACGAGCTCTTTGCCGGTGCCGCTTTCGCCGGTGATCATCACGGTCACCGTGCTCTGGCTCAGCCTGCCGATGGCCCTGAAGACATCCTGCATCGCCGGGGCCTGCCCCAGCATCTCCGGCGCCTGCACGTGGCCGACATCGGCCACTTCTTCGCGCAAGCTCTCTTCCAGCGCCCGGCGGATCAGCTCCACCGCCTTGGGCACGTCAAAGGGCTTGGGCAGGTACTCGAATGCGCCGCCTTGAAACGCTGAGACAGCACTGTCCAGGTCGGAGTACGCGGTCATGATGATCACCGGCAGACCCGGCATTCGTTTCTTGACCTTGGCCAGCAGCTCGATGCCGCTGCCGCCTGGCATGCGGATGTCGCTGACCAGCACCTGCGGCACATCGTCGTCCAGCGCCGCGATCACATCTTTGGCGTTGCTGAAGCTGCGTACAGCGAGTTGTTCGCGCGCCAGCGCTTTCTCAAGCACGAAACGGATGGATTGATCGTCATCAACGACCCAGATGGGTTTCATGCGCCGGGGGTCTCTCTCAGGTTTCGAGCCTTGGTACCACCGAACGACGCAAGGTGACATCTGGGTCGGGTTGGATGCTCAGGACAAAGCCCTGCGCATCCAACCCGGCCCATTCAAGGCAAGGGGATCAGGATCTTGAAAACCGTCCGCCCGGGAACGCTGTCGAATTCGATCGTGCCATGGTGCTGCTGCACGAAAGTCTGCGCCAGCGTCAGACCGAGCCCGGTGCCATCGTCACGCCCCGTCACCAAAGGATGAAAGATTCGCTCTCGGATGGCATCGGGCACGCCTGGGCCGTTGTCTTCGATATGCAATTCCAATGCCAGCCTGAAGCGCTGGCGTCCGAAAGTCACTTGTCTGGCCACCCGGGTGCGCAAAACAAGTTGTGCATCGCGGGTTTCGATGCGCTCCTGCAGAGCATGGGTGGCGTTGTGGACCACGTTGAGCACGGCCTGGATCAGCTGCTCGCGGTCGCCGCGAAAATCCGGCAGACTGGTGTCGTAGTCACGCACCACCGTCAAACCTTGCGGGAACTCGGCGCTGATCAGCGCATGCACCCGCTCGCAGACCTCGTGGATGTTGACGTCGGCCACCAGCTGCGGCCGCCTGTGCGGTGCCAGCAAACGGTCCACCAGCAGCTGCAGCCGGTCGGCCTCCTGGATGATGACGCGTGTGTATTCGCCCAGCTCCTTGGACGGCAGCTCCATCGCCAGCAGTTGCGCGGCGCCGCGGATGCCGCCCAGCGGGTTCTTGATCTCGTGCGCCAGGTTGCGCACCAGCTCCTTGTTGGCCTGCGAGAGCTCATGCGCGCGCTCTTCGCGGTCCAGCCGGGTCTGCTGTTCGATCTCGATCATCTCCACCAGCACCGCACCAGGCAAGTCAGTCTGGCTGACGATGACGTGCACCGGCAGATCGACATGGGCTGCAGAAGGGCGCTTCAGATGCGCATCAAAGCGGCTGCTGGCAATCTCATTGCGGCCGACGCGAATGATGGTGTCCTGCAGCACCTCTGATTCGCTGAGCCAGTCCGACACCAGGCTGCGTTGCAGCGCCCGCCTGGAGGTGCCGATGCTGTTCTCGAGCGCCGAGTTGGCCAGCAGGCAGCGGCCATCGGGCGCCACCAGCGCCACCATCGTGGCGAGCTGATCGAAGACTTCAAATCCTGGCAGTTCGCTGGCATCGGCCGTCGGCTCGTGAGCCGGCAGCAGGCCCCACTGTGCGTTCACGGGGGCAGCTTGGCCAGCTCGCGGCGCAGTGCCGCGATGTCGGCTTCCTTGCGCAGGATGCCGGCTTTCATCTCGGCCACGCGGTCGGCGTAGCGCTGGAAATTGCGCTCGTCGCCACGCCGTTCCGGCTCGCCGTTGTTGTACTCACGCTGCAGCGTTGCCAGCCGCTCTTCGTCAGCGCGCAACTCTTCGCTCAGGATGCGGCGGGCATCGGTGTCGCGCAAGCGTTGAGCGTTGGGGTCAATGCGGCTGTCTGCCGATCTCGCAGCAGGCGCAGCGCCAGCCGGGTTGCCGGCGCCAGCCACTGTGTTTCCTGTGCTGGCAGCGACCGGCCGCGGCGCTCTGGCCGGTGTCTGCACGATGGTCACCGGCGCGCCTTCGATGGTGCGGCAGCCTTTGTCCTTGGCTTCCTGCACGGTGACGGCATCGGTATACAAAACCGGCGGGCCTGGGCAGCGGTAGACCGCCCTGCTGCCGTCCTGCGCATACACACCCGGGCCTGCCAGGCACAACAGCAGTCCCCAGGCTGCCACAGCAAGAGAGGCTGGACGCGACATGGCTGACGTAGCTGACATGGCTGAGTTGGCTGACATCGGGCGATTGTCACCCAGCTGAAGCCGCAGCCCAAGATTCAGGCCCATTAGAAAAGCAGGCGATTGGCCACCAATCCTGCGCTATTGACCGCACAAGACCCGCACCAAGACCCGCACACACCAAAACCCGCACCAACACCGTACCGACACCGGCGCCAACAGCAGCACAGATGAAAAAGGCGACCCGCAGGCCGCCCTTGACTTGACGAGACGGGCAGCCGCCCAACTCGTCTCGCAGGCACTCAGAGCGAGTAATACATCTCAAATTCGAGCGGATGCGTGGCCATGCGGAAGCGGGTCACTTCCTGCATCTTCAGCTCGATGTACGCGTCGATGTAAGTGTCGGTGAAGACACCGCCCTTGGTCAGGAAAGCACGGTCGCCGTCCAGATACTCCAGCGCCTGGTCCAGACTGTGGCAAACGGTCGGGATCTTGGCGTTTTCTTCAGGCGGCAGATGGTAGAGATCCTTGGTGGCGGCTTCGCCCGGGTGGATCTTGTTTTCGACCCCGTCCAGGCCGGCCATCAGCAAAGCGCTGAAGCCCAGGTACGGGTTGCACAAAGGATCGGGGAAGCGCGCCTCGATGCGGCGGCCCTTGGGGTTGGCCACGTACGGGATGCGGATACTGGCCGAGCGGTTGCGGGCGCTGTAGGCCAGCTTGACCGGAGCCTCAAAACCAGGCACCAGGCGCTTGTAGCTGTTGGTGCCGGGGTTGGTGATCGCATTCAGCGCGCGCGCGTGCTTGATGATGCCGCCGATGTAGTACAGCGCAAAGTCGCTCAGGCCGGCATAACCGTCGCCGGCAAACAGGTTCTTGCCGTCTTTCCACACGCTTTGGTGCACGTGCATGCCGCTGCCGTTGTCACCCACGACGGGTTTGGGCATGAAGGTTGCCGTCTTGCCGTAGGAATGCGCGACGTTGTGGATGACGTACTTTTGCAGTTGCAACCAGTCGGCGCGCTGCACCAGCGTGCTGAAGCGGGTGCCAATCTCGTTCTGGCCAGGGCCAGCCACTTCGTGGTGATGGACTTCGACCGGGATACCCAGGCTTTCGAGGATCAGGCACATCTCGCTGCGCATGTCCTGGAAGCTGTCGACCGGAGGCACCGGAAAGTAGCCCCCTTTGATGGCCGGCCGGTGGCCCATGTTGCCGCCTTCGAAATCGCTGTTGCTGCTCCAGGGCGCTTCTTCAGAGCCGATCTGGAACGAACAGCCGTCCATGGCGATGTTCCACTTGACTTGGTCGAAGATGAAGAACTCGGGCTCGGGGCCAAAGAAGGCCTGGTCGCCGATGCCGCTGCTCTTCAGGTAGGCCTCGGCGCGCTTGGCCAGGCTGCGGGGGTCACGCTCGTAAGGCTTGCCGTCGCTGGGTTCGACCACGTCGCAGCTCAGGATCAAGGTCGGCTCTTCAAAGAACGGGTCGATGTTGACAGTGTTGGGGTCGGGCATCAGCAGCATGTCCGAGGCTTCAATGCCCTTCCAGCCCGCGATCGAGGAGCCGTCAAAGGCATGCCCTGCGCTGAATTTGTCTTCGTCAAAGTGCGACACGGGCACCGACACATGTTGTTCTTTGCCGCGGGTATCGGTGAAGCGGAAGTCGACGAACTTGATTTCGTTCTCTTTCACCATCTTCATCACGTCGGCAACGGTTTTCGCCATTCAAATCTCTCCTAGCAGGGCATGGGTGGTTGTTGGACAAGTGCCGTGCTCGTACGGCACGGCCTTCAGGCTGTCGCAGGGCAATCTAGCAGAAAGCATGCCCAAAACCGATGCAGCACCAGTTCGGGCTTCCCGGGCATTGCGACTTGCAGAAGTCGCTTGTATGCACTTTATCGGTGCGTCAACCCCTCGGAACGTCCTATCGCACCATTTCAGGGCCCAATTCGGCACCGAAATGTGTCAAGCCTTGTTTCAGTGCAGCAAAGGCCAAAACAGGATCGGCGGAGGCCTTGACGCCCAGTTCGATGTGTTTGCCGTAGGTGGGATGGTCCACACTGGGCAGGCTGAAAACCCTGACGCCCGGAAACAGCGCTTCGGTCTGCTCCATCAGGGGTGTCAGGCTGGCCTCCATGGCGCCAAAGACGATCACCGAACGCTCGATGCAGCGGCCTGCGCCGTGCAGGGCGCCGTACAACTCGTCCAGCACCCAGGCCATCATCGGCCAGGCCATGACCGGGAATCCGGGCACAAAGTGCAGGTGGCCGACCGAAAAGCCGGGAATCTTGTTGTAAGGGTTGGGGATGATGCGGGCACCGGCCGGAAACACGCCCATGTTCAGGCGGTGCACGTTGTCGGGCCGCTCAGGCTCGTAGAGCAGACCTTGCTCTTTGGCCACGTCCTGCATGCGCTCGCGGATCAGCCCTTCAGCCTGCGGGTGCAGCACCAGGTCCACGCCCGCTGCCGCGGCGGCGCACTGACGCGTGTGATCGTCGGGCGTGGCGCCGATGCCGCCACAGCAAAGCACCAGATCACCGCCAGCAAAGGAATGCTGCAAGACCTCGGTGATGCGCGCGCGGTCGTCACCCACATAGCGCGCCCAGGTCAAGCCAAGCCCGCGCACGGACAGCAGTTCGATGAACTTGGCGAGGTGTTTGTCCTGCCGCTTGCCGGACAGAATCTCGTCGCCAACGATGATGAGGCCGATGTTCATGCTTGGGGTTCTTTGCGTATCAAGGAAGGTTCATCTGCAGGCATCGCGGGGTGTGAAGCCGCCCCTGCAGCTGCCGGGCCGACAGGTGCTGAAGCAGCAGCGGCTGCGGCGTGGCGCAGTTGATGCAGCTCGGTCAAGGCCAGATGGGCAAACCAGCAGGTGGCAAAAACAAACAAGGCGACATAGAAAAGCACCGACAAGAGAGCCAGGCCGGGCGCCCGATCCGGCTGGCTGATCGTCAAGGCCCAGGCCATCGGCGGCAGCGCGGCCAGCAAGCCGCAGAGCATGCCCATCCACAAAAGGGCCCAGCCGCGCCGGCGCAGCACAAAGCGCCTTTCGTTGGGGCTGGCATGCAATGCCAGCACATCAAAGCCAAGGATGCGGCAGATCAGCCAGCCCCAGATCAGCGGCGGCACCACCATCACCAGCGGCGGCACCAGCCACAACGGCAGGCTCAGCAGCAGTGCCAGCAAGGCGGCCAGGGTGCACAGCAGCGTCCAGGCCAGACTCTGCCAGCCCGCAGCGCCGCGCGCTTCTTGCAAACCCGGGAATCGTTTGGCCACCACGGTGCGGGCAACGGCCGGCGTCACCCACCACGCCACCAGCAACAGGCTGAGCATCAACAACAGCGGCAGCGCAAAAGCCACCACCAGCACGGGGGCCTGCTGCGTCAGCCAGGCCTCCAGCGGCTCTGCATCCAACCAACGCCGGGTGCCGGAGGTCTGCATCAAGCTCTGCACCGCCTGCTGCAATGCTTGCTGCACAGCTTGCACCAAGGCTTCGCCGTACCACCAGCCCAGGCCAGCCACCACACCCAGACAAGCCAGCAAAGGCAACAAAGACCACAGCAGAATCTGCGGGTTGAAGCAGTCGGCGCAGGCGCGCCAGCCGGCTGCCCACATGCTCAGCGGCGCCCGGCCAGGCGTTGCAGCCCCAGCCATTGCTGGGCCCAGAAGCCGTCGCCGTAGTCACGGCCTTGCAACTGGTCCCGCAGACCCGTGGGGTCGTAGCGGTCTTCGAAGTTGGCGCTGCCAAACATCATGTCCCAGAGCGGAAACAACACCGCAAAGTTGCGGCCACCCAGGCTGCCCGGCCCGTGCGATTCATGGCCCAGGCCGATGCTGTGGTGCAGCCGGTGAAAGCGTGGGCTGACCAGCAAGCGCCCCAGCACAGGGCCAAAAGAAGCACGCAGGTTGGCGTGCGACAGGCTCTCCAGCAACTGCGTGGCTGCCACCACCGCGACGAACTGGCCCGGCCCGATGCCGACCAGCAAAGCCACGGCCACCATCATGCCGTCGCGCAGCACATCGTCCAGCAAGTGGTTGCGGTTGTCGGACCACATCGTCATCTGGCGTTGGCTGTGGTGCAGCGCATGCAACTGCCACCACCAGTTGAAATGGTGCTGCGCGCGGTGCAGCCAGTAATCCACCAGATCGAACAACAACAGATACAGCACGAAGCTGATCACGGCCACGTCGGTCACGCCTGACCACAAGCGATCGATCTGAAAACTGGGCAAACCCATCAAGCGCAGCGCGGCAATGCCCTCGGTCCACACTGGCTCGAGGGTGAAAAACAGCGCCACTCTGAACAAGCCCAGCCGGTGCAACAGCGTGTACACGATGTCGACCCGCACGGCTGCGCGGTCGGTCACCGGCTCGACCGGCCGCCAGCGCTGCAGCGCAGCGACCACCGTCACCAGCATCAGCAGTTGCACCAGCCCCACCAGCAGCCACCCAGTCGCGGCAAAACCGTCCTCCAGCAGATTTCCCAGGCCGGCGGCAAACAGGATCGGCTGCACCAGCGTCTCGAACAACCCCTGCTGCGCCCGCCCGAAGGCCTGGCTGAAGCTGTCAACCCAGGCCTGCATGCTGCTCACCGGGGTGTCCTGGCTGCGGCACCGAATTGCGGGTGCTCGCGCAGGGTGGCAAAACAGAAGCCCCTGGCCTTGAGGCCGATGATCAAGGGCTCCAGTACGGCTGGCGCCCAGGCGTCACGCCTGGACCAGATGCCCAGATGCGCCAGCAGCACATCGCCGGCGCGAATGTCACGCAGCGCACGCTGCAGCAGCACCTGATTGGGGTAGCTCTCGCTGGGCAGCTCGTCACCCAAAAAACCTGCCGATGACCAGCCGACATGGGTCCAGCCGCAGGCCCGGGCCACCTGCAGCAATTTGTCCGAGGTCTTGCCCCCGGGGGCCCTGAACACCGCACCCATGGCCTGCCCGGTCATCGCTTTGAAGCGCTGGGCCGGCTTGTCCAGCTCGCTGCAGTAGGCAGCCGCGCTCAGCAGACGCATCTGCCGCGCCTGCGGCCCCATCGTTGGCTGCAGCCTGAAGCCGCCTGCAGTGTCCCCACGCCAAACATCATGGTCCCAGGTGTGAGACCCGAAGGCATGGCCTTCTGCAGCCCGCGCCTGCCACCAGGGCACCCATTCGTCGTCCAGGCTGTGGCCACCTGTGCGGGTGCGTTCGTTGGCCAGAAAAAACGTCGCCTTGACGGCGTGGCGCTGCAGCACTTCGGCCACCAGCGGCGCGACTTCCATGTGGCCGGTGTCAAAGCTCAGGTAAAGCGGCTTGCTGCAGGTGCTGTTGTTGGCGGCAGCAGCAGCAGCGGGGAGCACGGCTCGGGCAGCGGCATCCGCTGCGTGGGCGATTTTGCCGAAGCACAAGGCAAGCGCCAGCGCAGCGATGCAGTGGCCAAAGCGGTCCGCCGGCCAACCGGACAGCAGCAGCCCCTTCACCCGCTGGTGCGGCTTGGCGGGGCCTGGAAGCTCAAATCCGCGGCGCATGGTCCAGCGTCCAGACGCCATGCGGCGAGCGGCCCACCGGCACCTGGCGCACGACGCGGCGCGCTTCGGTATCGATGTAGGTCAGCTTGCGCGCCCAGCGCGAGGTGGCGAGCAGCGTGCGCCCGTCTGCCAGCAGCTCCATGCAATCCGGCCCGCCCGGGGCCGGGTACTCTGCCACCACCGTGAGGCTCTGGGTGTCGATCAGGCTGATGGTGTTGGCCACCCGGTTGCTGACAAACACGTGCCGCTTGTCGCCCCTGGCGCGGAAAGCGTGCGCGCCAGCACCCGTGACGATGCGCTTGATCAGCCTGGGCTGCGCACCGCCGACCTCGTAGGCTTCAACCACCTTGTCGCCCGTCAAGCCGACCAGCAAGGCACGGTCGTCGGCGCTCAGGTACAAATCGGCCGGCATCTTGCCGCACTTGATCTTCCAGCGCACGGCCTGATCGTTCAGCCCGATGGCGACCAGCTCGTCGCTGTCTTGCAGCGAGACATACACCACCTGGCTCTTGCTGTCGATGTTCAGGTGGCTGGGGGTCTTGGGCGCGTCCAGGCGCCTGACCAGCTGCAGCGGCTGTTCGGCCTGGCTGCCCTGCCAGCGGTAGAGGTCGATGTGGTTGAGCCGGTTGGCGGCGGTCACAAACCACTGCATGTCGGGCGAAAAGCGCAGGTGATAAGGATCGACGACGTCGGCCAGTGTGCGCAGGATGCGGCCATCGCTCGGATCCAGAAAGCTCAGCGAATTGCCCGCTGCATTGGCCACGATCAGCGCTTTTTCGTCCGGCGTCAGATACAGGTGGTGTGGCTCTTTGCCCACTGCGATACGCCGACTTTCGGTGTGGCTGCTGGGGTCGATGACGCTGACATCGGCGTCTTGTGAGTTGAGTACAAAGATCGGCCGCAGCGCGGGTTTGGCGCCGGGCGTCTGTATCAAAGACGGTACCAGAGGCCGTACCGAAGGCTGTGCCAAGGGCTGTGCCAAGGATTGCGCCCGGGTATGAGCCAAAGGCCAGGCCGCAGCGATCAAGCCGCCGGCAAAGCGCAGCGCCACTCGGCGTTGATTCATCGGCGATCACCGCCCAGGATGCCGCCCAGCAGGCCGCCTGCCCCCACCAAACCGCCGAGCCCCCCTTCTTCACTGCGGCCACCACCGGCCTGCGGCGCGGCAGCAAACACTCTGGAGGCGAGTCGGGACAACGGCAGGCTTTGCAGCCAGATCGTCCCAGGGCCACTCAGCTTGGCAAAAAACAGGCCTTCGCCGCCGAACATCGCCGTCTTGATCTTGCCCACGTACTGGATCTCGAAATTGACCTGCTGCGTGTAGGCCATCACACAGCCGGTGTCGACCATCAACACCTCGCCGGGCCGCAGATCACGCTGCACCACCGTGCCGCCGGCGTGCACAAAGGCCAGGCCATCGCCTTCCAGCTTTTGCATGATGAAACCTTCGCCACCAAAAAAACCGGTCGACAGCTTGCGTTGCAAAGCAATGCCCAGCGACACGCCACGCGCCGCGCACAAGAAGGCATCGCGCTGACAGATCAACATGCCTCCCAGCTGGCGCAAATCCATCGGCACGATTTTGCCAGGGTAAGGCGCACCAAAGGCCACGCGCTGTTTGGTTCGGGCCTGGTTGGTGTACACGGTCGTGAACAACGATTCACCCGTTACCAGCCGCTTGCCTGCGCCTATCAGCTTGCCGAAGATGCCGTCGCTCTGGTTCTGGCGGCCGTCGCCAAACACCGTGTTTATCGTGATGCTAGCGTCCATGAAAAACATGCTGCCGGCCTTGCCCACGGCGGCTTCGCCAGGGTCGAGCTCGACTTCGACGAACTGCATCTCGGCGCCCTTGATCTCGTAATCCACGACGTCCATGGCCATGCTGTGTCTCCAGGTTGAATCAGGCAACCCGGAATGGTAACCAAGCCCGCCCGCTGGGCAGCGGTCAAGCTGCCCATAATTCGGCCATGCTGCTCGCCGTCACCGCTGTCAGCCTGGGCGCTGCCTTGGGCGCCTTGTTGCGCTGGGCCTTGTCCAGCAGCCTGAACCATCTGTACCCTTCCCTGCCCCCCGGCACGCTGGTGGCCAATCTGGTGGGCGGCTATGGCATCGGGCTGGCGCTGGCGCTGCTGGCGCAAGCCCCGCAGCTGGCCCCCGAGTGGCGGCTTTTCATCATCACCGGCTTGCTGGGCGGCTTGACGACTTTCTCGGCCTTTTCTGCTGAAGTGGTGGACGCGCTGCAGCAGGGGCGCACCTCGTGGGCGCTCGCCACCGTGGTCAGCCATGTGCTGGGCAGCGTGTTGATGACGCTGGCAGGGATCGCCACCGTGACGCTGCTGCGGCGCTGAAGCGCCGGGCGCGGCAATGGCAGCAACCACAGCCATAGCCACAACCGTAGCCGCAGCCGCAGCCACAGCCGCAGTCCTAGAGTCAAGCACCCAGAGCTGACTCCTAGAATGAGGATTGAAACAAGGTGCGCGGCCGACCCCGCAGCGCACGCACGTTTGATCCTTGCCAACACCACCGAGTCTGCCCATGTCCCCCGAAGAAATCCTGTCCAAACACGGCCCGCGCGAATCGATGGCGTACGACGTGGTGGTGGTCGGCGCGGGCCCTGCCGGCCTGGCCTGCGCCATCCGCTTGAAGCAGATCGACCCCGAAATCTCGGTCGTCGTGCTGGAAAAGGGCTCCGAGCCCGGCGCGCACATCCTCTCAGGGGCCGTGATGGACCCCCGCGCCCTGAACGAACTGCTGCCCGACTGGAAAGACAAAGGCGCGCCCTTGCTGCAGCCGGTGACCGGCGACGAAGTGCTGTTTCTGTCAGCCAAGGCCGCCCAGTCCACCCCGCAATGGCTGATCCCGTCTTGCCTGCAAAACCATGGCAACTACGTGATCAGCCTGGGGACGCTGTGCAAATGGCTGAGCGAGCAGGCCGAAGCGCTGGGCGTGGAGATCTTCCCCGGCTTCGCCGCTGCAGAAGTGCTTTTTGACGATGCAGGCAACGTACGTGGCGTCGCCACCGGCAATCTGGGCGTGGGCAAGGACGGCCAGCCGCACGAGGGCTTTCAGCTGGGCGTGGAGTTGCTGGGCAAGTACACGGTGTTTGCCGAAGGCGCGCGCGGCCACCTGGGCAAGCACCTGATCAGCCACTTCAAGCTGGACGCCCACAGCGATCCGCAGAGCTACGCACTGGGCGTCAAAGAGCTGTGGGAGGTGCCCGCAGCACAGGCCAAGCCGGGCCTGGTGGTGCACACGGCCGGCTGGCCGATGGACGAACACACCTACGGCGGCGGTTTTTTGTACCACCTGCAGGGCCACCTGGTGACCCTGGGTTTTGTCACCGGGCTGGACTACCAGAACCCGTGGCTCAGCCCGTTTGAAGAAATGCAGCGCTGGAAGACCCACCCCGCCATCCGCAGCCACATCGAAGGCGGCAAGCGCATCGGCTATGGCGCCCGCGCGATCACGGCAGGCGGCTTGCTGAGCCTGCCCAAACTGACGTTCCCTGGCGGGGCCCTGGTGGGCTGCAACGCCGGCACCTTGAATGCAGCACGCATCAAGGGCAGCCATGCCGCGCTGAAGACGGGCATGCTGGTCGCAGAAGCCGCCGCTGCAGCTTTGCAGGCCGGCCGCAGCCACGATGAGTTGGCCGCCTACCCCGAAGCTTTCGAGAAAAGCTGGTTGTTTGAAGAGCTGAACCAGACCCGCAACTTCAAGCAGTGGTTCAAGCAGGGCAACACGGTGGGCACCTTGATGACCGGCGTCGAGCAGTGGCTGCTGCCCAAGCTGGGGCTGCAGAGCCCGCCCTGGACCCTGCACCGCAAGCTGGGTGACCACACCCGACTGCACGCGGCATCACAGGTGCCACGCATCGACTACCCCAAGCCCGATGGCAAGCTGACGTTTGACCGTCTGAGCTCGGTCTTCATCAGCAACACCAACCACGAAGAAAACCAGCCTGCGCACCTGACGCTCAAAGACGCCAGCGTGCCGGTGGCCATCAATCTCAGCCGCTACGCCGGCCCCGAAAGCCGCTACTGCCCGGCCGGTGTCTACGAATACGTCAAGGACGAATCCGACAACGACCGGCTGCAGATCAACGCCCAGAACTGCGTGCACTGCAAGAGCTGCGACATCAAGGACCCGACGCAGAACATCGTCTGGATCACTCCAGAGGGCGGTGGCGGGCCCAACTACGCCGGGATGTAGTGCAAGCCGTTGAAGCCCGGGCGAAGCCTGCAATACGGGACATCCAGACCTCAAGACATCAAGACCATGAATATCGCCTGGAATCTTTTCACCCCGTGGCAATCGCTCGTCGGCGGCTTGTTGATCGGTGCTGCAGCGGCCTTGTACCTGCTCGGCAACGGCCGTGTTGCAGGCATCGCCGGCATCGTGGCGAGCCCCTGGCAGGCGCTGCGCACACGTGCCTCGTTAGTCCCTGAGCGCAACCGGCTGGCCTTCATCGTCGGCTTGCTGGCAGCACCTTGGGCCTGGCAGCTGATTGCGCCGCTGCCCAAGGCAACATTGGATGTGGGCACGCTGGGCCTGGCGGCAGCCGGCTTGTTGGTCGGCATCGGCAGCCGCATGGGCAACGGCTGCACCAGCGGACACGGTGTGTGTGGATTGAGCCGCTTCTCGCTGCGCTCGCTGGTCAATGTGCTGGCCTTCATGGCTACCGGCGTGGTCACCGTGTTCGTGCTGCGGCATCTGCTGTCAGGAGCCGCCTGATGCGGTTGCTGCTGGCGCTTCTCAGTGGTCTGATTTTCGGCCTGGGCTTGATTGCCGGTGGCATGACCGACCCGGCCAAGGTCAAAGCTTTTTTGGACATCTTCGGCGCCTGGGACCCCAGTTTGGCGCTGGTGATGGGCGGCGCCGTCGCAGTCGGCGTGGTGGCCTTTGCAGTGGCGCGCAAGCGCAGTCATTCGTGGACCGGCGAGCGCATGGAATTCCCTGCCTACACCTCGATTGACGCAAGATTGCTCGGTGGTGGTGTGCTGTTCGGCGCCGGCTGGGGAATCGGCGGCTTCTGCCCCGGCCCGGCGCTGGTGGCGCTGGGCAGTGGCCTGGCCGAGGCCGGCATCTTCGTGGCCGCGATGCTGGCAGGGATGTGGTTGTATGACCGCTTCCTGCAGCCCCCGGGCTGAACTGCGGCGCCCGCGACGACCGAACCCGAGGCGGCCTCGCCCGAAGAGAACTGCCCTCCCGGCAACAGCCTGCAGCCACCGTTGCCCACCCCGGCGCTGATGCCGTTGCTGCAACAGCACGGCTCGATTCGCAATTGCAAGTTCCTGCCGCTGGACTCTGCGTTTGTTGACGAAGTGCTGGCGCAATCGCTGCAAGGTTCATCGTCCAGCGGCAACCTGAACAGGTGTCGGTGGTCAAGACCAGCGAGCCGCAGCAGGCTCTCGGCCACTGCTACTGCCACTGCCACTGCAAGCACCGCTGTCAAAGCTGCGGATCACTCAACGCAAAGTGCGCAATCTGGCCTGCAGCGCAGGCGCGCTGAGGATGCCGAAATGCGCGCCGACCTGATTGCCTTGGGCGTCATAAAAAAGCGTCGTCGGCAGGCCTGCTGACCCCACCGCCGGGCCCAGCGCCGATTGGGGATCGAGCCAGACCTCACGCAGGGGCTCAGGCAGGGTCAGCAGATAACGGTGCACCTGAGCTGCAGCCTCACCTTGGTTGACGAACAAGAAGGCAATGTCGGGCTCGCGCGCCTGCGCAGCAGCCAACATCGGCATCTCGGCACGGCAAGGCGCGCACCAAGTCGCCCACAGGTTGACGACCGCCGGCCGCCCGGCGGCAGCTTGCTTCAGATTCTGTGCGGCCAATGGCTGTGTCTGCGCGCCCTGCTGCAACTGCGCCGCAGGAGCCACTGCAGCCACAGCAGCCACAGCATCAGGCAAGGGTTGAAACACCAGATCAGGCATCGGCTGCCCGCGAGGCGTCAGCCACAACGCCTGCGCAACGCCCCAAGCAGCCAGCACACACACGGCTGCAGCCGCCCAGGCTTTGCCAAAACTCGGCTGCTGGCGTTGCTGCCAACCACGCCAAATCAACCAGGCGGCGGCGACAGCAAATCCCACCCAGCTGTTCCAGCCCCCGTCGCGGATGTCCAGCATCGCAACAGGTGTGCCGGCGTAGGCGCCAAAGTGCTGCAGCACAAATGCCAGCCTTGCCGCCGACAGCCCCAAAAAAGCGGCAAACCAGACCGTGTCGCCGGCGGCCCGGGCTTGCTCCTCGAAACCAGCCCGCTGGACCCGCCACCGCGCGAGAGCCGCTGCGACGACCAATGACAGCAGCAGCACCACAGGCGCCAAAGGCAAGGCCAAAGGCCCGATCGAGATCGACATCATGGGGTCAACGCCGGCTACGCCGCAAAGGCGCTGCTGCAGCCTGGGCGAATCGATCGGGTCAGCGCACCACCAGGTGTGGCTGGCCCGCGGGCAACGCCGCCACCTGGCCGACACAAGCCGCGTCATCGAAACCATGGCGCTTGAAAATGGCCAGCACCTCGCCCAGCGCCGACGGCGCACAAGACACCAGCAAACCGCCGCTGGTTTGCGGGTCGGTCAGCAGCGCCTGGTCTTCGGCTGCAAAGGCTTGGGGCAAGCCGATGTCGGTGCCGTAGCCCATCCAGTTGCGGCCCGACGCACCGGTGATGAAGCCCTGCCCCGCCAGGTTACGTACCTTGTCCAGCAGCGGCACTTTGGCCCAATCGATCTGGATTTGCGTTCCCGAGGCCCGGGCCAGCTCCAAGCCGTGGCCACCCAGGCCAAAGCCGGTGACATCGGTCAACGCATGCACACCGTCCAGCATCGACAGGTCCGGCCCCGGCGTATTGAGCTTGGTGGTATTGGCGATCATCTGCGCGTAGCCTGCATCACCCAGCTCGCCCTTCTTCAATGCCGCGCTCATGATGCCCACGCCGAGCGGCTTGCCCAGCACCAACAGGTCGCCCACCTTGGCATCGGCATTGCGCTTGACGCGTTTAGGGTGGATCAGGCCCAGCGCCACGAGGCCGTAGATGGCCTCGACAGAATCGATCGTGTGGCCACCCGCGATCGGGATGCCGGCTTCGCGGCACACCGAAGCACCGCCTTCCAACACCCGACCAATGGTCTGTGTGGACAGCACATTGATCGGCATGCCCACCAAAGCCAGCGCCAGGATCGGTTTGCCGCCCATCGCGTAGACGTCGCTGATGGCGTTGGTGGCGGCGATGCGGCCAAAGTCGAAAGGATCATCGACGATGGGCATGAAAAAGTCGGTGGTGGCGATCAGCGCTTGCTCGTCGTTGAGCTGATAGACGGCCGCGTCGTCCGCCGTCTCGATGCCCACCAACAGCTCTTTGGGGATCGGCATCGCCATCGTGCCCTTCAAGATCTCGCTCAGCACACCCGGCGCAATCTTGCAGCCGCAGCCACCCCCGTGCGACAAAGAAGTCAGGCGCGGCTCGGCGGGCTTTTCGGGTGCGTTCATCAATGGGTCTCCTTGAAAAAATGAAATCTGACCGGCCATCCAGGTCTGTCGGAACAGCCAGCCCTCGGCAGCTCATGCATTCGGCCGCCCCTTCTGGCCCAGCGCCTGAGCCAAGACGGTCAACAGGGTGTGTCGCTCTCGCTCAGGCAGAAACAACGACCTTCGTGCGTCGCATTGCTCGCCCAGAAGGGCAAGCATAGCCGGCTCGTCGCGGCATTGCTGCAGCATGGTCGCCAGCGCTTTGGCGTCGCCAAATTCAAAGGTGCCCGCATAGTCTGCGCCCAGCAGCCCCAGGTTGCCGTCGATGCGGCTGGCCAGCACAGGGGTGCCGCTGGTGACCGCTTCCATCACCACATGGGCGCCCCCTTCCATGCGGCTGGGGTGCACCAGCACATGCGCTGCAGCGATGCGCGCGCGGGTCTTGCCGTGTGGCAGCGCGCCCAGCCAACGGTAGTTGGCATGACTTTGCATCAGTTGCTGCGCCTGCTGCGCCAGCGCAGGGTCCAGGCCGTCGCCGATATGGTCCAGCAAAATGTCCTTGCGTTGTGCCAGCAGCCTGGCGGCCTCGAAAAAAGTGCCCGGCGACTTTTCTTCGCGCAGATGGCCCACCATCAGCGCGCGCAGATGGCGTGTGGTCTTGGTCTGCGCTCGGCGCATGGGGCAGGACTGCAAACAAACCACCGCTTTGCTGCGCATCGCTTGCGGCAGGGCCCTCACGCCCAGCTGATTGAGCACGATCAGCGTGTCGGCCAGCGCCAGCGAGCGCTGCGCTGCTGGATCTGAAATGATGTCGCGGTACAGGTCGGTGCCGGTCATCGCCAGCACCAGCGGCTTGGCAGCCTGCAGTTCACGCCAAGCCTGGATCGATGGCGCAGATCGCCGCGCGTGCAGGGCCAGCATCAAGTCGGCAGCGGCAGTCGGGGCGCGGCCCGGCCAGTGCTCGGTGAGCTCAACCCGATAATGGCCGGAGAGAAAACTCGCCCACCGCTTGGCCGTCTGCCAGTTGCCGTTGTTGGCCTGGGCCAAGGCAGGCGTGACGATAACGACCAGCGGCTGAAGCATGACCCAAGGATAGCGCCCGTGACACCGCCAGTGAGTCAGCCATTGCGACCAACCCAGACAGTGCAGCGCCACGGCCATGGGGCCACGCTGGCACAGGCCCTGCAACACAGCCGCGCCGACAGCCTGGCGGTCTTCGACTGTTTCGAGGCCGCGTTGGGCAGCCCGCAGTTGGCCTTGCCCTATGCGCCGGAGCTGAATCCACCCTTGTGGGAGCTGGGCCACTTGAGCTGGTTTCAACGCTGGTGGGTGGGCCGCAACAGCCAGTGGCGGCAGGGCTGGCGCGCGGATCCATCTGCCTTCAGAACAGCGGCACGACCTGCTGGCGCGGACGCACTGTTCGACTCCAGCCGAGTCGAGCACAGCAGCCGTTGGCAGCTGCCTCTGCCCGGCGCGCAAGCGCAACGCGAAGAGTCGCACCTGGCCCTGCAAGAAACGCTGCAGGTGCTGGCCAGCGCAAAAGGCAGCGATGCCGAGCTGTACTTCTTTCGCCTGCTGCTGGCACACGAAGACATGCACTTTGAAGCCGGCCTGTACATGATGCAGTCGCTGGCGCTGCCACTGAACGACACACTGCGGGCTCGCTTTGAGCTTGCAACCAGCGCTGCAAGAGCTGCCCGAGCAACAGGGGCGGAGCCCGCTCCTTTGCACTTCGATGCGGGCGAATTCCAGCTCGGCCACGATGGTCCTGGCTTCGTGTTTGACAACGAAAGTGCATCGCATGTCGTGGCCCTGCCTGCCACGGCCATCGACGGCCAGGTGCTGCGCTGGGCCGACTACTTGCCGTTTGTCGAGCAAGGTGGCTACGCGCAGACACGCGGGTGGTCAGAGCCTGCGCTGGCCTGGTTGCAGACCTTGCCGCCACCCGCGTCCGACCTGCGTGTCACCCAGACCACACCGCCTGCCCACAAGCGCTGGCTCGACGATAGGCCACGTTATCTGCCACGTTATCTGCGACGCCAGGACGGCGAGTGGCAACAACAGCGCTGGGGCCAGTGGCTGCCGCTGGACTTGCGGGCCCCCGCTTGTCACCTGAGCTGCCACGAGGCCGAGGCCTGGTGCCGCTGGGCGGGCCGCCGCTTGCCCACCGAAGCCGAATGGGAGCGCGCCGCGATGCTGGCGCCCCAGGCGTTTCGATGGGGCGAGGTCTGGGAATGGACCGCCAGCAGCTTCACGCCATACCCCGGCTTCGTGGCCCACCCCTACCGTGACTATTCAGCGCCTTGGTTCGGCAGCCGCCGCGTCTTGCGCGGCGCCAGTTGGGTCACCGAAGAACGCATGCGCCACCCACGCTATCGCAACTTCTATACGCCCGAACGCAACGACATCTTTGCCGGCTTTCGCAGCTGCGCGCTGTAGCCGTCGCAGGACTTCTGAACAGGCAGGTGGCGTGTCAACCGAAGCGTTCATCGCAGCATCAGGCGCGATCTCATGCGCCAAGACTCAAACTGCCGATTCTTCAGGTGCTGTGCGCCAGACACACCAAAAAATTCTGCCCGCTGTCGGTCATGCTGGTCAAGCGGCTGAAGCCGGCGTCACGCAGCAGGGATTCAAAGTCGCCGCGCTGCCATTTGTAGGAGTTTTCGGTGTGGATGCGTTCACCGGCCCTGAAGCGCCGCTGGTGGCCGGGCCACTGCACGCTGAGGGCTTCACGGGCTTCCAGATGCATCTCGATGCGGCTGTGCTCGGCGTTGAACAACGCCACATGGCGCCATTGGCGCAGATCGAAGTTGCTGCCGATCAACCGATTCAGGTGCCGCAACATGTTCAGGTTGAAAGCTGCGGTCACACCCAGCGCGTCGTCATAAGCGGCCTCCAGCACAGCCGCAGATTTGTGCAGATCCACGCCAATCAGCAAGCTGCCGCCAGCAGCCGCAGCGCAGACCTGCCGCAGCAGCCGCAATGCCTGCTCGGGGCTGAAGTTGCCGATGCTGGAGCCGGGATAGAACAGCAGCGCCGGTGCGCCGATCAAGCCGTCCGGCAACGCCAGACTGCTCGAAAAATCCAGGCCCACCCCGGTCATGCGCACCTGCGGGTGCTGCAGTTGCAGCAAACGCATGGCACCAAACAAGAACTCCACCGAGAAGTCCAGAGCCACGTAATGGGCCGGCTTCAGGCTGCCAAACAAGCCTGCGGCCTTGCCACAGTTGCCAGCACCCAGATCGATCAATGTGGGGTGGGGCCCCAGCCGGCCGTGCACGGCCTGAGCGATGGTCTTGCGCTGAGTGGCCAGAATGCCGGCCTCGGTGCGGGTGGGGTAGTACTCATCGAGCTCGGTGATGGCGTCAAACAGCCGCGAACCCAGAGAGTCATACAAAAATTTTGGTGAGAGATGGGCCTGTGGCTGCGACAAACCCAGGCTGGCTTCTGACATCAAAGCCTGGGGATCGGTGTGCAACAACTGGATGAACTGCGGTTGAGTCATGTGGATGTGGCCTTTGAGAAACGAGTACAACGCCGGCTTGTACGCTGCGAGCCCAGCGCCGGATGCTGTTGTGCATGACGGGTGCCACCCTGGCGGGGTCAGGATTCAAGCACCGCACCTTACAACCAACAACCTCTGATCGATAGAAGTCCAGCAACATGCCCCCCTGCAACACGTCCAGCGCTCGCGCCGTTACCATCCTCAGTTAGAACCTCATTCCCAGGGTTGCGGTGGCTGACTTCCGCCAGGCTGCCGGCCTGGACAGCCAAGTCAACCCATCAGGTTCCCCCCATCGCTTCAAATCAGGAGAGAACCCATGCCGATCCAAACACTGACCCAAAGACTGCAACGCCGCGCGCTGCTTCTGGCCGCCGGCTTGAGCCTGTTGGCTTCCACCGCCGCCGTGCACGCCCAGCAGGTGCTGCGCGTCAGCACCATCCCCGAAGAAGCGGCGACCGAGCAGGTGCGCAAGTTCACGCCCATCGTCAACTACCTTGAAAAAGCACTCGGCATGAAGGTCGAGTTCACGCCCGTGACCGACTACCCGGCTGCGGTCGAGACCCTGGTCAACAAGAAGGTCGATCTGGTGTGGTTTGGTGGCTTCACGCACGTGCAGGCGCAGATGCGTTCGGGCGGCAAGATCGTGGCCATTGCGCAGCGCGAAGAAGACACCCGCTTCCAGTCGGTGTTCATCGCCAAGACCGATTCGGGCATCAAGTCACTGGCCGACATGAAAGGCAAGCAGGTTTCGTTCGGCTCGCAAAGCAGCACCAGCGGGCACCTGATGCCACGCAGTTTCCTGCTGCAGGCCAACATCGAACCCGAGAAAGACTTCAAACGCATCGCCTACTCGGGCGCGCATGACGCGACCATCGCCTCGGTGGTCAGCGGCAAGGTCGATGCAGCGGCTCTGGACATCACGGTGTGGCGCAAGTTTGTGGCCGAGAACCGCGTCGACACCAAAGCAGTAAACGTCTTTTTCACCACCCCCACCTACTTCAACTACAACTGGAGCGTGCATGCAGACATGCCTGTGGCCCTGCGCAATCGCATCCAGAAAGCACTGCTGGACCTGGACCCCAACACACCTGAAGGCAAAGAGATCCTGAGCCTGAACCGGGCCACCCGCTACATCCCCACCAAGGAAGAAAACTACAAGGGCATCGAGGCAGCAGCGCGCAGCGCCGGGCTGCTCTGAGAGGCTGAGCTGGACTCCAAGGGGCGAGACCCTCCGTCACCACGATCAGGGCTGCGAAGCCCTGAAATGCAGGGCTGAGCTGAGGGCCGCTCTCAGGCCAGTTCGCAGGCCAGTTCGCAGGCCAGATCACAGGGCAGGATCGCTTGCCCGACCGCAAGCCGGATGCAGCGGCTCGGAGTCAACCTCTATCTCATGCAACTAGAACTCCACAGCGTGGCAGCCCGCCACCCGGCCGCCAAGCCCGGGGCTGCGCCGGCGCTGAAGCCGCTGAACCTGCAAATCAAGAGTGGCGAGCAGTTGGCGGTGATCGGCCCGTCGGGCGCGGGCAAGACCACGCTGCTTCACGTGCTGGCTTGCGCTTTGCCGCCTTTGGGGGGTCAATACAGTCTGGCGGGTGAGCAGCCCTGGCAACTGCCGCGGGCCGCATTGCAGCGGCTGCGCGGCCGACTGTTTCTGGCGCCGCAGGTGCCGCCGCTGCCGCCGCGCCAGCGGGTCGTCACCGCAGTCCTGGCCGGGCGTTTGCCGGCCATGGGGCTGTGGGCCAGCCTGCGCTCGTTGTTCTACCCGGCGGATATCCCCGCTGCGTTCAGTGCGCTGGAGCACTTTGATCTGGCCGACAAGCTGTTCGAGCGTGTGGACCGCCTCTCGGGCGGCGAGCGTCAGCGCGTGGGCCTGGCCCGTGCGCTGCTGGCCCCGGCCAGCCTGTGGCTGATCGACGAACCTTTGTCGGCGCTCGACCCGACCCGGTCACGCCAGGCCATCCAGGCGCTGACCGAAGGCGCGAGACAACGGGGTGTCACGCTGGTGGCTACGTTGCATCAAGTGGATGTGGCGCTGGCCTCGTTTCCACGCATCGTGGGGCTGCGCGACGGTGCCCTCGCCTTTGACCTGCCCGCCAGTGAAGTCAGCCGTGCACTCTTGACCCAGCTCTATGCCCAGTTCGAGCATGAGCTCAGCGGCGGGTCGGCCGCCCATGACGAAGCCCAGGCGGCGCAGCCTGCTGCGCCTGCAGTGATGCACTGCAGATGAATGTTGTGTTGTCATGAATTGATGCGAAAGCGCAGCGCTTGAACACCACGACATCGAGCCTGGCGCCCACACGCGACCCGGCCTGGGCCGGCCGCGTCTTTTGGTGCAGCCTGGCGATCGTGCTGCTGTGGCCGCTGGCCGTGGCCACCGAGTTCAGGCCCTGGGTGCTGGTCGAGCCCGACAACCTGAGAATCAGCGCCAACTTTCTGGCCAGTTTTTTCCCGCCTGCGGTGGACGGCGAGTTTCTGGTTTTGGTGGCACGCGAATCCTGGCGCACCGTGGCCATTGCCACAGCGGGCATGACGCTGGCGCTTGTGCTGGCGGTGCCGCTGACACTGATAGGCACCTCGGCCCTGTCGATCTCTGCCTTGTCGGGCCGGATGGCGCGCGGCCCGTTCTGGCTGCGCCAGGCGGTGCGCTGGCTTTTGATCGTGCTGCGCAGCGTGCCTGAACTGGTGTGGGCGCTGATCTTTGTCCGCGTCGTCGGGCTCGGGCCCACCGCAGGTGTGCTGGCCATTGCGCTGACCTACGGCGGCATGCTGGGCAAGGTCTACAGCGAAATCCTGGAAAGCGGCGAAGCGCAGCCCACGCAGGCCTTGCTGCGCAACGGCAGTGGTCGGCTGCAATCCCTGCTGTACGGCCTGCTGCCGCAAAACGCGGCCGAGCTGACCTCGTACACCGTGTACCGCTGGGAATGCGCAATCCGCAGCTCGGTGGTGCTGGGCTTTGTGGGCGCAGGCGGCCTGGGGCAGCAGCTGGACAACTCGATGAAGATGTTCAACGGCGGCGAAGTCAGCACGATGCTGATGGTGTTTGTCCTGCTGGTAGCACTGGCCGACCAAGTCAGCGCCAGCCTGCGCAAGAGTTTGGGCTGAGCTGCAAGGCCCCTTGACGCTCATCCTTCGCACTCGACATGGACAAACACGCCGCCGCCGCCAACCTGCCCTACAAGTTACCGCCGCCGCTGTTCCACGCCCGCTGCAGGGCCTGCTGGTTCACGGCTGCGGTGCTGCTGCTGGTGGTGGCGAGTTTCGGGTCGCTGAATCTGCAGTGGGGGCAGTTTTTTTCGATGGAAGCGGTGCGCAGCATGGGCCGCTTTGTGGGCGAGTTCTTTCCGCCCGACCTCAGCCCGGCGTTTTTGAAGCGGGTGGGTTGGGGCACGCTCGAAACGCTGGCGATGTCGGCTTTGGGCACCGTGATCGCGCTAGTGGCCGGGTTGGCATTGGCGCTGCCGGCCAGCAAACGCTTTGAGAATCAGCGCACGCTCGCGCGCTCACCCACCCGGCTGCTGCTCAACGTGCTGCGCTCGATCCCCGAGCTGGTGTGGGCTGCGCTGTTGCTGATTTCTGCCGGCCTGGGGCCGATGGCCGGCACGCTGGCCCTGGCTTTACACACCAGCGGCGTACTGGGCCGGTTGTTTGCTGAAGCCGTGGAGAACGCGCCGCCGGGCCCGGCGCAAGCCCTGCGCACACAAGGCGTAGGAGAATTACGCATCTATTTTTACGCCACTTTGCCGCAGGTGCTGCCGCAGCTGATGAGCTACACGCTGTACCGCTGGGAGAACAACATCCGTGCTGCGGCCATCCTGGGTGTCGTGGGTGCTGGCGGCTTGGGCCAGTTGCTGAGCTTTCACATGGGGTTGTTCCAGATGGGCAAGACCGCCACGGTTCTGGCCGCCATGCTGCTGCTGGTGGCACTGGTGGACAGCCTGAGCCACGTCAGCAGGCGCCTGTTGACGCGGTGATGGAGACCTCCAAGCGCAAGCTGCACCCAGCGCGCAGCTTGAGAGCGCCGCGTAAGATTCTCGCGCCAGCATCGACCCCCAAACTCGGGCCGTTGTTGCGGCAAGCGCCCAACCACTGCCTATGAGTTCTGTTTTCCCCCTGCTCAGCCCTGCACAAGCCTGATGGGTGTTGCCGGTGGCGCGACTCACACCCTTGGTATTGATCTTTGTTTTTTATGCATTTTCTCTCATCCTCAACACCATGGTGATCCGCGTGCTGGGCTTGAGCGTGGTCTATGCCGTATGGTCTGGGGTGGGCGTACTGGCTACCGCCCTGATCGGCTGTCTCTACTTCAACGAGCCCTTGAGGGCCTTGAAAACGGCTGGCGCCGGCCTGATCGTGCTGGGTGTCGTGGGCCTGCACTACTCGTTTCGCCAGTTGGCCTGACATTGACCGATGACCACCAAACAGCCCCAGCCCCTGACCTCCGACTCACCGCACAGTGCCGGTGCGGCTTCAGCCATCCCGAGGCTGGGCCTGCTGTTCAGCTACGACTGGGACGAGCAAGGCTTTGGCAAGCTGGCAGGAAATTTTGAGTTCGACCAGGCGGGTTTTGATCTTTTTTCTTTCCCCAGCAACGCCCGGTTGGTGGGCTTTGATCTGGAGAAATTCAGCGCCCGCCAGGCCCGCCGCGGCGAGGCGCGCGCTTGGGCCGGCGTCATCTCGCACCACGAGCAGTTCGGCGCGCTGGCTGCGGCGATGGTGGCAGAAAAGCTCGGGCTGCCAGGCACCTCGGTGCAAGCCATCCTGGCCTGCCAGCACAAACTGCACGCACGGCAGGTGATGCAAGAAGTCTGCCCCGAAGCCAACCTGCCCTTTCAGGCGCTGGACGCCGCCTACGGCAGTGAAGTGCCGCGCGGCATCCGCTATCCGGCTTATGTCAAGCCAGTCAAGGCGGCTTTCTCGGTGCTGGCCAGACAGGTCAACAACCACGCCGAACTGCACCACCACACGCGCTTCGGCCACCGCGAGCTGTGGGTCATCCGCCGGCTGGTCGAACCCTTCGAGCGGGTGGCGCGCGCGCGACTGCCCGGCGCCGACACCGCCCATCGTCTGATGCTGGAGCAACCTGTGCAGGCCGAACAGTTCAACCTGGACGGCTACGTCTTCCAGGGTCGAGCCCATGCCCTGGGCGTGGTCGACGCCATCATGTATCCGGGCACGCAAGCCTTCATGCGTTGGGAGTACCCCAGCCGCCTGGGCAGCCCGGTGCAGGCCCGGGCGCTGCAGATCGCGCAGCGCTTTCTCAGTGCCGTGGGCTTTGACCACGGCATGTTCAACATCGAGTTCTTCTTCGATGCAGCCAGCGACACCCTGAGCATCATCGAAGTCAACCCGCGGCTGGCCTCGCAGTTTTCGGACCTCTATCAACGCATTGACGGCCTGCAACCGCACGCGATGTCGGTGGCACTGGCCTTGGGTCACGACCCCGCCACTGTGCCCAGAGTTCAGCCCGTGGCCGGGGCTGCGGCCAGCCTGGTCTACCGTGTCTTCAGATTGCAGGATGCGCCGCCGATGCCCAGCCGCGCGCATCAGGCGGCGCTGGCCGATCAGTTTGCGGATGCCGATCTCTTTTTGTATCCGAAGAGCGGTCATGCGCTGGCGCGCGACTTCAAGTGGCTGGGCAGCTACCGCTACGGCATCATCCACCTGCATGGCCAGGACGCAATGCACTTGCGCCAGCGCTGCGAGGCCGCCAGCGCCCTGCTGGGCTGGGTTGCACCCTACGCCGACCAGCGAGCGCAGCGCAGCAGCGTCAATGCCGCAGACCCAGCGGTCCATCCTTCGGTTGACAGTTTGGGGCCCCTGGTCCCTGGAGTGAGTTCGTGATCCACAGCCCTGCTTTCCATCCGCTTTCTCTGACCACAGGCGCGCGTCGCCTGGTCCTCACCCTGGCCGCTCTCTTGGCCTTGTCATTGGCGGGCTGCAGCGCCATGTGGGCGCAAAACCCCGACTCTTCGCTCAAACCGGTGCGCGCCAGCGCCGTGGATGGTCAGCCCAGCGTGATGCTGGACGGCCACGACGTGGTGGCCTATTTCACCCAAGGCCGCCACGCGATGGGGCAAGCGCAGTTCAGCAGCGTCTTCGAGGGCGTGAGCTTCAGGTTTGCCAGCGCCGCACACAAGGCGCTTTTTGACCAGCAACCCGCCAAGTACTTGCCGCAGTACGGCGGCTTCTGCGCCAACGGTATCGCTTATGCCATCCCCTGGGGCGGCGACGCCGACAGTTGGCGCATCATCGACGGCAAGCTGTACATCTTTGGCGGCGCTGGCTCGCGCGACGGCTTCTTGCTGGATGTGCCGGCCAACATCGCACTGGCCGATCGATACTGGAAAGAAGAAGTCGCCGGCAGCAACAGTTTCGTGCAACGTTCCAAACGTTTGATCTTCAGAGTGCCGCACTACAAGAGCGGTGCAGAAATCGCCGCCGAGGTGGCCCAAGCCAAGGCGCAAGGCAAATTGCCCTGAGAGCCGGCGACACGGGCCCCCAGCCGGCCAACGGCAGGCGGGGGTGGATGCGGCATGGCGCGGCCGCAACCTTGGCTGCATCGCTGGCACCGTGGGCCCTGACCGGCTGCGCACTGCGTCCTGAGCAGGACCACACGGGCGCGTACGCGCCCAGCACGCTGTCCTTGTCAAAACCTGTATGCACAGCCTGGGTGTTCAGCTCAGGGGGGCCACGCGGCTTCGTGCATGTGGGTGTGCTCAAGGCGCTGGAGCAACTTGCGCTGCGCCCTGACTTGATTGTTGGCGCCAGCATCGGCTCGCTGGTCGGCGTGCTCTTTGCTGCCGGACGCAGTGCGGCCGATATCGAAGCGCTGGCGCTGGATTTCAACCCCTTCAGCGTGGCGCGGCTGGCGCTGGGCAGTGAAGAGCGCTTCAGCGGCAACCCACTGGCTGAACTGGTGCGCGAGCAAATCGCCAGGGCAGCAAGGCCGGCAGTGCCCACACTGCTGCACCAATTGCCGCTGCCCGCAGTGTGCGTCGCGCAGCGGCTGGCAGCCGGGGGTGCGGCCGATCCTGGTGTGGGCCAAGGTGGCGCCACCATCGGCTTCAGCCATGGCGACGCCGGGTTGGCCGTGCAGGCCTCTTGCGCCATTCCTGGGCTTTTCACCCCCGTTCGCATCCATGGCGCGCTCTACACCGACGCCGACCTGCACACCCCGCTGCCAGTGCGGTTGGCGCGCAGTCTGGGCGCGCAAAGGGTGCTGGCCGTGGACGCTTCGGCTCATGAGTCGAGGGCGCCGGCCAGTGCGCAGCGCTGGCGCGAGTCAGACCTGCGCAAACGCGCCTTGACGCAACCGGATGCGGCCGCAGCTGACCTGGTGCTGCACCCTGACTTTGGCTACTACGTGAGCCTGTCGCGCGACTTCCGCGAAAGGGCCATCGAAGCCGGTTACCGCAACACGATGGCGATGGCAGAGGCGCTGCGGCACCTGCACCGGGTCTGAAGGCAGCCTCCTCAACCAGCCGTCTGAGGCGGCGCAACAGCAGCTTCGCTCAAGCGGCCAGCCTCCATCGTCAACTGCCGGTCGCAGCGCGCAGCGATGCTGCGGTCATGCGTCACCATCACCAGTGTGGTGCCGATTTGTACGTTCAGATCAAACATCAGCGCCATCACTTTCTCGCCCGTGGCAAAGTCCAGGCTGCCGGTGGGCTCGTCGGCCAACAGCACGGCGGGGCGCACCACAAAGGCCCGCGCCAATGCCACGCGCTGCTGCTCGCCGCCTGAGAGCACCTTGGGGTAGTGGCTGAGCCGTTCTGACAGGCCCACGCGGTCCAGCATCTCGGTGGCCGCGCTGCGGGCGTCATTGCGGCCCATCAGCTCCAGCGGCAGCATCACGTTTTCCAGCGCCGTCAGGTTGCCCAGCAGCTGGAAACTCTGAAAGACAAAGCCCAACTGGCGCGCCCGCAACTCGGCCCTGGCGTCTTCGTTCAGCGCAAACAGGTCCACCCCTGCGACGGTGACAGTGCCTGAGCTGGGGGTATCCAGCCCGGCCAGGATCGACAACAAGGTACTCTTGCCCGAGCCCGAAGCACCCACGATGGCCACCGAGGCCTTGGGCTGCAGAGAAAAATTGATCTCGTGGAGAATGGTCAAGGGGCCAGAGGTATCGGACACGACCTTGGTAACGTTGCTGACCGTGATGAGGGCTTCAGACATCGACACTATGCTTTCCAGACGCAAATTAATCACGCACTGTAGCCTGCTGGCGCTGCTGCCTGCGGTGCTGAGCCACAAGGCCGCGCTGGCGCAGGGCGCACCGCGCCTGCTGATCGTGGGCGACAGCCTGTCGGCCGAATACGGGCTGGCTCGCGGCAGCGGCTGGGTGGCGCTGCTGGAGCAGCGCTTGACCGAACAGAAGTTGAACTGGCAAGTCATCAACGCCAGCATCAGCGGCGACACGACTTCCGGTGGCCGGTCGCGCTTGCCGGCCTTGATGAAGCAGCATCAGCCTGCCGTGGTGCTGATTGAACTGGGCGGCAACGACGCGCTGCGTGGCCTGCCGCTGAAGATGACCGAAGACAACCTGCGCGCAATGACCCGCGCGGCCCAGGCAGCAGGCGCCAAGGTGCTGATCGCCGGCATCCAGGTGCCTCCCAACTACGGGCGCAAATACGGCCAGCAACTGATCGACCTGTTTGTCAACGTCGCCAAGGCCGAAAACACCGCGCTGGTGCCCTTCATCCTGGCCGGCGTGGCCGATGTGCCAGAGGCAGAGAGCCTGTTCCAGGCCGACCGCATCCACCCCAACGCAAAGGCCCAGCCCAAGATGCTGGACAACGTGTGGCCCACGCTGCGGCCGTTGTTGCGCTGAGCGGGTGCGCTGAGAGGGTGGGTTAAACCTGTCCGTTACATTTCTTTGCTGCACATTCCCCAATGACGGCCACGACAAAGCGACCGATGAGTCAGCCACAAAGCTCCGCCCTGCCCGCCTTTGAAGTCCTGCCCCGCGACCTGCAGCCTTATCGGCGCGGCAACACCGGCATCGACTACGTCCACCGCTTCGAGTCGAAGCAGCCCGGCCCGCACGTGCTGATCAACGGCCTCACCCACGGCAACGAGTTTTGCGGCATGACGGCCTGTCTGGCGCTGCTGGACCGCGAAGTGCGGCCTTTACGCGGCACGCTGACGGTGAGCCTGGCCAACGTCGAGGCCTATGAGAGCTTTGACACTCAACGGCCATTTGACAGCCGACAACTGGTGCACAACCTCAACCGCATCTGGTCGAGCGACTGGCTGAACGGCGCAGAGCACAGTCCGGAGCTGAAACGTGCACGCGAGTTGCGCCCGGTGGTGGCAGCAGCCGAGCACATCCTGGACATCCATTCGACCAGCAACCCGGTGCAGCCCTTCTGGGTCTACCCCAAGAACGACATCAACGCCAACACCGCATTGGCCCTCGGCACACCGGCCGTGCATTTGGTGATGCCACAGGGCCTGGGCTCAGGCACGCCGCTGATCCGGCACGGCGAACATGGCACCGACAGCGCCCCAGGTGCCGCGCTGGTGGTCGAATGTGGTCAGCATTTCGCACAGCTCAGCAGCGATCTGGCGGTGCAGGTAGCGCTGAACTTTCTGGCCCACTTCGGCCTCATCGACCGAGTGCTGAGCGCTCCGCGCGACAAACCCCGGCGCTTCGAGTTGCTGCGCACCTGCATGGTCCAGGCTGCAGACTTCAGCTTCACACGGCCATTGCTGGGCTTTGAGCGTTTCGAAGCCGGCGAGCTGATCGGCAGCGACAGCACGCAGGAGATTCGCGCCCCTGCAGGCGGCTGCACAGTCCTGATGCCGACACGCCAACCCATCGTGGGGCGCGAAGCGGTCTACCTGGCGTACAGCATCGACTGATCACAGGCGCTTGCTGCTTTGCCGCCTCCCGTGCCGGCAAACTTGGCAACTACCGGCTTTGTTGCCTCTCACGCAAGTTCTGCCGCGACTCAGGCGTGCTGCGGCGCGGCTCTTCACGCTCGACTGCGGCCTCGCGCACACGGCTGGGAGAGCTGCTCTCGCGGCCGCCGTTGCCAGCACCCGTCCGCTCTTGGCCAGCATTGTCGATGGCGGGCCGGGCACGACGCACAGGCACTGCAGCCTCAGCGGGCACGCCACCCAGCTGGCCAGGAACAGCCACGCCAGGCGCATTCGGAGGCCGCGGAGAAACCATCGGATTGGCCGCCACGGCAGCCACCGCTGGCTCTGTGGCCTGGCTTTGCTGGGGGTTGACGACAGGTGGGGCTGCGGGTGCACTCGTGGCTGAGGGCCTCGGCGTCTGCACCTGCCAGCCGCCATGGCGGCGCTGCGCTGCAGGATCAGTGACGGGGCCCTGGTCAGTCTCTTCGTTCCGAGTCTGGGCGCGCCACTGCGGCTGGGGCCTGGCCTGCGGCAAAGCCTCAACTCGCGACGGCTCGATGGCGGCGGCCACCGAATCGCGGCGCAACAGCGCATCCCGCGTGACCACCGTCACGGCTCCGGGCACGCCCTGGTTGCCGTACATGATCGGCCCCGTGCGGACGGGCTCGGAGGGGTGGTTGCGATCCCGTTGGTCACGCGCTTCCCAGCCCGGGCCGTCGCGGCCATCCCCTCGGCCAGGCCGGCCGTCGCGCCCTGGGGCGTAACGTGGATAGCCAGGATCGACTTGGCCACGGTTGTACGGCGGCCTGTGCACCGGGCGATGGTTGATGCGGTCCACGTAGATCGGGGTGTGGCGGTAGTAGGGCCAGAACACTTCGCGCGGTGCCAGCGGCACCCAGGCCACAGAGGGCAACTGGATCGATACCGAGACACCGCTGGAACTGCCGACCCAGGCCACCAACGCAGGCGCGAACACCGGCCGTGCGACATAGTCACCCGGGGTCCAGCCCCAACGGCCGCGCCAATGCACCCAGCGGCCGTAGTGGAAGGGCGCAAAACCCCAGCGCGCGTCGTCCACCCAAGTCCAGCCCCAGGGGCCCACCCAAGTCCAGCGGCCGTAGCGGTACGGCGCCCAGGTTGCGCTGACGCTGAAAGGCACCCAAAGCGCACCATGTTCGGGGTGCTGCTGCCATTGGCCATGGCGGTCCAGCTCTTCGGCGCCAGTCATCTCCGGCGAGACGTAACGGCTGAAAGTGTTGCGTTCATCCTGCCCGTCTTCACGTTGCGCCCACAGGCCAAAGGCGTCGTCTTTGAGCGCGCCGATGCGGATCTGCACCTGGCCCAGGCCGTGCTGTCGGCTGTCGCGCCAGACTTCGAGTTGCTGGCCGGTCTCGATCAGCAGGTCGCGCCGCTCGTCCAGCAACAGGCTGCCGCGCCAAACGCCGGCACGGGTCTGGACGTCGTTACGATCCAGCCTGTAGTGGCCTGCGCGTTGCGGCAGGAAGCGCGCTTCTCCGGTGCGCAGCTCCAGCTCTTGCGCCATCTCGCGCGAGCGCGCGCGCAGCGCCAGGCTGCCACTGTGCAGTTGAAAGACCATGCGCTGATCATCCAGACGCAGCACCTCGAGCTCGGTGCTGGCGGCCAGCCGCAAGACGCTGGAGCCGACCCGCAGTTCGGCGCGGCCGTCGCTGCCGGTGGACAAGCGGTCGCCGCTGGTGAGCGGCCGGTTCAGCTCGGCCTGGCCCCAGCGGCCTTGCTCCGGGTCAAACCAGACGACTTGCCCGCTGATGTCGGCCAAGCGGCCCACCCGGCCCGGCGGGTCCACGGCTTCTGCGGCGGCAACCGCAGTGGCAGGCGCGACGCCCACGGCGGCGACCAGAGCCAGCGCCCAGGCACCGGCTGCAGCCACCAGCCACGACCATGTACGGACGGCTGGGGCAGAGTGGGCCACAGAAGAATCCATCGAACGGGCTGCAGAGCCCGACACCCAGCGGCCCCAGGCCAGGGGCGGAGTCGATTGCGCTGCGGTGGTGGGTACGCGGGAGGGAGCAGTTGCCACGGTGTTCGACTCCTGTGAAGAACTCTGCGCTTGCGGCCAGACGCGCTGCGTCAAGGTGTGAAAGCTTGGCATGCCTGTTCAACGCACGAAACAGGCACAAGGCTGACTCACGAGGATGTAAATCTATGTCAAGTCAAACATGGGGCCTCAAACATGGGGGCTCAAACATGGGGGCTCCAAACACGGCCGCTTCAAACATGGCCGCTTGCTCAGAGGCTGAGAGTTTTTCGAGCGTGACCGAGCAGCGCGTCAAAAGGCGTCCGATCTAGGCGCAAAGCACAGCCACAGCTCGGGCTATGGCGCGCATTTGCAACGACGAGCGGGCGTCTTTCGGCGTGATGAGCGGGCATGATCGAAAGACTCTCAGCCTCTCAGTCCTCTGCGGCGTCCTGCAGATCGGGGAACAGGACGCTGGTGAAGCCGAACTGCGTCATGTCAGCCATCCGCGTCGGATACAGACGGCCGACCAGATGGTCACATTCATGCTGAACCACGCGGGCGTGGAAACCGTCGGCTTCACGCTCGATGACGCGCCCTTCAGGGTCAAACCCAGCGTAGCGGATGCGTGCGTGGCGGGCGACCTGGCCACGCAGACCCGGCACCGACAGGCAGCCTTCCCAGCCACTGACCTGCTCCAGCCCGAGCGCTGTGATCACCGGATTGATGAGCACAGTGCGCGGCACCGGCAATTCATCAGGGTAGCGGTGGTTGCGCTCAAAGCCAAAGATCACCACTTGCAGGTCGACACCGATCTGTGGCGCTGCCAGACCAGCACCGTTTGCAGCGTGCATGGTTTCGAACATGTCGTCGATCAGGGATTGCAACTGCGGCGAGCCAAAGGCTTGCACCGGTTGTGCGATACGCAGCAGGCGGGGGTCGCCCATCTTCAGAATCTCGCGGATGGTCACTTGAAGTTCACCTGTACTTTAGGCGTGCCAGGCAAGCCCCAGTAGCTGACCTCCACGGCCAGTCCGGGTTTGGGAGGCAGCAGTTTGGAGAACGAACCCAGGCTGACCAGGTCACCCGCCTTCAGCATCTTGCCGTCGCGCGCCATGTCCTTGGCCAGCCAGATCACCGCGTTGAGCGGGTGCTCCAGCACATCGCTGCCTTTGCCGCGGTCTTGCTCGGCGCCGCCAGCGCTGACGATCACCGTCATGTCACGCAAGCTGTCCATCATCTGATAGCGCTCGCCGCGTGTGGCGGGCACCGACAAGGGCGTGCCGACCACGCCCAGTCGAGCACCGACGTTGATCGCGGTGATGGCTGCACCGTTGAGCTTGGGCGGAGCCTGCACCACCAGATCGGGCAGCTCGATGAAAGGAATGACCTGGTCGATCGCGGCCATCACCTCGGCGGGCGTCTGCGCCTGGTTGATGGCGTTGCTCGCCACCCGTACCAGCAAGTCAGCTTCATAAAGTGGCCTGGCGCCGAAGGCGGCGTCCACTGCTGCACCGTTGTTGAGCAGCATCGGGCGGTACAGCGTGCCCCAGACGGGTGAGTTGTGGTTGAAGCGCTTTTGCACCGCCGGGTTGGTCAGGCCAGCCTTGTAGCCCACCGGCGGGCCCATCTTGGCTTGCAGCAACCGGTTGAGCTTGGCTCGGCTGCATTCGCCATCGGCAGGGCTCAGGCCCTCGGGTGTGGCTGCCGGCTGGCGTTGGGTGTAGGCCTCGAACATCGCAGCCACTTCAGCGTCGCTGAGGCAGGCGGCCTGAACGGGAAAGGCGAGCAGCGCTGCGGCAACAGCACCGCAAAGAGGCAGGATCGATGAGCGCAGGGTCATGGCAAGTCTCCAAACAAGTCGTTCAGGATTTTTTCGTCGCTGAGGCCTGACTGGGCGGCGCCGTAAAACCAGCGGCCGTACCAATTTCACCCAAAGCCCGGCCTGATTGGAACATGGGCACGCCGCCTGGACGGTGAGCCAGCACGCAGCCACTGCACCCCCTGAATACGGGGCAGGGACAACACTACAAAGCCGTGACAACCCGCTGCCACCATGCGCTGCTGCGTGATATCTTGCCGTTCTTCAATCCCTCACAAGACAAACCAGCATGTTCAAACAACTCAAAACGGGCCTGAGCCTGGCCTTGACAGCGGCCGTCCTGTGGTGCGCCCCGGCGCAAGCAGGCTACTCAGCGATGTACGTCTACGGCGACAGCCTTTCTGATACCGGCAACCTGCAGATCCTGAGCGGTGGCGCTTTCCCCAACCCGGCAGCTGGGCCTTACTTCAACGGCCGCTTCTCTGACGGTCCGGTCTGGGTCGAGAGTTTGGGCACCAAGCTCGGGCTGGCAGCAGACGCCGCGCCTTTCTTGCTGGGCGGCAAGAACTACGCTGTCGCCGGCGCGCGCACCAGCGGCGGCGGCCCGACCGATCCGCCCAGCCTGCTGGCCCAATTGGGCGTGCTGTGGAACGCGCCCGCCGCTGACCCCAATGCGCTGTACGTTGTGGTGGCCGGCGGCAACGACATGCGTGATTCACGCACCGCCTTCCCCACCATGAGTGCCGCTGACATGCTCGGCCGTCAAATACTGGCCGAGGCTGCAGCCAACAACTTGATCGCCAGCCTGGGCTTCCTGGCCGGCAAGGGCGCCAAGAACGTTCTGGTGGCCAACCTGCCCAATCTGGGCGGCACACCAGAAGCCGCCTTGCTGGGTGTCGTCTCAGCTTCGGCAGACGCTTCGGCACGCTTCAATGCCTTGTTCCCCAGCATCGTCGCCGCCGGCCTGGGCTTTGGGCTGAGCATGGACTTCCTGGACCTGGCGGCGATTTCTGCTGCGGTGCTGGACGACGCGATCCTGAACGGCGGCGCCGTCTACGGCATCACCAACGTCAGCAGCCCATGCGCAGGTTTTGCGTTCTCTTCAGGCGCAGCGTGCTCGGTGTCGCTGTTCTCCGATGCACTGCACCCTTCGGCAGCCGCCCACGCCATCATCGGCGCAGCAGCTTTTGCCACAGTGCCTGAGCCCACGACGGTGGTGCTGGTGGCGCTGGCCCTGGGCTTGATGGTGGTGGCACGCCGCCGCACGCAAGGCTGAAGCGTCCTGTCTGAAGCGCGCTGTCTGAAGCGCGCTGTCTGAAGCGTCCTGTCTGAAGCGTCGTTGGCAGGGGGCGGTGACAATCCGCCCTCATGGATTCAGTTTCTCAAATCACGCTGGGTGCAGCCGTCAGCGTGGCAGTGATGGGGCGCCGAACGGCGGTTTGGAAAGCCGCCCTTTGGGGCGCGGCAGCCGGCACGATGCCCGACCTGGACGTGCTGATCGACTACGGCGACCCGATCCGCAACATGGTGCTGCACCGCGCAGAAACCCACTCACTGTTCTGGTTGAGCCTGGTTTCGCTGCCACTGGCTGCTGCGGCGGCCAAAGTGCACGGCCAGTGGGCCATCTGGCGACGCTGGTGGCTGGCGCTGTGGCTGGTGTTGGTGACGCACCCGCTGCTCGACACGATGACAGTCTACGGCACGCAGTTGGCGCTGCCGTTCAGCAACCACCCTTTCGGCGTGGGCAGCATCTTCATCATCGACCCGCTGTACACCTTGCCGCTGTTGATCGGCGTAGGGTGGGCGCTGTGGCGGGGCGGTGACGCAAGCTCAGGCACAAACTCAGGGCCAGCGCGCATGGCGCCAAACACGGGCCTGGCAATGGGGGGCGACAGCGCCAGCGGCTCAAGTGGCCACTGGGCCAACCGGGTTGGTCTGCTTCTGAGCTGCCTGTATCTGCTGTGGAGCGTGGCGGCACAAGCACACGTAACACCGATTGCCCGCGAGTCTTTGCGGGCGCAAGGCATTGCCGCTGATCACGTGCTCGTCACGCCCAGTGCTTTCAACACCGTTCTGTGGCGCATCGTGGCCATCGACGGCGAGTCCTATCACGAGGGCTTTTATTCACTGCTGGACGACAAGCCGCAGATCAGCTTCGACCGCTTCGCACGCGGCCAGGCCCTGGGCCGGTCGATGCAACACCTGGACGGCGTGCGGCGCATCATGGCTTTCAGCAAAGGTTTTTACAGCGTGCAGCAGCAGAATGGCCAACTGCTGATCAGAGACTTGCGCATGGGCCAAGAGCCCAACTATGTCTTCAGCTTTGCTGTAGCGCGACCCGGCAACCCTCCGCAGCCCTTGGCCAGCAGTCAGCAAATCAGCAGCCGGCCCGATATTGAGCGTGGACTGCGCTGGCTGTGGCGGCGCATGCAAGGTGAATTGCTGAGCCCACCGCGCTGAAGCTGCTGAGGCGGCCAGCTCAAACCGGCGCCGCATTCTTTGCATCGATCTCAGCATCGATCTCAGCACCGCTCACGTCACCACTCTCGTCACCACTCTCGTCACCATCCTCTGCAACACTGTTCGCAGCGACGACCGTTGACAAAGCGGCCAGCACTTGTTGCAAGCGCGCAGGGATGTCCCCACTCACCCGCAGCGGCTGCACACCCTGCTGGCGCAACTGCTCCAAGGTCCACTGGTGTTGGGCTTGGCGGTAGCTGTCATCCCGGCGCGCGCCATCCTGCACAAATGCGAAGTCGGGCTCACACAGCACCGTCAGGTCGTAGCGGCGCAGCGCCAGGGCTTGCAGCTCATCCGGCGCTTGACCATGGTCGTGCAGGCAATACTGCAAGGTGGTCAGCGGCGTGGTGTCGCAGATCACCCAGCCGACCGCTTGCGCCTGGGCTGACGCAGCGGCGCGGTCCTCCCACTCGATCTGCACCTTTGCCACCTGCAGCAGTGCGGCCACATCCAGCGTCCGGCGCAGCTCTTCCCAGAGCTGGCGGCCGTATTCGGGCACCCACTGGGTCTGCAGCGCTTCGGCCAAGGCCCGCGCCAGCGTCGTCTTGCCGCTGGATTCGCCGCCCAGCAGGGCCAGCCTGCGCACGGTCGGCTGCGGCTTGGCCGCTTCTGCCGCTGCGGGTGTCGCTGCGCATGTTGTTTCGGGTGATGTTGCGGGTGAAGTCGTGAGTGATGTCGCGGGTGAAGTTGCGGTTGAGGTTGAGTTTTCAGGCGGCGTCTGCAACAAAGCCTGCAGGCCAGCTTCGTCCAGCACCTCCAGCCCCAGCTCGCGCGCCTTGTCCAGCTTGGAGCCGGCTTCGCTGCCCGCCACCACATAACGTGTCTTCTTCGACACCGAGCCCGAGACCTTGCCGCCTGCAGCTTCGATCATCGCCTTGGCCGCATCGCGGCTCAGGGTCGGCAAAGTGCCGGTCAGCACCAGGCTCATGCCAGCCAAAGGCTGCGGCCGGCCGACCACTGCAGTGCCTGCTTCGGCGGGCCAGTGCACACCTGCAGCTCGCAACTGCTCGACCACTTCGACGTTGTGTGGCTGGGCAAAAAAACTGTGGATGCTGCTTGCCACCACCGGGCCCACATCACGCACCTGCAGCAGTGCTGCTTCGTCGGCGGCGATCAGGAGATCAAGGTCGGCAAAGTGCCGCGCAAGGTCTTTGGCGGTGGTTTCACCCACGTGGCGGATGCCCAAGGCGTACAAGAAGCGCGCCAGCGTGGTGGTCTTGCTGCGCTCCAGCGCTGCGACGATGTTGGCTGCACTCTTGTCTGCCATGCGGTCCAGCGCAATCAGGCTGCCCAGGCCCAGCCTGTACAGATCGGGCAGGCTGCGGATCAGGTCGCCGTCCACCAATTGGTCGACCAGCTTGTCGCCCAGGCCCTCGATGTCCATCGCCCGGCGGCCTGCAAAGTGCAGCAAAGCCTGCTTGCGCTGCGCGGCGCAGAACAGGCCACCGCTGCAGCGGTGGTCCATGCCACCTCTTTCGCGCAGCACCGCGCTGCCGCACACCGGGCAGGCCCTGGGCATACGGAAATTGGGCACGTAGGGTTGACGCGGAGATTGGCGATAACCTTGCGCGGCGGCGGGCTCAGCATCCGCGCCCAGCAGATCGCCCGCGGCGCTGCCGGCCCCTGCCATCCCCACATCCACTCGACCCACCACCTCGGGGATCACATCGCCGGCCCGCCGCACGATCACCGTGTCGCCGACACGCACGCCCTTGCGGCGCAGCTCAAACACGTTGTGCAGCGTGGCGTTGCTGACGGTGGTGCCGCCCACGAACACCGGCTCCAGCTTGGCCACCGGCGTCAGCTTGCCGGTGCGGCCCACCTGCACGCCGATGCCGTTGAGCTGGGTCATCTGCTCTTGCGCCGGGTATTTGTGGGCCACTGCCCAGCGTGGCTCGCGGCTGACAAAGCCCAGCCGCCGCTGCAACGCCAGACTGTTGAGCTTGTAGACCACGCCATCGATATCGAAAGGCAGCGCGTCGCGCCGCTGCCCCATCGCGGCGTGGAAAGCCACCAGCGCCTGCGCGCCCAGCGCCACCACACGGTCGGCGCACACCGGCAAGCCCCAGCCGGCCAGCCTGTCCAGCGTGGCGCTGTGGGTCAGGTGCATCGCGCCGAGCTCGGCGGCTTCTGCCTGCAGCGCTGCAGGGTCGGCAGGGTTTGCGAGGTTTTCATCAGTCGCTTTCGTCACTGTTGGCCGCCACACCACATCGCCCAGTCCGTAAGCAAAGAAAGACAGCGGTCGCCGGGCAGCAATGGCCGGGTCGAGCTGGCGCACCGCGCCCGCTGCTGCATTGCGGGGGTTGACAAACGTCTTCTGGCCAGCGTCACGCTGCTTCTGGTTCATGTGTTCGAAGGCATCGCGGCGCATGTAGACCTCGCCACGCACCTCCAGCACCTGCGGCACCTGCGGCACCTGCGCCATCTCGTCCGGCGCGCCCAGCAAACGCAGCGGGATCTGGCCGATGGTGCGGATGTTCTGCGTCACGTCTTCGCCCGTCTCGCCGTCGCCGCGGGTGGTGGCCTGCATCAGTACGCCTTGCTCGTAGCGCAGGTTGATCGCCAGGCCGTCGAACTTCAGCTCAGCGGCGTATTCCACAGGCGGCGCGTCCTCCCCCAGCTCCAGCCCACGGCGCACGCGCTCGTCAAAGGCCAGTGCGCCAGCGGCCGTGGTGTCGGTCTCGGTGCGGATGCTCAGCATCGGCACACGGTGGCGCACGGGCGCAAAACCGGCCAGCACGCGGCCGCCCACACGCTGCGTCGGCGAATCGGCCAGGCGCAACTCGGGGTGCTCGGCCTCGATCGTCTGCAGTTCGACAAAGTGGCGGTCGTAATCGGCGTCTGGCACCTGGGGTGCGTCCAGCACATAGTACAAATGGGCATGGTGGTGCAGCCATTGGCGCAGCTGTGCAGCGCGCTGGGCGTAATCTGACTTCGGCATATGCGACATTGTCGATCAGCACAACACAGAGAAGCAGACATGACTTACGACTACGACCTCATCACTTTGGGCGCTGGCTCTGGCGGCGTCGCGGCCTCGCGCCGCGCAGCGCTGCATGGCGCCAAGGTCGCCATCATCGAAGGCAGCCGCGTAGGCGGCACCTGCGTGATCCGCGGCTGCGTGCCCAAGAAGCTGCTGATGTACGCCGCGCAGATGGGAGACGCGATGCAGGAAGCGCGTGGCTACGGCTGGGATCTGGCCGAACCGGATTTCCAGATGCCACGCTGGGCTGCTGCCAAGGCGGCAGAGACAGACCGGCTGGAAGGCATCTACCGCAAGATGCTGCAAGGCTCCGGCGTCACGCTGCTGCAGGGCTGGGCGACACTGAAAGGCCCGCACCAGGTGCAGGTGGGCGAGCAGGTGCTGAGCACCCGCCGCATCCTGCTGGCCACCGGCGGTGCCCCGGTGCGCGACAGCATCCCCGGCAGCGAACATTGCGCCACCAGCGACGATCTGCTGGACCTGCAGACCCTGCCCGCACGCGCAGCGGTGCTGGGCGGCGGCTATATCGGGCTGGAATTTGCCAGCATACTGGCGCGCCTGGGTGTCAAGGTCTCGGTCTTCTACCGGGCCGAACTGCCGCTGCGCGGTTTTGACGAGATGCTGCGCAGCGCAGTCGCCGCAGAGTTGCAAGCTGCCGGCGTGGACCTGCACCCCGGCAGCATGCCCAGTCGCGTGCAGCAGACCGAACAAGGATTTTTGCTGTCGCTGGGTGAAGAACGGGTGTTGGAGTTCCCTTGGGTCTTGAACGCCACCGGCCGCCGTCCCAACACGGCCGGCCTGCAACTGGATCGCATCGGCTTGCAGACCGACGCCAGAGGCGCCATCCCGGTGGACAACCGCCTGCAGACCCCCGTGCCCGAGGTCTACGCCATCGGCGACGTCACCGACCGCATCAACCTGACACCGGTGGCCATCGCCCAGGGCCGCGCCCTGGCCGACAGCCTGTTCGGCAACCAGCCGCGCGAGGTCGATCTGTCGCTGGTGGCCAGCGCCGTGTTCACCTTGCCGCCCGTAGCCACCGTGGGCCTGAGCGAAGCCGATGCCGTCCAGGCCGGGCACCGGGTAGACGTCTACGAAGCCGACTTCAGACCGATGAAACAGGCCTTCATCGGCGGCAGCGAGCGCACCCGCATGAAACTGCTGGCAGATGCCGACACCCAGCGCGTGTTGGGCCTGCACATGATCGGCACCGACGCGCCCGAGATCATCCAGTGCCTGGCTGTTGCCTTGACCGCAGGTGCGACGAAAGACCATTTCGACCGCACGATTGCGATGCACCCGACGGCGGCCGAGGAGTTTGTGCTGATGCGGGAGAAGGTGCGCACGGTGGGGGCTGAAGTGGCGTGACTGCAGGTCAACTCGGGCCGCTGCTTGATAGTTCATCAACCAGCATCAGGCGGAGCCCGCTCTTTCACGCCATGGTTGGCGACCCCCAGCCTTCGCTGCGCGCAGGAGCCGGTGCGACCCACTTGCGAGCCGCTTTTCCCAGTGCCTTTTCTGCCCACTTGTTCAGGCTGGTGCCGCTTCCGGCCGCCGCCTTGAGAGCAGCAGCATGCACCTCAGGCGCAATGCGCAGCATGACTTTGCCTCTGGCTGGTTTCTCGGGCGGTGAATCGAGCTTCTGGGACGCAGCGAGATAGCCATCGATGGCCGCATGAAAGCTCGACTCGAACTGCGCCACCGACTCACCGTGAAAGGCAATGATGTCATCGACATCAAGCACCCGCCCCATAATAATCTTGTCTGGTGCATCGAAGACCATGCTGGCGGTGTAGCCCTTGTAGGACATGGCATTGGTCTTGGTAGTGGTTATGACATTGGTTATGACGTTGGTTATGGCATTCGTCATGGCACTGCTCATGGCTGGATCCCCATTCTTTCGATGAATTCCCGAACGGCCAGGACCCGGTACCGAAGGGCCTCTTTGCCCGGATGGGGTCGATGCAGTGTCATCTTTCGACCACCGAGTGGCGAGGTGCTACGACGCGGCTGGTCTGGGGGCGCTCTCAGTCAGCGGCAAGCCCGCGCGGCCTGCCACCCAGCCGCCCAGCCGCCCGTTGCTGCGCGCCGCCTCTGCCTTGGCAGGACTCCGCGCAGCACCACCCAACTGCCCCCGCTGCTGCGCCAGCCAGCGCCGCGAGCCCAGAAACCCTTCCAGCAGGGCCGGCACATACAAGTCAGCATCCAGCAATGGGAAGTGCAAACCTAGCTTGTCAAGCGGCTGTGCTCGTGGCGCGAGGCCGCGTGCCGTTAACTGGCGTTGGCGATGGCCTCATCAGGCAGTTCCATGCTTGCAACTCCGTGCTTGCAGATTCAAAACATTCAGCGCCATTCGAGCACCCACCGTGACCGTCCACCGCCTAGAATCGCTACCCAAAGAGGAGGTTCACGATGGCTGATCAAGTGGCTGAACTGGTCCAACGCGGCAAGGCGCTGTCGCACGAAGACAGAACCAAGCTGGTTGAACTGCTGCGCGAGACGCTCGACGAGCCAGTGGATACAGCAGTCGAAGAAGCGTGGCGCCTAGAGATTCGCAGTCGGACAGCGGCCTACGAAAGAGGCGATGCCACTCTGTACGACGCGGATGAAGTGATCGCTGAAGCGACCCAACTGACCTGGTGAAACCGCTGCGTGTGGACTCGGCTGCGCGCGCTGAACTACTTCACGAGTCGCAGTATCTCCAACGAGCACGCCCAGGCTACGGCAAGAAATTTGTTGCAGAGATCAAGTCGATCTTTGCTCAAATCAAGCGAAACCCAGAAGCCGGCAAGCCTGATGAAGAAGGGTGCCGCAGACTTCGCGTCACAGGCTTTTCGTTTTCTGTCGTGTTTCGAGAAGAAGACATTGAGGTCGTCGTGTATGCAATTCGCCCCGACCGAAGGCAACCCGGCTACTGGATTGCGCGCGCGCAGTGACGCTTAAACACTCGCTCAAGCGGTGCGCCAACGCTGTGCTCAATCTCGATGCTTCGCTAATGCCGTGGCTTCTTCAGTCAATTTCATGCCGTTGCCGTCGTTGTGATTTCAGCCCCTGCAGACCCTGAGGAACTGCTGCGCCAAGTCTGACTCTGCTGACTGCGACCGACACCCTGCTCGGAACAAGATCACCAGTGACCCCCGCCCCATTGCAGGTAACCATCCCCCGGCAAAGCCGGGGGCTTTCGTGATGTGAGCCGCTCAAAGCGGCTAAACGGGGACGCTTACGCGGCCCCAATTCTGGGAGCCACCGTTACGGTGGCAATTTATTTCCACAAACCAAGCTGATCGAATCTCTCGTCCTCCTTCTCTTGGTGTCGGATGTAGTTTCGGATCACCTCCTCGTCTCGACCTACGGTCGATACAAAGTACCCCCGGGCCCAAAAGTGCTGGCCCACGAAGTTCCTCTTGCGCTCTCCGTACACCCTTGCCAAGTGAATCGCGCTCTTACCCTTGATGTACCCCACCACCTGCGACACCGCATATTTCGGCGGTATCGAAATCATCATGTGCACGTGATCGGGCATCAAGTGCCCCTCCTCTATTCGGCTTTCCCTTTGCTGCGCTAACGCGCGAAACACCTCCCCGAGATGCACCCGCAACTGCCCGTACAGCGTCTTCCTTCGACACTTCGGAATGAACACCACGTGGTACTTGCAGTCCAATTTCGTGTGATTTAGGCTCTCTATCTTGTCCATCCAGTTCTTCCTTTCGTTTGCTTGGCGGCTCACGATTTGAAGTTTCTGCGATGGACATCCATACCAGCGTATAGGTAAAACCCCTACTGTCTCCCCGGCATAGCCGGGGGATTACCTGTTTGATTTAGAGAGGGTCGACACAGGACCGAAACCCGAACGCGCGCGATTGAGGTGTCAGCCCCAACCGCTGCGCCAGTGCCTTCATCGTATTCCA
>JBBQIB010000002.1:0-68684 GCA_038324515.1 Burkholderiales bacterium
TCTTCCACCACCGATTCAAGCGTGCGCGCCAGACCGCCTTGGTTGACATCGTGCTGGTACTGCCCCACGCCGATGCTCTTGGGGTCGATCTTGACCAGCTCGGCCAAAGGATCCTGCAAGCGCCGGGCGATGCTGACGGCACCCCGCAGGCTGACATCCAGGTCGGGCAGCTCGTTGCTGGCAAATTCACTGGCGCTGTAGACCGAGGCGCCGGCCTCGCTGACGACCACCTTGTCGATCTGCAGCTCAGGCGCTTGGGCCTTGACGCGCTGGATCAACTCGGCCGCCAGTTTGTCGGTCTCGCGGCTGGCAGTGCCGTTGCCGATGGCGATCAGGTTGACGCCGTGCTGCGCCACCAGCCGGGTCAGGCTGTGCAATGAGCCTTCCCAGTCCCGACGCGGCTCGTGGGGGTAGACGGTGTGGGTGGCGAGCACCTTGCCGGTGTCGCTGACCACCGCCACCTTGACACCGGTGCGGATGCCCGGATCCAGCCCCATCACCACCCGCTTGCCGGCGGGTGCTGCCAGCAGCAGATCACGCAGGTTGTCGGCAAACACCTTGATGGCCACCGTCTCGGCGGCTTCGCGCAGGCGGCCGAAGAGGTCGCGCTCCAGGCTCAGGCTGAGCTTGACCTTCCAGGTCCAGGCCACCGCCTTGCGCATCAAGGCATCGCCGGGCCGGCTGGCATGGCTCCAGCCCAGATGGCGTGCAATGCGCCCTTCGGCCAGAGAAAGCGGCGTAGTCCCGGGAACAGCTTCTTCGTCGACTGCCAGCTTGAGATCCAGCAGCTCCAGGGTTCGGCCACGGAACACCGCCAGCGCGCGGTGACTGGGCACCTGGCGGATCGGCTCTGCGTAATCGAAGTAGTCACGAAATTTGGCAGTATCCACGTGCAGCGGGTCTTTGCCATCGACCAGGCGGCTTTGCAGCAGGCCTTCAGCCCACAACCAATCGCGCAGCAAGCCCACCAGTGCGGCATCTTCGGCCCAGCGCTCGCTGAGCAAGTCGCGCACGCCATCCAGCACGGCGGCAGCAGCGCCAAAACCAGCGTCGGCGTTGAGGTAAGCGGCAGCTTCAAAGAGCGGATCAAGCCCCGGGTTGGCAAACAGTGCGTCGGCCAGCGGCTCCAGACCGGCTTCGCGGGCGATCATGCCCTTGGTGCGGCGCTTGGGCTTGAAGGGCAGGTACAGGTCCTCCAGCTCCTGCTTGGTGGGCGCGGCCAGCAGCGCGGCCTGCAAGGCGAGCGTCAACTTGCCCTGTTCTTCGATGCTCTTGAGCACTGCCTTGCGGCGGTCCTCCAGTTCACGCAGATAGATCAGCCGCGTCTCCAGCTCACGCAGCTGGATGTCGTCCAGGCCATCGGTGGCTTCTTTGCGGTAGCGCGCGATGAAGGGCACGGTGGCCCCGCCGTCGAGCAATTCAACAGCAACTTGGATCTGGGCGGGCCGGGCCTTGAGCTCGGCGGCGATGAGGGCGAGTATCTTGTCCAAAACGGAAGTGACCCAGGTACTGGCCAGGGCAATGATTGCAGGCCGCAAAGTTTAGGGCACCGCCGAACGAGTCCCACGCGGCGCCCGCATCCATGCTTTGGGCGGTCTGCTGCGCTGCAAGTCCTCGCCATGGCTCAGGGCAACAACCATCGCCGCAGCGGCACACCGGGCCTGGCGCCCATCGCCTGCGCGCTGGCGTTGCAGTGCGAGATGACGCCTTCGCGCCAGGTCGATGCCGCTTCGCCGATCCTGGCACTGCTGTGGGCCACGGTGCAGGCTGCCATGGCATGCGACTGCAGCAACGCCAGCGCGGCGATGCCGGCCCCATCCAACCCCACGCCGGCATCGTTGAAGACTGCCAGACGCGCGCCTGATTGCAAAGCAAAGCGACCCGCACTGAGGCCGCCGTGCGAGCCGCTGACCACCACACAACCCTGGCCGCAACCCACCGCTTCGGTGATGCTGTCCAGCACCAGCAGGGGCAGGCCCAGCGCGGTGGAGGGAGGTGTTGCCGGGCTCATGCAGAGGTGGACCCGGACTGCACGCGCAACTCAGTTGCCATCCGCGGGTAGACGAAGGGCGCGCGGATCGAATGGCGGCAGCGGCCAGCCCAGCAACTCGGCCAGTCGGCAGGCAACCCAGGAGGCTTCAGCCGCGCTGACCACCGGCTGCTCCCCCGCCAACAAGCCCAGATGCACACGGCTGAGGATTTCGGCCTCATCGACCTGCAAGTCCCACTGGGTGTTGCGCGCGGTCTCGGTCAGCATCTGCGCCAGATCGTCGCAAAACTCGTGCCGCTGGGTGATCTCGGCGCGAGCGGCTGTCGGCTTGCTGCGCCCGGGCAACAAGTACAAAGCCAGGAAGCTCTCGGGGATCAACTGCTGGCTTTCTTCGCTCAAGGGGCCGCTTTCGTGAGGTGATGCTGTTGGCGTGTTGTGCAGTGGCGTGTCGCGCCTAGGCTGGCCCGTGCATTCTGGCGCAGGCTGAACAGGTAACTGGGGCTGCCTGCAGGCGCACAATGCACGGGATGCCGCCCACTCTTGTTGCGCCCTGCATGCTGGACATCGAAGCCTCGGGCTTCGGGCGCGACAGCTACCCGATCGAGATCGGCTACGTCTTACCCGACGGCCGCAGCCACTGCATGCTGGTCAAACCCGCCGAGAGCTGGACACACTGGGACGAGACGGCACAGCAGGTGCACGGCATCAGCCGCGCCGCTTTATTGAACCATGGCAAGACGCCGCTTGAAGTGGCGCATATGCTCAACAAGGACCTATGCGGCCGCACGGTCTATTGCGACGGGTGGGCGCATGACTACCCCTGGCTGGCGGCATTGTTCAACGAGGCAGGAACACAGGCCGCATTCAAGCTCGAGTCGGTGGTCACCTTGCTGCGCGACAGCGAGCTGGAGAGTCTGAGCCATCAACGCACACTCGCTCTGGCCGACCTGGGATTGAAGCGCCACCGGGCCAGCAATGACGCGCGGGCTTTGCAGCGTGCCGTGCAACAGTTGTGGGGCCAAGTCTCGACTTGATGCGTACCCGCACGCGGGTCAGCACGCCGAGGGTTGCAGCACAAGCGCTGCGAAACCCAAGCTACTTCTGAGCGCTCTCTGCGGCCTGCTGCTGGGTTTGCAACTGCCGCCACATCACCTTGCCCGAGCCACTCTTGGGCAGGCTGTCCACAAACTCCACGACGCGTGGCACTTTGTAGACCGCCATGTGCTCGCGCGACCAGTCGATGATGTCTTGCTCAGTGGCCTTGCCTCTTGCCGCTTCGCGCAGCACCACCACGGCCTTGACGGTCTCGCCGCGGTAGCTGTCCTGAGCCGCGATGATGCAGACCTCTTGCACCAACGGGCAGCCGAACATCAGCAATTCAACCTCGGTCGGCCAGACCTTGAAGCCGGCTGCGTTGATCATGCGCTTGAGCCTGTCGGTGATGAAGAAGTAGCCCTCTTCATCGACCCGCCCCAGGTCCCCGGTGCGGAAGTAGGACTTGCCGCCGATGTCGATGAAGGCGGCTGCGGTGGCTTCAGGGTGACCCCAATAGCCTTTGAAGACCATCGGGCCGTGGGTCACGATCTCGCCTGCGGTGCCGGGTGGCAAGACCTGCAGGGTGTCGGGGTCGATGACCAGGCTGGTGGTGCCAAAGATCGGGATGCCCAGGCACTGCAGCTTGGCGCGCTCGGGCGGGTTGGCGTGGCTGGGGGCAGCGGTTTCGGTCAAGCCATAACCTTCGGCAAAGACCAGACCCATCTCTTGCTGCAGGCGCTCGGCCACTGCCTTGGGCATCGCTGCGCCGCCGCCGGAGAGGTAACGCAGACTGCTCAGATCAAAGCTCTTGTAGTTGGGGCTGCCAAACAAGTCGATGATCATGGTCGGAATGCAGGTCCAGTGTGTGACGCCGTGGCGGGCAATCAGGCGGCCGGCCAGTTCACGGTCCCAGCGCGGCATCAGCACCACCGTACTGCCCAGGTAAACCGAGCCCAGAGCGCTGTACATCATGCCGGTGATGTGGAACATCGGCACCACACCCAACGCCACCGTGTCGGCGCTGGCGTGGCTCCACAAGCCGCCTCCGACGATGTTGGGCATCAGGCTGCGGTGGCTGTGCATGCAGCCTTTGGGCATGCCGGTGGTGCCGCTGGTGTAGGGCAACAGGGCCAGATCATCGGGGCCAGCCTGGCTGGGGGTGTCGATGGGTGGGCTGTCCAGCGCTTCTTGCCAACGCACGCTGCCCTCTGGCAGCGCAGGGTCTGCGCTCAACCATTGCAGCATCGCAGGCGTGGGTGTCTCTTGCGCATCCAGCTCGGCGGGCATGGCCTCTGAAAACCTTGTCACGACGATTTTCTGCAGTTGCTGCGCTGCTGGCAACCGGGCGCTCGCCTCACTCAGCATCGAAGCCAGATCGGCGCTGGTAAAAGCCACTTTGGCGCCAGAGTCACCTACGCAATGGGCCAACTCTTCGGCCTTGTTCATCGGGTTGACCGGCACCACCACGGCATCGGCACGCTGCGCAGCATAGAAAGCCACCACGAACTGCGGGCAGTTCTGCATCAACAGCAGCACGCGGTCACCGCGCTGCACGCCTTGGCGCTGCAACCAGCCGGCCAAGGCCAGCGCCTGGGTGTGCAACTGCCCAAAAGTCAGGCTGCGACCCAAAAAGACATAGGCCGCCTTGTTGGGGTAGCGGCGGGCACTGACCTCGAGGTTGAACCACAGCGTGGTTTCGGGCAGCGCCAGATCGATGGGCAAGCGGCTGGGCCAGGCGGCAGCGTGCGGGCGCGTATTGATTTCAGACAAAGTGGACTCCGACAAGGGGATGCGCAGGTGTAACCGCAGCCAGACCTGTCGTCACTCAGGCTTTGTCCTCAGCGAGCCGCAAAATTTGTCGGATGCTGTGTGCAGGGTCAGTACGGAGTCGACCGCGCACACGGGGCAACTCAAGTGCTCACTTGTCGCGCCTGGCTGCTTGACGCCATTTTTGGCAGTCGGCATGTGTATTGCCGCTGAGCTCTGCACGCAGGCACTCACGCTCCATGCACACAAAGTGCATCACCGGGTTGCTGCCGCTGCAGGTGGCCTCCGGGCTTTTGGCGAGGGCAGCCGCCGGGGCGGCGGCCACAGGCGGTGTCGCGGCTGGCACTGCGGGCTGGAAAACTCCTGGCTGCGCAGCAGGCGCCGTAAACTCCGACGGCCTCGCAGGTGCTGTGTTGACCACCGGCGCAGCACCGGCCGGCAATGGCCGCGGGCCCGCAGCCACTGACGCATTGGGAAACACTTGGGTGGCCCGACTCTGCGCCGAATTGGCCCCTGGGTTGGGCATTGCAGGGGTCGCGGTGCGAGGCGGGGCAGCGTTGTTTGCTGAAACATTATTTGAAGGCGCTGCGGCTGGCGCAGCCAAAGCAGGCGCCCGCGAGAGTGCAGCGGGGGCAGCGACGGCAGCAGTGGTGGGGGCGTCGGCTTGAGCAGCGGTCTGTGCCCCAGGGTCTGGCGAAACCCCACGCGTGCCCGTCGACTGGGTCGCCGGCTGAGAGGATGTCAATGTCGGTGCCTGGACCGGTTCCTGGACAGGTTGTTGGACCGGTTGCCGCACGGCCACAACGCCAGACACAGGTGCAGCAAGCCGCGCCTCCTGTGCCACAGCAGGTGCTGCGGCAGCTTCGATCTGAGCTGGCGCCGGCCCGCCCAAGAACCACCAGGCTGCAGCAGCGACGGCCACCAGTCCCAAGCCGCCTGCCAGCAGCGCCAGCACCGGCGAGCGGCGAGACCTGTTTGGCGAGTCGACCGTGATGTCCACACCCGCAGCCGTGGAGGCCTGCTGCCCGGTGTCGGGAACGGCAGAGGCAGAGGCAGAAGAAACAGCAGACACAGCACCCGCGCGTGACCCCGCCCGCCCAGAAGGTTGCGACATCGCATCGATCAGCGCCTGGCGCTGCGCCAGGCCCGCCGGGCCACCCGGCAGCACCAGGGTTTCGTCCCACTGTGAATCATTGCTGGTCGCTTCCGCCGGCCGCAACGGTGGTGGCAGACGCCCAGCCAAAACCTCCTTCAGGGCCGCCACGCTCTGTGGCCGGTCGCGCGGCCGGGGCGCCAGCATCCAGTCGATGGTGCGCAAAAAGCTCTCGCTGCAGCCGGGCAAACGCTGGGTGGTCAGCGCCGAAGGGTCGTCGTGCACAGCCCGCACCGTGGCCGGCGCGGGGGGCCGCTTCAGCAGCAGATAGTGCAGCGTCGCACCCAGCGCGTAGAGGTCGGTCCAGGGCCCTTGTTTGATGGCGCCGACCTCAGCGTATTGCTCGATCGGCGCGTAAGCCGGCTTCAGTATTGCCGTCAAGGTCTGGCTCTTGTCGCTGAGCACCCGGCGCGCTGCACCAAAGTCCAGCAGCACAGGGTGGCCCTGGTCGTCGATCTGGATGTTGTCCGGCGCGATGTCGCGATGGAACACGCCTTCAAAGTGCAACCGCTCGATGGCGTTGAGCAAAGGCTCGAGCATCGCGCGCACCCAGGCTTCGTCGGGCGCCGTCGCCATGCTCTGGCGTACTTCCTTCAACGTGCGTCCACGCATCACGGGCATGGCCATGTAGGCCGTACCGTTGGCCTCCCAGAAGCGGTGCACCTTCAGCAGCGAGGGGTCGTCGAATCGAGCCAGCAATCGCGCTTCGTTGACAAAAGACTTCAAGCCCAGCGCAAAGGTTTCTGCATCCGACTGCGAGCGCAGCGACACGTGCAACGTCGCAGTGCGACCCGCCAGCGACGAGGGCATGTACTCCTTGACGGCCACCTCACGCTCCAGCGCGTGGTCAAAGGCCAGGTAGACGATGCCAAAGCCTCCGATGCCGAGCAGTTCGCGCAGTTCGAACTCGCCCAGGCGCGTGCCAATGGGCAAGGCGCTGGGGGCATCGATACGGGGCGCGGAAGGCTCGGGCGGCATGGCCTTGGCAGCTTATCAGGGTTGCCCCATGGTGGGCATGGGCTTTCTAGGGGGTGGAGATGGACAGAGGGTGGCACCCCGTCACAGACGGGCAAACTGCACACATTCTGAGCCGAGCGCTTATTCTGCGTGGCATGGACAGTGGTCAGGCTTGGCACCTTTGGTTTGAGGACCCGTCGCTGCTGGTGGTTGAAAAACCCGCCGAATTGCTGGCCGTGCCCGGCCGGGGCGAAGCCGGGCTGCACAACCTGGCCTCTCAAGTGCAGGCCCGCTTTGCAGATGCTCTGGTGGTGCATCGGCTCGACATGTCCACCTCGGGCCTGATGCTGTTTGCTCGGGGTGCGCCCGCACAGAGCCTGCTCAACAAGGCCTTTGCGCAGCGCCGTGTGCACAAGCGCTATGAAGCCGTGGTGGAGGGCTGGATCGAATCAGACGCAGGCAGCATCACCGCCCCTCTGGCAGCCGACTGGCCCAGCAGGCCGCGCCAGAAGGTGGATCTGGTCCATGGCAAAGCCTCGCTGACCCATTGGCGTGTGCTGCAACGCTGGCAGATGGACGGTCAGCCCCGTACGCGCGTGGCGCTGGAACCACACACCGGACGGTCACACCAGTTGCGCGTGCACCTGCAGCACATCGGCCACCCGATCGTTGGCGACAACCTCTACGGCCAGCCGCCGGGGGCGGGCGAGAGGTTGCTGCTGCACGCCTGCTTTCTGCAGTTCGATCACCCACACACACGGCAGCCCTGCAGGTACGAGAGCCCGGTGCCTTTTTGAGGCTAGAGTGATCCCCACACGACGCCAGCCTGGCAATGCGCGCGCGGGTGGTTCGACACCTCGCCCAGAGGCTCTCGGTTTGGCTCTACTCACCTTCTTTTGGACCCACCCTTCATGCATCTGAGCATCGTCACTGGCGCTTCACGCGGCCTCGGTCTGGCCATCACCGAACAACTGCTCGCCCAGGGCCACCAGGTACTGGCCCTGTCGCGCCATCCGCCCAGCGGGCCGGCGGCCAGCGCCAGGAACCTGACAGTCTGGTCGGCCGACCTGGCCGACCCAATGGCTGTGGCGCAGCGTTTGCACGATTGGCTGCATGCGCAGGCTGCAACGCCGCCCCTCAGCGTCAGTCTGATCAACAACGCCGGCGTCGTGCCGGCGCCGGGGCCGCTGCAAGCCACGCCGGATGCCGAGCTCAGCCGGGCCCTGCGCGTCAACCTGGAGGCTCCTCTGCTGCTCAGCAGCGCTTTTCTGCGCGCCACGGCAAACTGGAAGATGCCGCGCAAGCTGTTGCTGGTGTCCTCGGGCCTGGGCCGCTGGGCGATGGCGGGCAGCGCGCTGTACTGCGCCAGCAAAGCCGGCATGGACCACCTGGCCCGCAGCCTGGCGCTGGAGCAGGCGGCGCTGCCCAACGGCGCCCAGGTGGTGTCGCTGGCGCCCGGCATCATCGACACCGACATGCAGCTGCAGCTGCGGGGCGCCGACCCCACGCACTTTCCAGAACAAGCCCGCTTTGCTGCGATGAAGGATGAAGGCCGTCTGGACAGCCCGGCGCAAGCTGCAACCAGGCTGCTGCGCTATCTGGCACGCCCTGACTTTGGCAGCAACCCGGTGGCCGATGTGCGCGACGCCTGATGGCCACCCCAGAGAGCCAAGAGCGGCCGGAGAGCCTGGAGAGCCCCGAGACCCCCCAGACCCGATCGCCCACTGCAAAGCCTGCGCAACATCAGGCCTTGGAAGGCCGGGCCGCAGAGTTGGTGCGAGACCTCGGCCTGCAACCCCACCCCGAGGGCGGCTGGTATCACGAGCTTTTCAGATCCAGCGCTTCCGTGCTGCCGGACGACGGAAGGCCAGCGCGGTCCGGCCTGACCAGCATCGATTTTTTGCTGGTCCAGGGCCAGTTCAGCGCCTGGCATCGGGTCTTGTCCGATGAAGTCTGGCACCTGCTGGAAGGGCCTGCGCTGACTCTTTGGCTGCTGCCCTTTGAAGCGCCTGCCCAAAAACAAGCGCAGCGCATCAGCCTGCAAAGCAGCACCCGCTTGCGTCACGTCGTGCCTGCAGGCTGGTGGCAGGCAGCCGAGCCTGCCGGGGCACTGGCCTACGCAGGCGCCACCGTGGGGCCGGGCTTCGACTTCAAGGATTTCAGCTTCGGTCGCGATGACCCCACTCTGTGCGAAGCCCTGCGTTCGCAGCACCCGCAACTGCTCAGGCTTTTGTGAGCGTGACGGCGCCCAGCCAGGATGCCAGATCGGTCTTCAGCTAGACCAGATCCTGCTGGCGGGCGTACATCATGTGGCCTGCGTCGTAATAACGGTGCTGCACGCGCGCCAGAACATCCGCAGGTGCGTCCAGCTGGGCCAGTGACCAATCGCTGGCGCTGTAAGGCGTGCCCAGGTCGCAGCGGCCGCTGGCCGCCAGCACCTTGAGCTGCGGATTGCGGCGCAGGGCCTGTGCCAAATCCCAGCGCCTCGCTGAAGTAGGCCATCGCGGCCATCGTGCAAAGCGCGGCAATGGCCTCAATGCCGGCAAGAACACGCTGTCTGGCTCCGACCACGGCACGCTGCAACTACTGGGCATCGACCGCCGACAGCAGCGCCGCAAATCGCGCCAGATCCACATTGCCGCCACTGACGATCACGCCCACCCTCTGGCCACGCACCGGCAACCCTGCTTCCAGCAGCGCGGCCGCTGCCAGACAACCCGTCGGCTCCACAACCATCTTCATGCGCTCGGCAAAAAAGCGCATCGTGCGCACCAGTTGCCGGTCGCTGACCGTCAGGATGCGCGGCACCAGCCGCTGGATCACCGCAAAGGTCAGTTCACCGCAGCGGGTGGTTTGTGCGCCGTCGGCGATCGTCTTCGGGGTCTGGATCTGCACGATGTGGCCCTGGGCCAGGCTTTGCTGCACATCGTTGCCAGCTTCAGGCTCGACGCCGATGACCTCGATGCCCGGGCTGGCTGCTGCTGCCGCCACCGCGCTGCCGGCGATCAAGCCGCCGCCGCCCAGGCACACCAACAGCTTGTCCAGCGGCCCCACCTCGTCGATCAACTCGGCGGCCGCCGTACCCTGCCCGGCCATCACGTCGACATGGTCGTAGGGCGGAATCAAGGTCATGCCGCGCTCCTTGGCCAGATGACGGCCCAGCGCCTCACGGTCTTGCGTGTAGCGGTCGTAGAGCACCACCTCACTGCCCGGCTGGTCACGCTGGTATTCGCGTGTCGCTGCCAATTTGGCGGCGGGTGAATCCTGCGGCATCACCAACACCGAAGGCATGCCCAGCAGCCGCGCCGACAAGGCGATGGCCTGGGCATGGTTGCCCGATGAAAACGCAATCACGCCAGCGCGCCGCTGGGCTGCCTCGAAACGCGCCAGGGCGTTGTAGGCGCCGCGAAACTTGAAAGCACCCATGCGCTGAAAGTTCTCGCACTTGAAAAACACCTGCGCGCTGGTGAGTCGGTCAGCCGTGCTGGAGCGCATCACCGGCGTGCGGTGCGCGACACCTTGCAACCTCTGTGCTGCAGCCTGCACGTCAGCAATGTTGATCGGCAAAGAAGGCGCTTCTGAAAGCGCTTGAGGGGCTGCAATCGGGTGGGATTCGATGGGCATGGGGATAGACATCGGCTTAGACATCGGCTTAGACATGGGCTCAGCTCTGCAACTCCGGACCTTGGAAGGCTTTGCCACGCAAGGTCAACACCAAAGTGTCGCGCCAGGCGGGTTGCTCGCTGTCCACAGGCTGAATGGGCGTGCTTTCGTGAATCACTCGCTCGTCGTCCAGCAGCAACACACTGCCGGCTTCGCTGAGTGTGAAGCGCATGCCTTGCGGCCCGCGGGCATCGAAGACCCGCGTTTCGCCGCCTTTGATGTTGTGGCGGTCAAACAACATGACTGCCACCAGATCCACCCCGTCGCGGTGCGCGCCCTCGGGTGTGGGCCGCCCGATGCCTCCTTCGGTGGTGATCCGGAAGGGGTGCGCTTCCACAAACCAAGCTTGCTCACCGCGCAATCGGCTGGCCAACCCTGCCAGGCCGACCAGCAATGCCTGCCAGGCAGGATCCTGCAGCCAAGTCTCGGGCATGGGTTCAAACCAGCGTTCTATGCCACCGTGCAGTGCGTTGTAGTCCAGCGGCTGCCAGTGCGCGCGCCGCCCCACAGTGCGCATCCGGGCTGCAGGTCGCAGCTCAAAACAACTGTGACGGCGCTGTCTGTAGCGGCCACCGTCCATCATGTGGGGGTCGGCGGGCAAATCATGCCAATACCGCGGCCAGGCGGCAAAGGCACCGGCAGGCAGACCCGCCAGCTCGCGCAGCGAAGCCGCATCCAACACCGCCCAGCCTGCGCTGGCCATCTGGGAATCGAGGTCGGCCAAGGCCGTCAGTTGGGGGGGAGGCGTCATGGCGGGGCAGTCTTCGAGCGTCGGCTGTTTCGGGTCTGAGGCGGGGCTTGCGGGCTGGCCTGAGGACAGCACAAGCCTGGATTTTGGGGTCATCACTCCAAAACCTTGTCGTCCCACGCCAGTGATTGGGCGTTAAGCTGGCATCCCGTTCTCGAATTGCAGTCTGTGAACACACCCCTTTGCTCTCCGAGCGCCGCAGTTGACCCAGGGGTCGAGGCGGCCCAGACATCCACCATGTCGCTGGTCGAAATCATCGAACTGAAGTGGCTGCTGGCCGGTGAGGGTGTGCATGTGCATGTCGAAAGGCTTCAGCAAGACGGCGTCTATGCCCGCAAATTGCTGCACGATGCCTTAGGCAGCGCCAACTATTCGGTGCGCGACGCAGCGTCCAAGCTGTTGCAGCGTCTGCAGCCGGCCTGACCCCCGCCAGGCGTGGGTGGGTGGCGTAGCATCCCGACCACAGGCTGCCTTCCTGTTTCAGCCTGCTGGGGCCTGACATGTCGCGGTCATCGAGCTCACTGCAGTGGTCCAGGCGCCTGAGCGTGCAAGCGCTGCTGCTGGCAGCGCTGGCGGGCCTGTGGGGCTGCAGCGTGCTGCCGCTGCAAGCACCCACTGTGCCCGCCGAACTGCTGCTCGATGCGCGCTTCCCGGTGCCCGTGGGGATACCCCCCAGCCAGGCCGCGAAAGACCTGTTCCGGCTGACGCCGGAGATGGAGACTTATGCGCGAGACGTCTTGCAGGGCAGCGCCCCCAAAGGTGACCCGCGCCGGGGTCTGATCGACGCGCTGTACAACCGCACGTCCTTGGGCCTGAGCTACGACGACACGCGCACCCGCAACGCTGCCGAAGCCTTTCGTGATCGTGCCGGCAACTGTCTGTCCTTGGTGGCGATGACCGCAGCCTTTGCCAAGCGTCTGGGCATGCCGGTCATTTTCCAGCAGGTCGATGTCGATGAGAGCTACACCCGCAGGGGCGGGCTGTACATCGTCAGTGGCCATGTCAATCTGGTGTTGGCCAGAGCCGCTGTCAGCACCCTGAGCGGGCTGACGCGCCGGCAACAAGACCATGCCGATCTGACCGTCGACTTCTTGCCTGGTGCGAGCCTGGGCACACAGCGAACCCGGCCCTTGGCCGAGCACAGCCTGGTGGCGATGTATCTCAACAACCGTGCGGCAGAGCTGCTCTCCGAAGGGCAAGGCAACGAAGCCTACTGGTGGGCGCGCGCAGCCGTCACTGAAGACCCGGCCTTTGCTGGCGCTTTCAATACCCTGGGCGTGATCTACCTTCGCTCAGGCATGGCCCCTGAGTCTGAGCGCGTGTTGCTGCATGTGCTGCGTGCACAGCCTGAGAACACGGCAGCGCTGAACAACATGGTGCGCACCTTGCAGGCGCTGGGGCGCGAAGAGCAGGCCCGCGTGTACGCCAGCAGGCTGGCGGCACTGCAGCCCCAGGCGCCATTCGCAGAATTTGACCAAGGCCGCCTGGCGATGGGACGAGGCGACTATCAGCAAGCACGCCAGCACTTTGCTGCGGAGTTGCGACGCCAACCGCTGCAGCACGAAGTGCACTTCTGGCTGGCCTTGGCCCACTGGCACCTGGGCGAGTTGCGTCGCAGCCAGCACCACCTGGATAAGGCCAAGGACAACAGCCCCACCGTTGCGACGCAGCAGCGCTACAGCGCCAAGCTGCAGCGGCTGCGCGATATCCGGGTGCACTGAAACAGGGGCCGGATGTCACAGCCTGCAGTGCGCGTGCCTGCATCTTCGCACCGCTGTCTGCTAGCCTTCGGTCCAAATTTCTTCGAGTCACATGGCACCCACAGCAGCAAAAGACAAAAAGCCCAACGCCTTTCTTGAACTCGGCATCACGATCCTGATTCCGGCCTTGGTGCTGATGAAGTTCAGTGGGCCGCAAGACCTGGGGCCGATTCGGGCCTTGCTGGTGGCGCTTGCCTTCCCACTGGCCTGGGGTGTGTGGGACGGTTTCAAGCGCCACAAGCTCAACTGGCTGGCCGTGCTGGGTGTCGTCAGCACCTTGCTGACGGGTGGCATCGGTTTGCTGGCGCTGGACGCCAAATGGCTGGCCGTCAAAGAAGCCGCCGTGCCCGGGCTGATCGGTTTGGTGGTGCTGGGATCGACCTGGACGCGCTCGCCACTGATCCGCATGCTGGTCTTCAATCCCTCATTGTTTGATGTCGAGCGCGTGCAAAAAGCGCTGGACGAACGCAACAACAGGGTGCCATTCGAAATGCGACTGCGCCAGGGTACGATGTTGTTGGCGCTGACTTTCTTCTTCTCGGCAGTCGCCAACTACATCCTGGCGCGCTGGGTGGTCAACAGCCCCGCCGGCACCGAGGCCTTCAACCAAGAGCTCGGCCGGCTGACCCTGCTGAGCTATCCGGTGATTGCCATTCCGTCCACACTGATGATGATGGCCTTGCTGTACTGGTTGGCCCGTGAGGCCAAGGCGCTGACCGGGTTGGCCATCGGCGACATGTTGCAAAGCGGCTGAAAAGCAACGGCCCGAGGCGTCCGCGTCGATACACTGCACTGTCTCGGCTTCGGACATGCCACGCGAGTGAAGGTGCACAGTGCGACATGCCGATGCAGGACGCTCAAGAATTTGACGTCATGACTGCACGGCTGTTGGATGGCTCACCCCTGTCGATCCGGGAGCAGGACCCGCTGTTCGTGATGGACGCTCTTGACGCAGCACCCGTGCTGCGGCGCACCTTCTGCACCACCCGCCCGCCATGGCAACTGCGCCACATCGAAGTGATCTGAAGCCGCTGGCGCGCAGCTGTCCCATGGTGCAGCGAATACCGTGGCTGCGCCTGACGGCACTGACGCTGCTGGCCGTGCTGCTGGCCGTGGCCTGGGCGCAGGCGCGACAGTTTTCGTTGCTGCGCCAAGCTGTCGGTGAAGCTGACGACTTTGCCGTCATTTCGGTCCATCAGACAGAGGCCGGGTATCTGCGCTTGCTCAGCGAGTGGCACCGCGTCAACGAAGCCCCTCGCGGGCTCGACAACGCCGAACTCGGCTCGCGCTTTGAGATCTGGGTCAGCCGCATTCGACTGTTGCGCGAAGGCCGTGTCTCAGACCCGGTCACCGCCGACCCTGCGGACGCCGCAGCGCTGCAGCTGGCCGAAGCCTTCATCCGGAAAGCCGCTCCGGCGCTGGGAGCCATCGGGCCAGACTGGCAAGACGATTCCGCACCGCACAGGGCCAGGCTGCAGGCCTTGTTGCCGGAGCTTGAGGCCCTGGGCAGCCCCTTGCATGCGATGACTTTGAGCGCGGCCCAAAGGGTGGCAGACCACGCAGAGGCGCGGACCCAGGCGGTCCAGAAGCTGAGCACGCAGGGTTGGCTGCTGACTGCCCTGCTGTCGGTACTGACCCTGGGTTTTGCGTACTTTGCGCTCAGCCAGGTGCGGCAACTGCGCCAGCAACGTGTGGCGATGGAAGTGAGTGCAGAGCATTTGCGTCAGGCCAGGCGCGAAGCCATCGCCGCCAGCGAAGCCAAGAGCGCTTTCCTGGCCAACATGAGCCACGAGATTCGTACACCTTTTCAAGGTTTGATCGGCATGCTCTCACTGTTGCGCGAGGGAGGTCTGTCAGCGAAGCAGAGCGAACAGTTGCACATCGCCACCGAGTCAGCCGACCACCTGCTGGCTCTGCTCAACGACATCCTCGATCTGTCGCAGCTTGAAGGCGGCAACCTGCGCCTGGCACCAGGCAGTGTCGATCTGCGCTCGTTGCTGCGCGAAACAGAGGCGCTGATGCGACCACAGGCTGCGGCCAAGAACCTGGCTTTGCATGTCGATGTTGACCCCGATGTGCCTGAGCTGTGTCATGCCGACGTCACGCGGCTCAGGCAGATCCTGTTCAACCTGTTGTCCAACGCCATCAAGTTTTCGCAGCGCGGTGAAGTCGTGCTCAAGCTGAGCCGGCGCCGCTCGGCAGCAGGCACCGCGATGCTGAGCTTCAGTGTCAGCGATACCGGCGAAGGCATGGACGAAGCGACCATGGCGCGGCTTTTCAATCGCTTCATGCAGGCCGACAGCTCCAGATCGCGCAGGCATTGCGGCACTGGCCTGGGGCTGGAGATCTCTCGCAACCTGGCGCGCTTGATGCGCGGCGACATTGCGGTACAAAGCCGGCTCGGCGAGGGCAGCAAATTCACCTTCAGTCTGCCCTTGCTGAGTGCTGAGGCTGCGCCCACAGCCCTGGCAGCCGCCAATAGCGATGGCACGCATGCCCCACGCGCACTGCATGTGATGGTGGCTGAAGATCATCCAGTCAACCGGGAGTACATGGGCGCTTTGCTGGCCCGCCTGGGCCATGTCGCGCACTTCGCGTTTGACGGTCGGGAGGCACTGACGGCCGCAGCGACGCGCCGTTTTGACCTCGTGCTGATGGACTTGCACATGCCGCACATGGATGGCATCGCAGCCACCCAGGCCATCCGCGCGCTGCCTGATGCCAACCGCTCCACAGTACCGATCCTGGCGTTGACCGCCGACGCCTTCGAAGCGACCGAGGAACGTTGCATCGAAGCCGGCATGAACGGCTTCCTGCGCAAACCCCTCAAGCCGCAAGAACTCGACACCGCCTTGCGACGGCTCTTCGGGGCTGAGCTGGCGCCCGCCCCGCCAATTCAAAGTCATCCACTGAGCCATGCTGGAGCGGACCCCGCAGTGTTGGACATCGAAACCATCCAGCGCGCCACGCAGGCCCTGTCGGACGCCGAGTACGCGCGGCTGGCCAAAGCCTACCTCGACCAGGTGCCCGGGACCGTTCAACGCATGCGCAGCGCTGTGCGCGACGCTGAGACGCTGGAGTTGCGGGCCATCTCACACGCCACCAGAGGGGCTGCGCTGAACCTGGGTCTGAGCGCGCTGGCCGCCACCGCCGAAGCGTTGCAGCAAGGTGCAGCGCACTTGCCGGCGCACGAAATCGCCCGCCTGGTGCAACGCTTTGCAGTGCTTGAGCTGCACACCCGGCAGGCACTGCAATCGGCAGGACTTTGGCCCGCGACTGCAGCTCAGAAGGCACCGACAGAAAGCTCGCTCACAGAATGACGGGCTCGGGCTCCAGCCGGATGCCGAAGCGCCCATAGACACTTTCCTGGATGGCGCGGGCCAAAGTCACGACTTCGGCGCCACTGGCCCCGCCATGATTGACCAGCACCAGCGCTTGCTTTTCGTACACCCCGGCGCGGCCTATCGACTTGCCCTTCCAGCCGCAGGCGTCGATCAACCAGCCGGCAGCCAGTTTCACGCTGCCATCGGGCAGCGGATAGTGGACGATTTCCGGATCGCGGCCGATGATGTCGCGGCACTGTTCTTCGCTCACCACCGGATTCTTGAAGAAGCTGCCGGCGTTGCCGATCACCGCCGGGTCGGGCAGCTTGGCACTGCGGATCGCGCACACCCAGTCGAAGATGGTGTTTGCATCGGGGTTGAAGTTGGCAGTCTCGGCCATCTTGCGCTCCAGATCCAGGTAACCCAGCACCGGCTGCCAAGGCTTGTGCAGCCTGAAACGCACCCGGGTGATCAAGGATTTGCCGGCCAGCATCTGCTTGAAGACACTGTCGCGGTAGCCGAAGTGGCACTCAGCAGCGCCCAAGGTGACGCTGCGGCCGGTGACCAGATCTACCGCATCCAAGGATTCAAAGCGATCCTTCAGCTCGACGCCGTAAGCGCCGATGTTCTGCACCGGTGAAGCACCGACAGAGCCCGGGATCAGCGCCAGATTCTCAAGCCCGGGCCAGCCTTGCTTCAGGCTCCAGTCCACCAGGGCATGCCATGACTCGCCAGCGCCAGCCTCGACGATCCAGGCTGCAGGCGTTTCGTCCACCCGCCGCAGCCCGGCCACCTCGACCTTCAACACCACGGCGTCCACATCGCGCGTGAACACGATGTTGCTGCCGCCGCCCAGCACCAGCTTGGGCGCCAGCCCGATCTCGGGGTGGTCCAGGATGCGCCTGACATCGGCGTCGCTGCGCACCCGCACCAGCGTGCGGGCCACTGCAGGCAAGCCGAAGCTGTTGTAGTCACGCAGGCTGGCGCGCTGCTCCAGTTGCAGGGCGGAACCAGGGGGCAAAGCGGCTGCGCAATCCACCGCACTCATGCTGGGGGGCAAGAAGCTGACATGCGACAATTTTCGCTGTATTCAAGCCCGTGGCTGCCGGACGCGTTATTCGACCTTGAGGGCCCTGCCCATCCAGCGGGTGCCAGCACAGCCCAAGATCTCACGCAAGAACACACTCAGGAGCGCGTCCCCATGCCCAGCTTTGACACCGTCATCGAACCCGACCTGGTTGAGCTGCGCAACGCTGCAGAGCAGACCAGCAAAGAAATCGGCACCCGATTCGACTTCAAAGGCACCAGCGCTGCGCTGGAGCTGAAAGACAGCAGCGCCAAAGAGCGTGAATTCGTCCTTTTCGGCGACAGCGATTTTCAGCTCCAGCAAGTGCGTGATGTGCTGTTGGGTCGCTTGGCCAAACGCAACGTCGATATCCGCTTGCTTGACTTTTCAGGCAAGCCCGAGAAGATGGGCGGCGACAAGCTCAAGCAGTCGGTGCCGATCACCACCGGCATCGATGCAGAGACAGCAAAAAAGGTGCAGACCGAGATCAAAGCCAGCAAGCTCAAGTTGCAGTGCCAGATCCAGGGCGATTCGGTGCGCATCACAGGCGCCAAGCGCGACGACTTGCAGGCTGCGATGGCGCTGCTTAAAAAGCAGCTCGTTGATGTGCCGCTGAGTTTTGACAACTTCAGATCCTGAGAGGCTGAGCCGCTTGGCGCCATGCGTGCAATGGGCATCTTTGACCGGCCTTGCTGGGCACCCGCTGCACACGGCCTCAAGCGTGTCGTGGTCAGCGTCTTCAGGTCGGGACTTTGGCTGAGCCTTTTGGGGGCCCTGGCATGGCCTTTGGCGCAGGCCCAGACCGTCACGCTGGCAGGCCGCATGGGCGAGCGCGCCTTGCTGGTCATCGACGGCCAGGCTCGCACCCTCGCACCTGGCCAGAGCGCGGGTGCGGTTCGGCTGCTGCGCTGGGTCGGCGAAGAGGCAGAGATCGAACTGCAGGGCAACAAACAGCTGCTGCGCCAGGGCGGTCAGGCAGCGATGCAGGCCGGCCCGGCCGTTGCGCCTTCTGGGCGTGACATCGTGCTGACGGCAGGATCGGGCGGCCACTTCGTCACCGACGGCGCGATCAATGGCCGCAGCGTGCGTTTCATGGTCGATACGGGCGCCACATTGGTGGCGATGGGTCGCCCCGACGCAGAACGGCTGGGTCTGGACCTCAGTGCGGCCCGCCCCGGAGTCAGCCAGACTGCCAACGGCCCGGTCGCGGTGCAGCTGATCACGCTGAGTTCGGTGCGCGTGGGTGCGGTGCAGATTGCCAACGTCAACGCCGTCGTGTTGCCCCAAGCCTTGCCTTACCTGTTGCTGGGCAACAGCTTCTTGAGCCGCTTTCAGATGCAGCGCGACAACGACGTGATGCGTTTGCAGTTGCGCTGAAGCCTGGCGCTGGCCATTCTGTCCCTCAAAGGACAGGCAGTTTGCGAACGGTCGTGCTAAAACCCGGGCTTGAATCTTTTCCGGCTGGAGAGCTTGCGTTATGGACCTGAATTTCACCGCCGAAGAACAGCAGTTCAGGCTGCAGATCCGCCAATGGGTGGCCGACAATCTGCCCGCTGACATCAGCCGGAAGGTGCGCCAATCGCTGCGCTTGACGCGCGAGGACATGCAACGCTGGGCGCGCATTCTGGGGCAGAAGGGTTGGCTCGGCTGGGGCTGGCCCAAGCAGTTTGGCGGCCCGGGCTGGAACGCGATCCAGAAGCACCTGTTCGAAGAAGAATGCGCGCTGGCGGGCGCACCTCGCGTCGTGCCCTTTGGGCCGGTGATGGTCGCACCTGTGATCATGACTTTTGGCAATGCCGAGCAGCAGCAGCGCTTCCTGCCCGGCATCGCCAGTGGTGAGGTGTGGTGGAGCCAGGGCTACAGCGAGCCCGGCGCAGGCAGCGACCTGGCCTCGTTGAAGTGCAAGGCCGAAAGACGCGGCGACCACTATCTGGTCAACGGGCAGAAGACCTGGACCACCTTAGGCCAGTACGGTGAATGGATCTTTTGCCTGGTGCGTACCAGCAACGAAGGCAAGCCGCAGACCGGCATCAGCTTCTTGCTGATCGACATGAAGAGCCCCGGCATCAGCGTGCGGCCGATCGTGCTGATGGATGGCGAGCCGGAAGTCAACGAGGTCTGGTTCGACAACGTCGAAGTGCCGGCCGAGAACCTGATCGGTGAAGAAAACAAGGGCTGGACCTACGCCAAACACCTGCTGGCGCACGAGCGCACCAATATCGCCGACGTCAACCGCGCCAAGCGCGAGCTGGAGCGCCTGAAGCGCTTGGCGCGCAGCGAAGGCCTGTGGGACGAGACACGCTTTCGTGATCAGATCGCACTGCTGGAAGTCGACATCGTGGCGCTGGAGATGATGGTGCTGCGCGTGCTGTCGGCCGAGAAAAACGGCAAACAAAGCCTGGACGTGGCGGGCCTGTTGAAAATCCGCGGCAGCGAGATCCAGCAGCGCTACACCGAGTTGATGATGCTGGCTGCGGGCCCGCTGGCGCAACCTTTTGTGACGGAGGCGATGGACGCCGGCTGGCAGGGGGACCTGGCTTTCCCGACCACCTTGCTGCCGCTGGCCGGCACCTACTTCAACTACCGCAAGACCACGATCTACGGCGGCAGCAACGAAGTGCAACGCAACATCGTGGCCCAAACCGTGCTGGGAGCCTGACCATGGATTTTGATTTCTCTGAAGATCAGGAAGCACTGCGCGAAGCCGTGCAACGTTGGGCTGAGAAGGGTTTCAGCTTCGAGCGCCGCCACGCCTTGGCCCAGGCCGGTGGTGCCAGCCGCGAGGTCTACGCCGAACTGGCTGACCTGGGCTTGTGTGGCCTGCTGATCCCTGAGGCCGACGGCGGCATGGGCATGGGGGCGATCGAGTCGATGGTGGTCTGCGAAGAGCTGGGCCGCGGCTTGGTGCACGCGCCCTTCGCGGCCGCTGCGTTGATGAGCCCTGCCCTGCTTGCAGCAGCACCCCAGGCGCTGAAAGCCAGCCTGCTGCCGGCCATGGCCAGCGGCCAAAAGCTGGTGGTACCGGCATTGCAAGAGCGTGCTTCTCGCTACCGGCTGAACCGCGTCTCGTGCCAAGCCAGCCGTCAGGGTGAGGGCTGGGTGCTGGACGGCACCAAAACCGTGGTGCCTGCAGGCGATGAAGCCGACGCTTTTGTGGTGTCGGCGCGCTTGGGCGGCAAGGACGTAAACGACAGCGCGGGCATTGGCTTGTTTGTGGTGCAAGCAGAGCAGGCGACAACGCGCGGCTACGCCACGCAGGACGGCGCCCGCTCTGCCGATCTGGTGCTGAGAGCCACCCCCGCCAGCCTGGTCAGCGAAGACGGCTTTACGCTGATCGAACACGCGATGGACATCGGCATCGCAGCCCAATGCGCAGAGGCCGTGGGCTTGATGGACCGCTTGCTGGCCATCACCGTGGACTACATGAACACGCGCAAGCAGTTCGGCAGCACGCTGGCCAGCTTTCAGGCGCTGCGCCACCGCGTGGCTGATCTGAAGATGCAGCTGGAGCTGGGCCGCTCGATGAGCTACTTTGCCAGCCTGAAGCTGGGCGAGCCGCCTGCACAGCGCCGCCGCGCCATCTCGCAGGCCCGTGTGCAACTGGGCCAGAGCATGCGCATGGTCGGCCAGCAGTGCGTGCAACTGCACGGTGGCATTGCTTGCACCGACGAGTACATCGCCAGCCACTACTTCAAGCGCCTGACGGTGCTCGAGCTGAGCTTGGGCGACACCCTGCATCACCTGGGCGAAGTCTCAGCCCGCATGCAGGACACGGCCGGGGTTTTTGCCTGAGTCCGGTTCTGAGCACCCTACAGCGCACGCTTTACCCCGGCAGCCTGACCGACGTCAGCGGCCTGCAGGTGGGCCATGCAGCCAAGGCTGGCCGCGCTACCGGCTGCACCGTGGTCTTGTGCCCGCAGGGCGTCATTTGCGGCGCTGCTGTGCGGGGCGGCGCCCCGGGCACGCGCGAGACCGATCTGCTGCGCCCTGAGAACACCGTGCAACAGGTGCATGCTGTGCTGCTGAGCGGCGGCAGCGCGTTTGGTCTGGATGCAGCCTCTGGCGTGATGCGCTGGCTGGACGAGCGCGGTCATGGGTTGCTGGTAGGCCCGGCGCGGGTGCCGATCGTGCCGGCGGCGGTCTTGTTTGACCTCTGGCACGGAGACTTCAAGATCCGCCCGGACGCAGACACCGGCTATGCAGCCTGCGAAATGGCCACCGCCCAGCCACCTGCCCAGGGCAAGGCCGGCGCGGGGCTGGGCGCCAGCGTCGGCAAATGGTTTGGCATCGAACGCGCAAGCCCCGGCGGCATCGGCACTGCATCGCTGCAGTTGGCGGGCATCACCGTGGCGGCGCTGGTGGCCGTCAATGCGGTGGGTGATGTCTTGCACGAGGACGGCAGCGTTCTGGCAGGCGCCCGTCATCCTGGCAGCGCCGAGTTTGTGGACAGGTTTGTGGGCAGCACGGGCAGCCTGCTGGCCGGTGCAGGCCCGGCGCGCATCATGGCCGGCATGGCCACCACGATTGGCGTGGTAGCGACCGACGCGGTGCTGGACAAGGCACAGGCCACGCAACTGGCATGCCTGGCCCACCACGGATTGGCCAGGGCCGTCAACCCCTTGACGCCGCACGACGGAGACAGCTTCTTTGCCCTGGCGACAGGTGCTGCCGGCCGAGCCGGCGACATGAGTGCCTTGGGCACGATGGCTGCCGAAGCTGTAGCGCGTGCGATCCGCAACGCGGTGCGTGCTGCTCAGGCGCAGATCAGCGGCTCTTGACGTACCAGCTTCAGACATCGCAACCCAAAAAAACCCGGAAGGACTCTCCGGGTCGGTTGGGGCAAGAGCACTGTTGGCCCAGGCGCGCAGCCCGGGCCGCCCGACTCAGCGCGGTCCAGACAAGGAATCTCCCAGCACAGTGCCTTCACGGCGAGGATCGGCGCCGCCTTCGAGGTAGGTTTCGCCGGCCGCATTGCTGCGCTTGATGATCGTGCCGATGCCACTGCTTTGGGCAGCCGTGTTGACGGTATGCCCAATGGCGCGCAGGCCCACCACCAGCGCATCGTTGGCGCCGCCATTGCTCAAGTCGACATTGGGATGCTCACCGCCGACGTTGGTGTTCGCGCCGTTCGCCGAGCCAAAAGCAATCATCGAGGTGGCTTGCTGCGCGTCCATGCTCCAGTCCACGACCCCCACCACGGTCTTGGCCACGAATTGGATGATGGTGGCGCCACCTGGCGAGCCCGTGGCCATGCGGAAGTCCCCGCGTCCACCATTGGCCGCGACGCGGAACACGAGTGTCGGCGCCATCGAGCTGCGTGGGCGCTTGCCCGCAGCCACACGGTTGGCGATGGGCGCACCTGTGGCATCGGCAGGCGTGGCAGAAAAATCGGTCAACTGATTGTTCAGCAAGAAGCCGCCGCGGGTCATCTGGAACGAGCCAAAGCCGCTTTCCACCGTGGTCGTCAGCGACACCACGTTGCCGGCGCCGTCCACCACCGTCACCTGGGTGGTGCCATTTTCAGCCGATGGCCCCTGGATGCCCAGTGACACCGGGCCCAGATCACCTGGCAGCGCGGTGCCCAGACTGCTGCCGAAGCGAATCAGACCGGCGCGGCTGCGCAGGTAGTCTTTATTCAGCATCGCCGCCGGGCTGCCACCAGGCAGCGGCACGAAGTCGCTGTCGGCGACGTACTTGTTGCGGTCCGCGTAAGCCAGGCGCTGCGCTTCTGCCACCAGATGCACACCAAAGACGGTGGGTTTGCCGCCGTTGTCGTCCATCGCCGTGGGCCGGTACTGGGCCAGCGAGAAGTTCTCCAGGATGCCCAGCGTTTGAGCGATGGCGATGCCACCGCTGCTGGGCGGCGGCATGCCACACACCCAGACCTCGTTACGGTAGACGGAGCAGATCGGCTCGCGCTTGACCGAGCGGTAAGCCGCCATGTCGGCCATCGTCGTCAGCCCTGGCGTGATGCCGGCAGTGTTGTCGGTGATTTCATCGACGATGTCTTGCGCGATGGCACCGCTGTAGAAGGCAGCAATGCCACCGTTGGCGATGGTCTGGAAGGTGGTGGCCAGCGCCGGGCTGCGCAGCAGAGTGCCGGCGGCCTTGGCAGTACCGTCGGCGTTCAAAAAGTACGCCCGCGCTTCAGCGTCGCGCGCCAGGTTGGTGGCCGAGCCGGATACCGAGGCAAACATCCGTGGGCTGATGGCAAAGCCGTCGGTGGCGATCTTGATCGCCGGGTCGAACAGCTCTTTCCATGTCAGCTTGCCGCCGTCTTTGTGGGCTGAATCCAACATGTGCAAGACGCCTGGGGTGCCGATCGAGCGGCCACTGGACCGCGCATTGGGCAGCGGAGCCGTCTGTTCACTGTTGCTGACCCAACGCAGGTAGTTGGGGGTGGCGGCTGCCGGAGCAGTCTCGCGGCCGTCGTAGGCCGTGACGCGGCCGCTGGCCTTGTCGTAATGCATCAGGAAAGCGCCACCCCCGATGCCGCTGCTCTGCGGCTCGACGATGTTGAGCACCATCTGCGTGGCGATGGCCGCATCCACTGCGGTGCCGCCGCGCTTGAGCACGTCGCAGCCGGCTTTGGTGGCGAGCGGGTTGGCCGCCACCACCATGAAGCTGCGCGCGTACGCCACTTTCTTGCTGGCAAAACCGGTGGCAATTTCTGGCGCCCCGTTCTGGCCCGGCGCACCGGGGTCGAACAAAGCGCCTGCAGCGTTGGTTTGCAGGCAGGCGTTTTCTGCGACGGTATCGACTTCGTCGTCACTGCCGCCACAACTGGCCAGCAACGCAGCGGCCAGCAAGATTTGCGCGGAGCGAGTCAGCCGGCGGCTGGCTCGAGCGGCGCACGCATGATGGCTCTGATTGGTGCGGGATGGCATCCGGATTTCCTCCGACTGTATTTGTGCAGTGACATGGTGCTGCTGCACTTCCCCGGACCTTAACAGGGTTTACCCGCATGACGCGTGGATGAGACACTTGCTGGATGCAACTGGCTCAATTGCTTTTCAGCCAAGGTTTTGGCAACCGACGTGAATGCGCGCGGCTGATCCGGCAGGGCCAGGTGCGTGTAGGCGGCCAGACCATCGAAGACCCAGCCACCGAATTGGGCGAATTGCCAAGCGACCCTGCCCTGAGCTTTGAAGTGCACGGCCAGCTCTGGGCCTACCAGGCGCAGGCCTGCCTGATGCTGCACAAACCCGCGGGCTACGAATGCTCCAGATCACCGCGCCACCACCCCAGCGTGATGTCGCTGCTGCCTGAGCCATTGCGCCAGCGCGGCGTGCAACCCGTGGGGCGCCTGGATGAAGACACCACAGGGCTGTTGCTCTTCAGTGACGACGGCAAGCTCATTCACCGCCTGACCCACCCCAAGTGGCAGGTCAGCAAGCTCTACGAAGTGCAAACCCGTCATCCGCTGGACGACAAGCAGGTGCAGCAGTTGCTGGGCGGAGTCTTCCTGCACGACGACCCACAGCCCGCGAGCGCTGTTGCGGCGAGCATCGCTGCACCCAGGCAGTTGCATCTGGTGCTGTCCGATGGCCGCTATCACCAGGTCAAGCGCATGCTGGCTGCTGTCAGCAACCGGGTGGATGCGCTGCATCGCAGCCGCTTTGGCCCGCTGCAGCTGGACCCGCAGCTGCCGCCGGGCCAGTGGCGCTGGTTGACGGCCAATGAGCGCGAATCGCTGGATCCGGCCAGCGCCAGCAACCCGGCCGGGCTCAAACGCGCTTGATGCGCTGCAAACAGCGAGCTGCAGTCGCCAACAGGCGTGTATTCGGGTCCTGCCGGCCGGCCGCCTGGCGACGGCTCAGCAGATCAACCGCCGCATCGGCCATGCCGCGCGCCAACAGCGAACGTGCCAGACGCCGGGCATCGCGGCTGCGATAGAAATCGTCTGGCAAGGCTTTCAGCCAGCTCTGCAGCGTCGCCTCGTCCAGTACCCGAGGCAGGTTGTAGGGGCCGTGGAAGCCGAAGGTCGGGGTCTTGGGGCTGCGGTTTTCGAAAGCAAACTGCTGCGCCAAAACCCGCGGGGCAAAACGCAGGCCGTGCACCGACTCCATCCGCTCACGGTGGGTCACGCAGAGCGCCTGATCTTCTGGGTGAAAGGGCTGCAGCGCCGGGTCTTGCCCCGCCACCAGGCAGCGCCTGGACCGCAGGCTGAAGCCGCCGTTGCCCACGGCACGCTCATCCGGCTGGTCTGGCCAGGGCGCGCCGATGTAGTCCCAAGCCAGAAACTCGTCTTGCCAGGCTGAAGCGTCCAGCACAAAGCCGTCCCATTGCGTCAACAGCACATGGCGGGTGTGGATGTGAGCAGCCAGCTCCCGCAACACAAAATTGGAGTACTCGGCACCGTCTCGCAGCACAGCGATCGGCACAGCACGGATCTGCGGCTGCAAAGTCTCAAAGCCGGGTGGGCAAAACAGCAGCACCTCGGCAAATGCCACCTGCAGCATCGAGCGCTGCAACGATTGCAAAGCCAGGTGCGGCGAGCGCGTGTCGATGGCGCACAAGCTGACCTGAGGCAGGCTCATGGCGGGCATGCAGGGCATTGTCTCAGGCCGCCTCGTTACACTGCGCGCCGATGGAAACCCGCCACATCGGCATCAGCCTGGGCAATATCGGTGCGCTGCACGACGGGCTGGGCGAGTTTGCGCTGCAGATCGGCCAGCGCTTGGCAGCCGCAGCACCACATTGGCTGCAGCAACACGGCGTGCAGATGCACTTTCACCTGCGTCCACATCTGTTGGGGCTGTTCGGTGACCAGGTGGGTTATCTGAAGGTCAACAAGCTGCAACGGCTGTGGCACCGCCAGCCGCAGGCCTTCGCGCTGTGGCATTCTCTGCATCAGCTCAACAAGACCCGGCCACCGCAGATGGTGGCTGGCAGCCAGGCGCGGCTGCTGACGGTGCACGACCTGAACTATCTGTATGGGCGCAACGCCTTTTCGACCTGGCGTCATGGCAAGCGCACGCGGGCCCTGATGGCACGCACCGACGAGGTGGTGGCGATCAGCCGGCACACCGCCAGCGATGTGCAAAGCCACCTGGGCTGGCGGGGGCCGCTGCAGGTGATCTACAACGGTGCGCGCAGCTTTGTGGACGCAACCGGAGAACCTTTGACGGGCTGGCCCAGCGAGCCCACGCAGCCCTTTCTGTATCACCTCAGCCGCATGTCGCCGTCCAAGAACCCGCAAGCGCTGCTGGGGCTGGCGCAGGCCTGGCCGCAGATGCAGTTCGTGCTGTGCGGCCCCCCCAGCAAAGATGCCAAGGCACTGCGTGACAGCGTCAAGCTGCCCAACGTGCAGTTCCACCTGGGCATCAACGACGCGCAGAAGGCGTGGGCTTACGCCCACTGCGCGGGTTTCCTGTTTCCGTCTCTGACTGAAGGTTTTGGTCTGCCGCCCATCGAAGCGATGCACTTCGGCAAACCGGTGTTCTTGGCCCGGCGCACCAGCCTGCCGGAAATCGGCGGTGATGCCGCCGCCTACTTCGACAGTTTCGAGCCGCTGGTGATGCGCCAGGTGGTTGAACAAGGCTTGCTGCGCCATGCGCTGCCGGGTCGGGCGGCTGCCGTACGGCAGCATGCGGCGCAGTTCGACTGGGACCGGGCTGCTCAGCAGTACCTGGCGTTGTACCGTCGCCTGCTGGGTCTGCCCACGACCGCTTGACGGCAGCTTGACTGCCCGCTTGACTGCACGCTTGCCGGCCGCTTGACGGCCGGTTGACTGCCACTGTACGGCCACGGTACGGCAACTTGACTGCAGCCCAACAGCCACTGGCCGCTGCGACGGGCGGCGATAATTGCCCCGATGCAGGTTTCTCTAGGATTCGGCGGCAGCAAGGCACTGCCCCCCAGTGCCGTCACGGTGGGCAACTTCGACGGCGTGCATCGTGGTCACCAGGCCATGCTGGCCCTGCTGACCAGTGAAGCCCGCCACCGCGGTCTGCCCAGTTGTGTGCTCAGTTTTGAGCCCAACCCACGTGACTTCTTTGCCCGGCTGCATGGCCGGCCCGAAGCGGCGCCACAGCGCATCAGCCCACTGCGCGACAAGCTGGCCGAGTTAGCGCGCTGCGGCATCGACCATGTGGTCATCAAACGCTTCAACCGCAGCTTTGCACAGATGAGCCCTCAAGCCTTCATCAGTGATGTGCTGCAACGCGGGCTGCAGACCCGCTATCTGCTGGTCGGTGACGACTTCTGCTTTGGCGCCCAGCGCGCCGGCAACTACGCGATGCTTGACGCTGCGGGGCCAGCCGCCGGCTTTGATGTGGCGCGCATGCAGAGCTACGAGGTCCACGGCCAGAGGGTATCGAGCTCAGTGGTGCGGGCCGCGCTGGCCGCCGGTGACATGCCCCAAGCGGCGGCCCTGCTCGGCCGGCCCTACACCATCAGCGGCCACGCCATCCATGGCCGCAAACTGGGCCGCGAGTTGGGTTTTCGCACCTTGAACCTGCGTTTTGCGCATCCGCGTCCGGCCGCCAGCGGCATCTTCGTCGCGCGTGTGCATGGTTTGACACCCGATCCGGTGCCCGCAGTGGCCAGCCTGGGTGTGCGCCCGACGGTCGAAGACGCTGGTCGGGTGCTGCTGGAGGTGCACTGCCTGCATTGGCCAGAGGCCCTGGGACCGGAAGGCGGGTATGGGCGCTGCTTGCAGGTCGAACTGTTGCACCGCCTGCACGAAGAGCGTAAATACGAGTCGCTGCAGGTCTTGCAAGCAGCGATTGCCGAGGACACGGCACAGGCCCGGGCCTGGCATGCGGCCCATGGCAATGACCGAGGTGGCGCTTTGCAGCCTATGAAGCAGCCCATGAAGCAGCCCGTGAAGCAACCCATGAAGCAGCCCACAGAACAGCCCTGAGAGCGAACGCAAGCACCTGATGCAGCCCCCTACAATCTGAGGCATGAGCGAGTTGGAAGACACCCCCCAGCACTACGGCCATCTGGCCACGCATGCCGCCACCTGCAGGCAGCACACGCGTGACCGAATTTGGCGCGCGCCGCGGCATTGAGCTTCGTGATGCCGGGGCTGCTCCGAATCATTCGGGGCTGGCTCATCGAGCCCTCACTGCGCACCGACTGCGCCCCGGCTGCGCCCCGGCTGCATCACTTGACCCTGCGCCCAGCAGCCAGCCGGCTCTGCGCACTTTCGATCTTTCTTGCGAACTCTCCTGCAATCAGCGGTCGCCCACCGGGCTTGAGCTCACGCAGCACCAGGAACACACAATGAGTACCCCTGCTTCAACCGACGCCGACGCCGACGCTGGCTCGGCACCCGACTACCGCAGCACCCTCAATCTGGCCGACACGCCTTTCCCGATGCGGGGTGATCTGGCCAAACGCGAGCCAGCCTGGATTGCCAGGTGGCAGGATGAGGGCCTGTATCAACGGCTGCGATTGGCGCGCCGTGGCCGCCCGCTCTTTGTGCTGCACGACGGCCCGCCCTATGCCAACGGCGCCATCCACATGGGGCACGCGGTCAACAAGGTGCTCAAGGACATGATCGTCAAGGCTCGCCAACTGGGTGGTTATGACGCGCACTACGTACCGGGCTGGGATTGCCACGGCCTGCCGATCGAAAACGCGATCGAGAAGAAATTTGGCCGCAGCCTGTCGCGCGACGACATGCAAGCCAAGAGCCGCGCTTACGCCACCGAGCAGATCGCGCTGCAGATGGCCGACTTCAAGCGCCTGGGTGTGCTGGGCGACTGGGAACACCGCTACGCGACGATGGACCCGGCCAACGAGGCCGATGAGATCCTGGCCTTCAAGCGCGTCATCGAGCGCGGCTTCGTGTACCGCGGCTTGAAGCCGGTGTACTGGTGTTTTGACTGCGCCAGCTCACTGGCTGAATTCGAGATCGAGTACGCCGACAAGAAGAGCCAGACGCTGGACGTGGCTTTCGCCTGCGCAGAGCCTGACAAGTTGGCCGCTGCCTTTGGCTTGCCGGCACTGCACAAGCCTGCGTCCATCGTGATCTGGACCACCACGGCCTGGACGCTGCCGGCCAACCAGGCGCTGAACCTGAACCCGGCGCTGGAGTACGCCTTGGTGGACACTGAGCGTGGCCTCTTGGTGCTGGCCGCCAGCCTGGTCGAGAAATGCATGGCGCGTTACGGCCTGCAGGGCCAGGTGCTCGCCACCACGTTGGGCGAAACGCTCGGCGGTCTGCAGTTCCACCATCCGTTGGCCAAGGTCGATGCGGGTTATGCGCGCCTGAGCCCGGTCTATCTGGCCGACTATGCCACTGCCGAAGACGGCACCGGCATCGTGCATTCCTCTCCTGCTTATGGCGTGGACGACTTCAACTCTTGCGTGGCGCACGGCATGGCGCATGACCAGATCCTCAACCCGGTGCAAGGCAACGGCAGCTATGCCGCCGAGCTGCCGCTGTTTGGTGGCCTGAACATCTGGAAAGCCGCGCCGCAGATCATCGAGACCCTGCGCGAAGCCGGCCAGCTGATGGCCACCGAAAAAATCGAACACAGCTACCCGCACTGCTGGCGCCACAAGAGCCCGGTGATCTACCGCGCTGCAGCGCAATGGTTCATCCGCATGGATGAAGGTGCGGGGGTGTTCACTGTCGACAAGGCGCCGCAGACGCTGCGCCAGATGGCGCTGGCCGCCATCGACCAGACGGCTTTTTATCCAGAGAACGGCCGTGCCAGGCTGCGCGACATGATCGCCAACCGGCCCGACTGGTGCATCAGCCGCCAGCGCAGTTGGGGCGTGCCGCTGCCCTTTTTTCTGCACAAGGACAGCGGCGAGCTGCACCCACGCACGATGCAGATCCTGGAGCAGGCAGCAGACATCGTGCGCGAGGGTGGCATCGAGGCCTGGAGCTGCGTCACCGCTGAAGAAATCCTGGGCGCAGAAGACGCGGCGCACTACAGCAAGAGCAGCGACATCCTGGAGGTCTGGTTCGACAGCGGCAGCACCTTCCGGCATGTGCTGCGTGGTCAGCACCCTGGCGGTTTCCACGAAGAGGGGCCCGAAGCCGACCTGTACCTGGAAGGCCATGACCAGCACCGCGGCTGGTTCCACAGCTCTTTGCTGCTGGCCTGCGCCTTGTATGGTCGCGCGCCTTACCGCAGCCTGCTGACCCACGGCTTCACGGTCGACAGCCAGGGCCGCAAGATGAGCAAATCTGCAGGCAACGGCATCGAACCACAAAAGGTCAGCAACAGCCTGGGTGCAGAGATCATCCGGCTGTGGGTGGCCGCGAGCGACTACTCAGGCGACATCGCCGGCGACGACAAGATCCTGGCCCGCGTGGTTGACAGCTACCGCCGCATCCGCAACACGCTGCGCTTCTTGCTGGCCAACACCGGCGACTTCGATCCCGCCCAGCACGCGGTGCCACGGGCGGAGATGCTGGAGATCGACCGCTATGCCATGGCCCGCGCGGCCCAGTTGCAAGACGAAATCCTGCAGCACTACGAGGTCTACGAGTTCCACCCCGTGGTCGCCAAGCTGCAGATCTACTGCAGCGAGGACCTGGGGGCGTTCTATCTGGATGTGCTCAAGGACCGGCTGTACACCACTGCAGCCGGCAGCCCGGCCAGACGCAGCGCGCAAACGGCGCTGTGGCACATCACGCAGGCGATGTTGCGCTGGATGGCGCCCTTTCTCAGTTTCACGGCTGAAGAAGTCTGGACTCTGCAGGGCCGCTCGCCTTCGATCTTCACCGAGACTTATCTGAAGTTCGAGGCGCAGCCCGATCAAGAGGCACTGCTGACCAAGTGGGGCCGCATCCGCGAAGTGCGTGATGTGGTCAACAAGGACATCGAAGGCTTGCGCACCCAAGGCGCAGTGGGCTCGTCATTGCAGGCCGAAGTGGTCTTGGGGTTGACAGATGCAGACCTGCAGCTGTTCGCCACTTTGGGCGACGATCTGCGGTTTGTGCTGATCACATCGGCCGCGCGCATCGAAGCAGCAGCCACGCTGCAAGTGCGGGTCAGCGCATCGACAGCCACCAAGTGCGAGCGCTGCTGGCACTGGCGCAACGATGTGGGGCATGACCCTGCACACCCGGGGCTGTGCGGCCGCTGCACCAGCAACCTGTTTGGCGCCGGCGAAGCGCGGCAGGTGGCTTGAAGATGGCAGGCCGATACGCCCGCAGCGGACCAGGTTTTTGGGCTTGGATGGGGCTGGCGGTGCTGGTCATCGTCGCCGACCAGATCACCAAGACCTGGATCCTGCAGATCTTTCAGCTCGGCGACAGCCGCACCGTCACCTCGTTTTTCAACCTGGTGCGCGCGCACAACCCGGGTGCCGCCTTCTCGTTCCTGGCCGATGCCTCCGGCTGGCAGCGATGGTTCTTCACCGGCCTGGGGCTGGTGGTGTCGGCCTTCATCGTCTGGATGATCCGCAGCAATCCGCAGCAGAAGCTGTTTTGTTTCGCGGTCACGATGATCATGGGCGGGGCACTGGGCAACGTGATCGACCGCATGCTGCACGGCTACGTCGTCGATTTCCTGCAGTTTCGCTTCGGCGTGCTCGAGCCGATTTTTCGCGGCGGCTACTTCCCCAGCTTCAACCTGGCCGACAGCGCAATCACTTTGGGCGCTTGTTGCCTGATCCTGGACGAGATCTTGCGCGTCAAACGCTCGCGCTGAACCCTCGAAGCCGGCCACTGTCCCCATGCGCCTGGGGACAAACCGGAGTTGATTGCGAGGGGCTGGAGGTCTAAGCTGAGCCTCATGGCTCCTCGCACTTCCACCGCACCGGCTGCGCCCCCGTCCGCAGACCCGTCCACAGACCCGGCCGCAGAACCGTCTGCTGCGCCAGCAGGCGTTGGCACCGCCGCATCTGCACAGGCCCCAGCCGAAGACACCCAACGCCCCGGGGTGACCCTGCGCGAGTTGCGCCCCGGCGACCCGCTGCGCTGGCTGGCCCTGGGTTGGCGAGACTTCAAACGGGCGCCTGGGATCGGCCTGTTTTATGGCTTTTGCTTTGTCGTGATGGGCTGGGCGCTGCTCAAGGTCTACCACAACTCACCGGCTTACACGATGGCCCTGTCGGCCGGATTCTTGCTGATGGGCCCGTTTTTGTGCCTGGGTCTTTATCGCGTCAGCCAGCGGCTGGAGAACGGCGAAAAGCCCGATTTCGGCGATTCGTTGATGGCTTGGGACACCCGCACCGGCCAGCTGGCCATCTTCGGCTTCGTGTTGCTGGTGCTGGAAATGCTGTGGGGCCGGGTCACACTGGTGATCTTTGCCGTCAGCTTTGACGGCATGCCCGATTTCAAAGGCTCGTTGTTGGCCTTGGCCGAGCCTGAGAACCTGGGCTTCACGCTGAGCTGGCTCGCTGTGGGCGGCATCTTTGCTTCTCTGATCTTTGCCGTCAGCGTGGTCGCCATTCCGATGATCCTGCACCGCCAGACAGATGCCATCACCGCTGGCTTGACCAGCATGCGATTGGTGCTGGGCCAGCCCGTCGTGATGCTGATCTGGGCCGCCCTGATCGCCGCGCTGGTGGGTCTGGCGCTGCTGCCCTACTTTGCCGGACTGCTGGTCATCGGACCGGTGATCGGTCATGCGTCATGGCATGCCTACCGACAGGCGGTCGGCGAGGGCTGAAGACGCTCACTGAAGCGGCTACCTTCGGTCTCCCATCGCATGCGCGATGGTGCCCAAATCCACGTACTCCAACTCACTGCCTGCAGGCACACCGCGTGCCAGGCGGGTGACCTTCAAGCCGCGTGCGCGCAACGCTCCGCTCAAGGCATGGGCAGTGACCTCTCCTTCGGCGCTGAAGCCGGTGGCCAGGATGACTTCCTGCACCTCGCCTTCAGAAGCGCGGTCCAGCAAGCCTTGCACACCGATGTCTGCCACGCCCACACCATCCAAGGGGCTGATGCGGCCCATCAGCACGTAGTACAGGCCCTTGAAGCTGCCGCTGCGCTCCAGCGCCGCCTGGTCTGCAGGGGTCTCGACCACACACAGCAGGCGCACGTCGCGGCGGCCGTCCAGACAAGTGCTGCAGACCTCGTCCTGGGTGAAGGTGTGGCAGCGGCGGCAATGCTGTACCCGCTCGACCGCGTTGCCCAAGGCTGCAGCCAGGCGACGGGCGGCGTCACGGTCATGCTGCAGCAGATGAAAAGCCATGCGCTGCGCCGATTTGATACCCACCCCGGGCAGGCGGCGCAAGGCGTCGATGAGGCCCTCCAGAGCAGGCTCAGTCATCGCCGCTCAACGCCAGCCCGGTGCGCCAGGCCAGCCGCACGCGAGACCGATGCGAGACCGCGATGCGAGATCCATACGAGACCCATGCAAGCCCCATGCAAGCCCCATGCAAGCGCCAATGCACACTTTCGACCACGGTGGCAACTGCGCAGCGCGGCAAGAAGCTCAGAACGGCAGCTTCATGCCCGGGGGCAGCGGCATGCCTGCAGTCAGCTTGCCCATCTTCTCGGTGCTGACTTCTTCGGCGCGGCGAACGGCGGCGTTGAAGGCTGCGGCGACCAGATCCTCGAGCATGTCCTTGTCCTCGGCCAGCAGACTGGGGTCGATGGTGACGCGTTTGACGTCGTGCTTGCAGGTCATCAGCACCTTGACCAATCCGGCGCCTGATTCACCTTCAACTTCTATTTGCGCCAGTTCGTCCTGCGCGCGTTTCATGTTCTCCTGCATGGCTTGTGCTTGTTTCATCAAGCCTGCGAGTTGGCCTTTCATCATGGTGCTGGGTCCTTGAAAAGTTGAAGTGATGTGAGGGTGAAAAAATCGGAGTCGCTTCGAGGTTGCCAAAGATCACGAGATGGCCGTGGCGACTGCCCTGTGGCGCGCCGCTCAGGTCGCTTGAATCGACCCTGGGACGATGCGCGCAGTCGGGTACTGTGCCAGCAACTGCTGTACCAGCGGGTCTTGCTGGATGGTGCGCTCAGCTTGCGCTTGCCGCTCGGCACGCCGGGCAGCGTCACGTTGGGCCGGGCTGTCTGCAGGCGTACCCGGCTGCAACTGCACTGTCAGGCTGCAGTCGAGCGCGGCGCTCAGGGCGCGAGACAAGCGATCCGCCAAAACTTGCGTGCGCAATAGCTCGCGTTCGACCTGCAGGTGCCAGACCTCGGGCGCGGCCTCGCCGTCGATGCCCATCAGGCCGGCTTGCCAGGCCAGTTCACGCACCAAGGCCGCCAGCGCGCCCTGCGCGATCAGTCGCTTGACCAAGGCCTCCCAGCGGTCGGCCAATGGCGAGGCGTCGGCTGGCATGGGCGCAGGCGCGGGGCTGCGCAACGCAGCTTCCTTGCTTTCAGCCACAGCGCCAGGCTTTTCAGCGCCGGGCTGATGGGCCGCTGGCGCTGCAGCGGCGTCCCGTTCAGCCGCTGCATCGTGGGCCACTGTGGCTGGCTTCGACAACGGCTGAGCGGGCCCCGGCAGGGAGCCGGCGCCGCCGACTTGCGAAGGAAAGGCCAAAAACCGCAGCAGCACCATGCTCAGTGCCGCGTATTCATCACTCATCAGCCCCAGTTCTTCGCGGCCATGCAGCGCCATGCTGTACAGCAGTTGAGTTTCGTCGGCGGGCAGCAGGGTGGCGAGCGTGCGCGCGTCCTCGGTATCGGGATCTTGCGCATCCAGCGCGCCGGGTACCGCCTGCTCCACCGCCATCTGTTGCAACAGCAAAGCCAGTTCTTCCAGGGTGCCGGCCGCCGAAAACCCGTGGCTGCGCAAGCCGTCCACCAGCGCCAGCACCGCCGCACCGTCGCGTTGCGACAGCGCCTGCACCAGCGCAGCCGCCTGGCCGCGATCGACACTGCCCAGCATCGCGCGCACCTGCTCGATCTTCAAGGCGCCGCCGCCATAAGCAATGGCCTGATCGGTCAAGGACAGTGCATCGCGCATCGAGCCGTTGGCCGCCCGCGCAAGCAGCCGCAAAGCGCCGTCCTCATATGCCACCTGCTCGGCCGTCAGCACCGTCTGCAGGTGCTCCCGCACCGTCACCGGCGCCATCGGCCGCAGGTTGAACTGCAGGCAGCGGCTGAGCACGGTGGGCAGCATCTTGTCGGGGTCGGTGGTGGCGAGCACGAACTTCAGGTACTCGGGCGGCTCTTCCAGGGTCTTGAGCAAGGCATTGAAGGCGTCCTTGGTCAGCTGGTGCGCCTCGTCGATCATGAACACCTTGAAGCGGCCGAGCCCTGGCTTGTAGGCCGCCCGCACCAGCAACTCGCGCACCTCGTCGATGCTGCGGTTGCTGGCCGCGTCCATCTCGGTGTAGTCCAGATAGCGATCGGCGTCGATCTCGGTGCAAGCCTGGCAAACGCCACAAGGCTCGGCCGTGATGCCGCCTTGCCCGTCAGGCCCGGTGCAGTTCAGACTTTTGGCCAAAATGCGAGACACCGTGGTCTTGCCGACGCCACGCGTACCCGTGAACAGGTAGGCATGGTGCAGTCGCTGCTGCCGCAGCGCATTGCTCAAGGCACGCACCACATGCTCCTGGCCCACCATCTGCGCAAAACTGCGCGGACGATACTTGCGGGCCAACACGACATAGGACATGGCCAAGATTCTAGGCGGGCCCAAGGCCGGCACCCTGACCCCACAGGGATAATCCTGGGCCATGAACACCGGCAACACCCCGCTCAGCTACGAACAGGCTGGCGTGCAGTACGACCTGATCGACCCGCTCAAGGTTGCGGCCCAGCGCGCGGCTGCGGCCACGGCCTCTCACCTGCCCGCCAAAGGAGCGACCGAGGTCGTGGCATCACGCGGCGAATCGGCCTACGTGATGGATCTGGGGCCCTTCTACATCGCCAGCGTCGTCGAGTGCCTGGGCACCAAGACCTTGGTCGCCGACGAGATGCAGCGGCTGACCGGCCGCCAGTACTTTGCCGGCATCGCGCAAGACACCATTGCGATGGCGGTCAACGACCTGATCACGGTCGGCGCCACTCCACTGGTGGTTCAAGCCTACTGGGCTGCCGGCGGCAGCGAGTGGTTCAGCGATGCCGCACGGGCTCAGGACCTGGTGGCAGGCTGGAAAGCGGCCTGCGACATCTGCGGTGTGGCCTGGGGCGGCGGCGAAACACCAGCGCTGGCAGGCATCGTCGAGCCTGGCCGCATCGACCTGGCAGCCGCTTGCACCGGCATCGTCAAGCCCAAAGCCAGGCTGAGTCTGGGCGAGCGGCTGGCGCCGGGTGACGCCATTGTCTTGCTGGCCAGCAGCGGCATCCATGCCAACGGCCTGAGCCTGGCCAGAAAGCTGGTCGAGCGGCTGCCTGAGGGATATCTGACCAAGATGCAGGACGGCAGCCTTTACGGCGAAGCGCTGCTGGCGCCCACCGCCTTGTACGCGCCGGTGACTGAGGCGTTGTGGTCGGCTGGCGTGCCCGTCAAGTACGCAGCCAACATCACCGGCCACGGCTGGCGCAAGCTGATGCGCCATCCCAAGCCGCTGGCCTACCGCGTCCACACCCTGCCGCCGGTGCCAGCGGTGCTGCAATTCATCCAGAACCAGGCGCAAATGGGTGCAGAAGATGCCTATGGCACGCTGAACATGGGTGCAGGCTTCGCACTCTTTGTCGCGGCCAAAGATGCTCAGCGCTGTGTGGCTACCGCGCGAGCCTGCGGCATCGCGGCCTGGGCGGCCGGCGAAGTGGAAGCCGGCAACAAATGCTTGCTGATCGATCCGCTGGGCCTGCGCTTCGATGGGCAAGCCCTGCAACTGCGCTGAGAGGCTGATCGAGCCGCGAGGTTCTAACGGCGCCGGCATTCTTGCCTGCTCGACCACATTTACGGCTTCATCAGTTACTATCGGTGTTTTCCCTAAAGAAAACGTGAATTTTTCTCGTTTCTTTATTTTTTGAAAGCGCGACTGATGAACATCAAAAGCAGCCCTTTACGCCGCCCCTCACGGGCCTTGGCCACCTTGAGCGTGATCGCATCCTTGGTCTTTCTGGGCGCCTGCGCCAGCAAAGGCGTGGCGCCGGTGGAAGAACTGGCCAACGCCAGGGCCTCGATTGCCCAGGCAGAAAGCGCGGGTGCGCTGCAACTGGCCCCTGTGGAAATGTTGGCTGCTCGCGACAAGATGAACACGGCAGAAGCTGCCGCCCGCGAAGAGCGTTTTGTGGAAAGCCGCCGCATGGCCGAGCAGGCGATGGCCGATGCTGAAGTGGCAGAGCGCAAATCGCGTGCCGAAAAGGCCTCGCGCACCGTGGCAGAACTCAAGCGCGGCAACGAAGTGCTGAGGCAGGAAACCCAGCGCAGGCCCTGATTTGCAATGCTGACTTGCCCCTGATCTGCACCCAGGCTTCAAGCTGTTGAGCTGTTGAGCTGTTGAGTTGCGGAGCCGCCCACCGTTTTTTCCAAGGATGATCCATATGAAAACCCAACTGATGCGCAGCACTCGCACCGCGCTGGCCCTGGCCGTCACAGCCGCCCTGGTGGCTTGCGCTTCCGCACCCACCAGCAACTCCCAGCTCGACGCAGCACGCGCCGCGTACGACCGGACTGCGGCCGATCCGCAAGTGGTGAGCAGTGCACCGGTCGAACTGCGTCAGGCGCAAGACGCACTGGCCAAAAGCGAGGCGGCGCTGCGCAAGGGCGACGACATGACCGAGGTCGAGCACTTCGCCTACCTGGCACGCCAGCGGACCGAAGTCGCCCGCCAGGCAGGCTTGATCGCCCAGGCCGACGCCGCGGTAGCCGCGTCGCGTGCCGAGCGCGACCGCATCCTGATCGAAGCCCGCACCAACGAAGCCCAGGTTCAGCGCGACAGCGCGGAGCGGGCTCGCCTGGCTGCAGCGTCTGAGCGCAATGCCGCCGAGGCCGCCCGCATGCAGGCAGAAGAAGCACGTCTGCAGGCCGAGGCTTCACGTGCTCAGGCCGATGCTTCGCGCACCCAGGCAGACGCAGCGCGCACCCAAGCAGACGCAGCACGCAGATCAGCGCAAGAACAATTGGCCGCCGCCAGAGCAGCACGCCAATTGGCCGAGGCCGAAACGGTACGCGCCGCCAAGCTGGAGGCGCAAATGGCCGAGTTGCAAGCCAAACAAACCAACCGCGGCATGGTGCTGACGCTGGGCGATGTGTTGTTTGATACCGGCCTGGCCACGCTGAAGGCCGGCGCGATGCGCACGGTGGACCAGCTCGCCACCTTCTTGCAAAGCAACCCCGAGCGCAAAGTGCTGGTCGAAGGCCATACCGACAGCGTCGGCAGCGACTCCTTCAACCGCGAGCTGTCCGAGCGCCGCGCCCAGGCTCTGAGCCAAGCCCTGGTTGAGCGGCAAATCGCTGCCGACCGCGTGCAAGCCAGCGGTTTGGGCGAAAACTACCCGGTGGCAGACAACAGCAATGCTGCGGGTCGCCAACAGAACCGTCGCGTCGAAGTGATCTTCTCGGACGCCGACGGCAGGGTCAAAGCGCGCAACTGATGTTTGATGCCCGCCTTCCTGATGCCAGCCTTTTCTCCTACCCCTACAATCGAACGCGACGGGCCTCCCCGCATGGAAGCGCGCCCAACCGGGTCAGGTGGGGAACCAAGCAGCCCTAAGCGTTGCAACCAGTGCCGGGGTCGGGCTCGTCACCTTGAGGCTTCAGTTCGCCACCGGCGCCAGGCTTGCCCACGCGCTTGAACTCTCGCCAATGCTGGCGCTGCCCTCGTTGTGCAGCGCGGCTTTCAGTTCCGCCATCGAAAAGCCGAGGTTGCGGCCGTGGCGCTGCACCACTCGCGCCAGCGCTGTCTTGACCAACGTGGGCGGAAGAGCCAACGCGTCCACCACGCTGTTGGCGCAACTGGCGACCGCACGCAGCACATCGTCGTCACTGGGCTCGGCGGCCCGGTTGCTGCGTTCTGAAGGACGCTCCAGCAGCGTCAACGAGGCCTCGTCAAAGCCCCATTGCCGTGCCAGCGCCCGGCTGAACAGCGACAGATCCGTGCCCAGCACCGCAAACGCTGCTTCTTCTTCGCTCAGTGCAGGCTCGTAGACGGGCGCTGTGCTCTGCTGTCCCGCAGCAAGACCTGCAGTCGCTGCGCCTGCAGCAGCGGGCTGTTGGGCCAGTTGCGGCTGGATCAGCCGCCGCCATTGCGCTGCTTCTTCAGGAAAGTGGTAATGCAGCAGCAGCCGGCCCAGGTTGTGCAGCAAGGTCACCAGGTACACCATTTCGGCGTCATATCCAGGTGGCCGCAGCAGCAGTGCAATGCGCGCAGCGCGCTGGCAGCGCTGCAGCAGTTGGTGCAGCGCCTGGGCATGCTCTTCGCGCAGGGCACCTGGCCACGAGCGCAGTGCCAGCGCGTTGCGTCGCACGCCCTCCAGGCCCAGCATCGCGATGGCTCGGCGCACCGCCAGGACCGGTTCACCACCGCTGCGCAAGCCTGTACGCGCACGCGCCAGGTTGACACTGCGCAGCATCTCAAAAGCCAGGGCCGGGTCTTCGAGCACGACCTCGGCCAGGTCGTGGGTGCGTCCGCCATCCAGCAGCGCCAGTCGTGCCACCCGTTCTGCTGCCCCGGGCATGGATGGCAACAAACCGTTGGCGTCCAGGCGTTGCATCAGCAATGACAAAGGGCCTCCGGATTTCTGTTCGTCGCTGTGCAGCCATCCTTCCAGCGCGCGCAGCAAGCTGCGCGCCGAGGCGTAGCGTTGTCGCTCCTGGCGGTCGGTGGCCCGGTTGACGATGACGCGCAGCGGCTCAACCACCGGGCGCGGCAATGACCAGGGCAGGCGCACCAGTTCGTTGCCCAGCGGCGTGGTGCGAGCGATCACCTGGCCGGTGTCGGGTTCATCCAGCGCTGCTTTCCCGGCCAGCAAGCCGTGCATCAGCACCCCGGCAGCCAATACGTCACGCTGTGCAGCAGCGCGCTGCAGCCGCAGCGCGCTCGCATCCAGGGCGTCCAGGCCCTCGGATCCGGCATCGCGCAGCGCCACTTCAGCGCCAACTGCCAGGCCCGCCAAGCGCAACTGGCCGTCGTCGCTGATCAGCACCAGATGGGCTTGCAGGTCGTGATGCGCCAGCCCTGCGTCGTGCGCAAAGGCCAGACCCGAAAGCAGTTGCGCCATCCACTCGGCCACCTGCGTGCCAGGCAGGCCTTTGCTGTCCAGACGTTCCAGCAAAGTGGCGTCTTCTGCCATCGCGTAGCTGACATATGGCCAAGCCTCGTGAACGCCTACAGCGTGCGGCACCGCAAGTTGCGGGTGGTCCAGTCGCGCTGCTAGCCGGGCCATCTGCTGCCAATGGCGCAAAGATGGCTGATCCGGCAATTGCAGGCGCGGCAGCACCAGCATCAAGTCCTTGCCGCTGCTTGGGTCCACCACGTGCCAGGCCATCGTGCGCTTGCTGCGGCCAAGCAGGCGCAAAAGCTGCATGTGGCCAAACCAGCGCAGCTTGCTGCCGCGCGCCCGGGGGGTGTCGCTGCTGGGAGGCTGAACGGTGACCATGACCTTGCATTGGACCCCGACACGGCCACTTCCAAGACACCGAACAGGCCCGCAAAGCGCCGCCTGATGGCAGCGCAGGGGGCATCAAAACCTCTACCCAGCTACCCAGGGGCCTGCAAGCACCCACCGTCCAAGCCATGCAAATCGCCTCTTGCCGCCATCGAGCCAAAGTCGGCCGATGACTGGGCCAGCGCCCGTTTCGCTATGTCAAAATACAGCGCAGGACTGTGCCCACCCGGCTTGGCACAGCCTGCTTGCCCTGCAATCGAGTTTTTGGGGCACCCTGTCGCAGCGGCCAGTGGCCGCCGACCCAGCATGAGGAGCATCTGCCATGAGCAGCGAAACGAGCAAGAAGGAACTGATCAAGCACGTCACCGACGACTCCTTTGGCACCGATGTGCTGCAGGCCGACAAGCCGGTGCTGGTGGACTACTGGGCCGAGTGGTGCGGGCCCTGCAAGATGATCGCGCCGATCCTGGACGAAGTGTCCAAGGAGTACGACGGCCGCGTGCAGATTGCCAAGATGAACGTTGACGAGAACCGCGACGTGCCTGGCAAGTACGGCATTCGCGGCATCCCGACGCTGATGTTGTTCAAGGGCGGCGAGCTGGCTGCCACCAAGGTCGGCGCCCTGTCCAAGACGCAACTCACCGCATTCCTCGACAGTCATCTATAATTGATGCCAGTTGTGGGCGGTTCGTGAGCCTGCAACCTGTTCCGCCACCCACCGTCGCCCTCGCTGGCCTGTGTCTTCACGGGCCTGTTGCTTGAAGGGCCGAGTTGGGGCTTGGCGCCATTTCACCCGTTTTGTTGCGCTGAATTCTGCCCGTTTGTCTGGCAGATTTTTGACGCCAAGCTGCACCCGGGGTGCCCGTTATGCATTTGTCCGAACTCAAGGCCCAACATGTCTCAGAGCTGATCGCCATGGGCGAAGCGCTGGAGATCGAAAACGTCCAGCGCCTGCGCAAACAAGAGCTGATGTTTGCGATCATGAAAAAACGGGCGCGCGCCGGTGAACAGGTTTTCGGTGACGGCGTGCTCGAAGTGCTGCCCGATGGCTTTGGCTTCCTGCGCAGCATCGAGGCCAGCTACATGGCCAGCACCGATGACATCTACCTCAGCCCCAGCCAGGTGCGGCGATTCAATCTGCACACCGGCGACATGGTTGAAGGCGAGGTGCGGGTGCCCAAGGACGGTGAGCGCTATTTTGCTTTGGTCTAGGTTGTCCGGGTCAACGGCCTGTCGCGGGTGGAGAGCAAGCACATGATCATGTTCGAGTTCTTGACGCCCTTGTTCGCGAAGGAGCCGTTCAAGCTTGAGCGCGACATCAAGGCCGAAGAGAACATCACCGGCCGCATCATCGATTTGATCGCGCCCATCGGCAAAGGCCAGCGCGCGCTGCTGGTGGCGCAGCCCAAGACCGGCAAGACGGTCATGATGCAGCACATCGCCCACGCGTTGGTGGCCAACCACCCCGAGATCCATCTGATCGTGCTGCTGGTGGATGAACGACCCGAAGAAGTGACCGAGATGCAGCGCACCGTGCGTGGCGAGGTCATCAGCTCCACCTTTGACGAACCCGCTGCGCGCCACGTGCAGGTGGCAGAGATGGTGATCGAGCGTGCCAAGCGGCTGGTCGAGTTGAAAAAAGACGTGGTGATCCTGCTGGACAGCATCACCCGCCTGGCGCGCGCCTACAACAACGTGTTGCCTTCCAGCGGCAAGGTGTTGACCGGAGGTGTGGACGCCAACGCCTTGCAGCGCCCCAAGCGCTTCTTTGGCGCCGCGCGTAACACCGAAGAAGGTGGCACGCTGACGATCATCGGCACCGCGTTGATCGATACCGGCTCGAAGATGGACGAGGTGATCTACGAAGAGTTCAAAGGCACCGGCAACTGCGAGATCCATCTGGATCGGCGCATGGCCGAAAAACGTGTCTACCCTTCGATACTGATCAACAGAAGCGGCACGCGGCGCGAAGAGCTGTTGCTGAAGCCCGAAATCCTGCAAAAGAGCTGGATCCTGCGCAAGCTGCTGTACCCGATGGACGAAATCGAAGCGATGGAATTCATCCTCGAGAAGATGAAGGCCACCAAGAACAATCTGGACTTCTTCGACATGATGCGCCGAGGCGGTTGATACCTTGGCTACAATGTCGGGTTTGGTTTTTATCCCCGGGGCAAGTATGTCTGCACATCCGCTTTGCAGGCACGGCTACCCCCATCAGCAGAGGCTCCCATGAAAGACGGCATTCACCCCAACTACCGCGAAATCTGTTTCCAGGACTTGTCCAACGGTTTCCAGTTCGTCACGCGCTCTTGTGCTTCAAGCAAAGAAAAGATCAAGCTCGACGACGGCCGCGAGATGCCGCTGATCAAGCTGGAAACCACCAGCGAGACGCATCCTTTTTACACCGGCACGCAAAAGAGCATCGACAGTCTGGGCGGCCGGGTCGAGAAGTTTCGCAACAAGTTTGCCCACGTGGGCATGAAAAAATAATTGCGTTGGAGATTCGGGTTCCAGGCTACCGCACCAGGGCATGCGCTTGCGGCCATGCGCCTTTTGGTATGGCAACCTGACTCCCATATTGCATGCAGGAACCGGGCAGCCACGCTGCCCTTTTTTGTGTCCATCGCAGTGCGCTCCAGCAGGCCCGTGAACTAGTATGGCGACGCCTGCCAGGGCCCACAACCCGAACCCAGCACTTGTCACCCAGCGCGGCGCACGGCGTCTGCCGCGTGTGCCGCTGTTGTTGCTTTGTGCCGCCTATCTGCTGCCGGGGCTGATCGGCCGCGACCCCTGGCGCGGCGCCGAGTTTGCCGCCTTTGGTCAGATGTTGGCAATGGCCGAGGGGCGCACATCCTGGTGGTTGCCGGCACTGGGCGGTGTGCCAGGTGATTCAGCACTGCTGTCGCACTGGTGGGGGGCGATATTCATCCGCGCCGGCGCAGGCTGGCTCGATCCTGCACTGGCCGCCAGACTGCCCTTTGCAGCGCTGCTGGCGCTGACCCTGGCACTCGTCTGGTACAGCGCATTCCATTTGGCGCGCACCGAAGCGGCGCAGCCTGTGGCTTTTGCTTTTGGCGGTGAAGCCGACCCGGTGGACTATGCGCGCGCCATTGCCGATGGTGCGCTGCTGGCCTTGATTGCCACCCTGGGCCTGGCGCAGCTGGGGCACGAAACTACACCTGAGTTGGCCCAGTTGCTTGCTGCCGCGCTCTTCCTCTACGGGCTGGCGGCAGCACCTTTCAGGCCCCTGCGCTGCAGGCTGGCGCTGCTGGCAGCGCTGCCCTTGCTGGCCGGCAGTGGTGCACCCGCCGTGGCCTTGGCCCTGGGGCTGGGGGGTGTATTGGTCTGCAGCCAGTCACGCTACCCGCAAGTCAGGGCCTTGGTGGTGTGGCTGGCGGGCGCCTGCGCCGGCGCGGTGGTGCTGGCCTTCTGGCTGCACGCCTGGCGTCTGCGTGGCGTCGGGCTGAGCCCGAGCGATGTGCCCAGCATCGCGCGTCAATGGCTGTGGTTCATGTGGCCAGTGTGGCCGATGGCCTTGTGGACCCTTTGGCGCTGGCGGCGGCAACTCTCGTTCCGACACATTTCTGCCCCCTTGGTACTGATCGTGGTGGCGCTGGGCACCAACCTGGCCATGGCGGGCAACGACCGCGCGCTGATGCTGGGCTTGCCAGGGCTGGCGGTGCTGGCCGCTTTTGCGCTGCCCACCCTCAAACGCAGCGCTGCCGCAGGGATCGACTGGTTCTCGATCTGCTTCTTCACGCTCTCGGCCGTCGTCATCTGGGTCATCTATGTGGCCATGCACACGGGTGTACCTGCCAAGACTGCAGCCAACGTCAGCAAGCTGGCGCCAGGGTTTGAAGCCCAGTTCTCTGCCCTCACGCTGGTCTTCGCCGTCACCGGCACGGTGGCATGGTTGTGGTTGGTGCGCTGGCGAACAGGACGCCACCGCGATGCCCTGTGGAAGAGCCTGGTGCTGCCGGCCGGAGGTGTTGCCCTGTGCTGGCTGCTGCTGATGACCTTGTGGCTGCAACCACTGGACTACGCGCGCAGCATGCGCACCTGGGTCGACCGGGTCAGCCAACATGTCCCGGCCCGGGCCTGCTTGCTGGCCCCCGCAGCTTCACCTTCCACCGTTGCGGCCCTGGAATTTCTTGGCCGCTGGAAGGTCGACGCAAGAGCCGACACCTTGTCCCAGGCCACCGCCAGTCAGGGGCTGTCGGCCAGCCCATGCAATCACATGGTGCAGGTTTTTGCCTCCGAATTCGCGGCCAAGGCGGCTCCCCCAGGATGGCAGCAGGTGGCTGTGGTGCGCCGGCCTGCGGACAGGCAGGAAGTCAGCCACGTCTATCAGCGACAGCGCTCAACGCAGTAGCTGTTCACATTAGGCCTGGCTGCGTTCGCTTGCCGCAGGCTTCTGACGCTGCGGCACCGCAGGCAGCGGGTGGCTGTCCGCTGCCACCGCCGTCTCAGGCGGCGCGCTCGGCGCGTGTGTTGCAGGCAAGACGGCTTCTTCGATGGGCCGCTGGCGTACCCGCAGAGCAGGCAAACGCAGGCGGAAGACGGAGCCCTTGCCAGGCTCGCTTTGCACATCGATTTCGCCACCATGGCGCTGCATCACGTGCTTGACGATCGACAAGCCCAGCCCAGTGCCCCCAGTCTCGCGCGAGCGGCTGCCATCCACCCTGTAAAAGCGCTCCGTGAGACGCGGAATGTGCTCGCGAGCGATGCCGACGCCATCGTCTGCCACCTCGACATTGCCACCTCCATCACTGCGCCAGATCCAGGCCATGGCGATCTTGCCTCCTGCAGGCGTATAGCGCACGGCGTTGGTCAGCAAATTGGCAATCGCGCTTTGCATTTCGGGCTCGCTGGCCGCGATCTGAACGCCTTCGACGGCCTTGCATTCGAAGCGGTGGCGGCCGCCTGACAAGGCTTGGGCGTCAGCCAGTGCCCGCTGCAACAACCCTCTGACGTCCAGCCACTGCTCTGCGCCGGGGCGCGGGCTGCCTTCCAAATGCGCCAGCGTAAGCAGGTCACCGACCAGGGTCTGCATACGGTCAGTCTGCTGGGCCATCAAGCTGAGCACGCGCGTACGTTCGACTTCAGTCAGGGGCAGGCCCGCCATGGTTTCGACAAAACCCGACAGCACCGTCAGCGGTGTGCGGATTTCATGCGAGACGTTGGCCACAAAGTCTCGGCGCATCGCATTGGCTCTCTCGAGCTCGGTGACGTCCTGCGACAGCACCAGTTTCATCCCTTCGCCGTAAGGTCGGATCAACACCGACAAGGTCGATCGACCCCCGGGGCCCGCGAAGACGATCGGTTCTTCAAAGTTGCCGTCCTGCAGATAACTGACGAAGCTGGGCATGCGCACCAGGTTCGTGATCCGTTGCAGCCGGTCGCGCTGGGGGTTCAGGCCAAAGTGCTGCGCTGCCACCGAGTTGAGCCAGTCAATCTGATCGCCGCGGTCCAGCAGCAGCACGCCATTGGGAGAGGCTTCGATCGCTGACAGAAACTCCTGCAGACGCCCACGCTCTTGTCCCAGCAGCGAGTCACGTTGGCGCAGCGACTTTTCGACCCTGTAAGCCACTTCGCCCCAGAACCCCGGGTCGCGGGGCGCTTCGACGACTTGCGGGTCACGCAGCCAGGTCATCAGGCGGCTGCCGCGCAAAGCCTCACGCGCGATGATCCAGGCCACCGCCAGCGCCACCCCCAGGGCCAGCCCCAGCCAAATCGCTCCAGCCCAGGCGCCCGCGCCAGCGCCCACCGCGCTCAGCAAGGCCGTCAACAACAAGCCCTTGATGATCTTGCCCGGCAGCTCGTCCATGGCTTAGAGCCTGTCCGTCACCAGGAAGCGCCCGCGCCTCTCATTCACGGACAACCTCTTGATCCGACAGCAGTCGGTAGCCTGCGCCACGGACAGTCTGAACCCAGCCGTCACAACCGGCTGGCTTCAGAGCCTCGCGCAAGCGTTTGATATGCACGTCCACGGTGCGCTCTTCGATGAAGACATGGTCACCCCAGACACGATCCAGCAGGCGCGATCGGCTGTGCACCCGCTCCGGGTGGCTCATCAAGAAATGCAACAACTTGAATTCGGTCGGACCCATCTTCAACTCCTGGGTCTCGGAGCCATGCACAACGAGCACGCGCCGGGTGGCGGGGTCGAGTTGCAAGGCCCCCAGCACGACCGCCGCGTCCAGCGCCTCGGGTGAATTGCGCCGCAGCACAGCCCGGATGCGTGCCAGCAACTCGCGGGGAGAAAACGGCTTGGTCAGATAATCGTCGGCACCTGCGTCCAGGCCTGCGATCTTGTCTGTTTCTTCGGCTCTGGCAGTGAGCATGATCAGTGCCATCGACCGCGTGCGGGCTTCGCCGCGCCAGCGCCGGGCCAATTGCGCCCCGCTTTCGCCCGGCAGCATCCAATCCAATACCACCAGATCAGGCAACGCGCGCTCGATGGCCTGCTGGGCAGCCACCGCATCCGCCGCCACCTCCACCTGCATGCCTGCATGGCGCAGGTTCAGGCTGATCAGCTCGGCAATCGCCGGCTCGTCTTCCACCACCAGCACCGTGGTCATGCAAACCTTTCAACCTGGCTGACCAGGCGACTTGCCAACACCCACACCTGCTGGATGCCAGACCCGGGGACGGCAGCAGGCGCCTGGGCGTACGCCGAACAGCCAAGGAGCCGAGGAGCCACCATCAGCGCACAACGTTTTCGACGTTCTCCATCGAGGTGTGGCGCACGTCAGTGCCCTTGACCACGTAGATGATCGCCTCGGCAATGTTCTTGGCGTGGTCGCCCACCCTCTCGATGGCCTTGGCCACGAAGACCAGATCGATGCTGGAAGATATGGTGCGTGGGTCTTCCATCATGTAGGTGATCAGCTTGCGCAACAGGCCGTCAAACTCCTGGTCGATCTGGTCGTCCTGCTTCAGCACCTCCAATGCGCGTGCGGTGTCGAGACGCGCAAAGGCGTCCAATGCCTTGCGCAACTGGGCGATTGCCAGTTCAGCCTCGAAACTGAGATCAGTCACAGGCAGCCTGAACCGCGATGAGACCCCGGTGTTGATCAGGCGCTTGACCATGCGGGCGATGCGAGCCGCCTCGTCGCCCACCCGCTCCAGGTTGGCGATGGCCTTGCTGATGGCGATCAAGAGGCGCAGGTCACGCGCGGTGGGCTGACGGCGGGCGATGATGGCCGAGAGGTCGCGGTCGATCTCGATCTCCATCTGATTGACGCGCTCTTCCTGCAGCAGCACTTGAGCAGCAATCTCGCCGTCAAAGGTGGTCAAGGCCAGCAGCGCCTGCACGAGTTGGCTCTCGACCATGCCGCCCATTTCGAGCACACGTCCGGAAATGCCGCTGAGCTCGGCGTCAAACTGGGTAGAAAGGTGTTTGTCGGTCATGATGGGGTTCCTTGTGTACAGCGGGGGTTCTGAACTGGGGTGCGAGCTGCCTGGGCATCTGCCGCGTCAGCTGGACGAAGACTTCAGCCGAAGCGGCCGGTGATGTAGTCCTCGGTGTCCTTTTGCTTGGGCTTCATGAAGAGCTCCGAGGTCGGGCCGAACTCCACCAGATCACCCAGGTACATGTAGGCGGTGTAGTCACTGCAGCGCGCTGCTTGCTGCATGTTGTGGGTCACGATCATCACGGTGTAGTCCACCTTCAGCTCATGGATCAACTCTTCGATTTTGCCGGTCGAGATCGGATCCAGCGCGGAACAAGGTTCGTCCAGCAGCAGCACCTCGGGTTTGATGGCGATGCCGCGAGCGATGCACAGCCGCTGCTGCTGGCCACCCGACAGGCTGGCGCCGTTTTGGGCCAGTTTGTCTTTGACTTCACCCCACAGTGCAGCCTTCTTGAGCGCCCACTCGACACGCTCGTCCATCTCCACGCGCGGCAACCTTTCGAACAAGCGCACGCCAAAGGCGATGTTGTCGTAGATCGACATCGGAAATGGCGTGGGCTTCTGGAACACCATGCCGATCTTGGCGCGCACCAGCGACACGTCCAGCTTCTTGGACAGGATGTCTTCACCGTCCAGCGTCACCTCGCCTTCAGCGCGCTGCTCGGGGTAGAGCTCGAACATGCGGTTGAAGACTCTGAGCAAGGTGCTCTTGCCGCAGCCTGATGGGCCGATGAAGGCGGTCACCTTGCGCTCGGGGATTTCCAGATGGATGTTCTTCAGGGCCTGAAAAGAGCCGTAATAAAAGTTCAGATTGCGCACCGACACCTTGGACTTCTCGGTCGGTGCGGGGTTGGCTGCCATATTCATGCGTCTGCTGGGCCATCGAGGCCAATGGATGGAAGGTTCGCGCTCAAATCTTGTTCCTGAACAAGACCCGGGCCAGGATGTTCAAGCCTAAAACGCCCATGGTGATGATCAGGACACCGGCCCACGCCAGCTCGCGCCAGTTCTCGTAAGGGCTCATGGCAAACTTGAAGATCGTCACCGGCAGGCTGGCCATCGGCTCGGTCAGCGACGAGGACCAGAACTGGTTGCTCAGCGCCGTGAACAACAGCGGTGCAGTTTCTCCTGCAATGCGGGCCAGCGCCAACAATACGCCAGTCACCACACCCGCGCGCGCGGCGCGCAACGTGACCGAGGCGATTACCTTCCACTTGGGCGTGCCCAGAGCGTAAGCTGCCTCACGCAGCGAATTCGGGATCAGGCTGAGCATGTTTTCGGTGGTGCGGATGACCACCGGAATCACGATCAGCGACAACGCCAGAATGCCGGCCAGGGCCGAGAAGCTGCGCAACTGCGCCACCACCACGGCATAGATGAACAAGCCGATCACGATCGAAGGTGCAGACAACAGGATGTCGCTGATGAACTGCGTGATGCGACCCAGCCAGGTGCGCTGCCCGTATTCGGCTAGGTAGACGCCAGCCATGATGCCGATGGGCGTCCCCAGTGCCGTGGCGAGCAAAACCATGAAGGCCGAGCCTGCGATGGCATTGAGCAATCCACCCTCTTGCGCCATCGGAGGCGGCGTCATCTCTGTGAAGACTGCCAGCGACATGCCTGAAAGTCCCAGCCTGAGGGTTTCAAACAGAATCCAAGCCAGCCAGAAGAGACCAAAACCCATCGCCCCCAGCGACAAGCTCAGCGCCAGGATGTTGGTCAGCTTGCGACGACGATGCAGCCGCATCTTGCCGACACTCAACGCGCTGAGGCTCATGTCCTCGACCCTTCGTTGCGCTTCAAGCGTGCGAGCAGCACTTTGGACAACACCAGCACCACAAAGGTGATGAAAAACAGCACCAGGCCAAGGTAGATCAACGAGGCCTGATGCAGCCCGGGCGCGGCCTCAGGAAATTCGTTGGCCAGGGCGGAGGTGATGCTGTTGGCAGCCTCGAACAGTGACAAGGAGTCCAACTGGTTGAAGTTGCCGATCACAAAGGTAACGGCCATGGTCTCACCCAGCGCCCGGCCCAAGCCGAGCATGATCGCGCCCACGACGCCTGACTTGGTGTAAGGCAGCACCACCTTCCACACCACTTCCCAGGTCGTCGAGCCCAGGCCGTAAGCAGACTCCTTGAGCAACGCCGGTGTCGTTTCGAACACATCCCGCATCACCGAGGCGACGAACGGGATGACCATGATCGCCAGGATGATGCCGGCCGACAAAATGCCGATGCCCACTGGCGCGCCGGAGACCAACGAACCCAGAACCGGCACGTCACCGACCAGCCGCTGCAAAGGCTGCTGCACAAAGGTGGCCAGAATCGGGCCGAACACCAGCAAGCCCCACATGCCGTAGACGATGGACGGCACCGCCGCCAACAGCTCGATGGCCACGCCCAGCGGTCGGCGCAGCCAGGCTGGCGCCAGCTCGGTCAGAAACAGGGCAATACCGAAACTCACCGGTACAGCGATCAACAGGGCAATGAACGACGTCGCGAGCGTGCCGTAGATCATCACCAGGCCGCCGTAGCTGTCTTCCACGGGGTCCCACTCGCTGCGCCACAAAAAACTCAAGCCGTATTCGCTGATCGCCGGCCAGGCGCCCACCACCAGTGAGCCGATGATGGCTGCCAGCAAACCCAAGGTAATCAATGCCGCCAAATGGGCGGCGGCGGAAAAAACCACATCAGCCCACGGCAGAATGCGCCTGCGGGGCCTGGAGCTACCTCCTGCAACACTGCTTTGCATGTTCTTTTTTGCCGGCAAAGAATCGGCTTGGAGTGTAGCGGGCAAGGTCATGGCTTCAGCACAAGGCAACAGGCTTGCGAACCCGACCGAAGCCGGGCGCGCAAGCCTGTGCGGGCTCCAGTCAGAGCCGAACTACTTCAAGGCGATGGTCTGGCCTGCACCGTCCTTGATCTGGCTCCACGCAGCGCGAACCAGCTTCTTGACCGATTCGGGCATCGAAACGTACTCGAGATCGGCGGCCATCTTGTCGCCGTTGTTGTAGGCCCAGTCGAAGAACTTCAGTGTAGCGGCGGCCTTGGCGGGATTGTCTTGCGCCTTGTGCATCAGGATGAAGGTCGCGCCGGTGATCGGCCAGGCCTGAGCTGCAGGCTGCTCGGTCAGGATCTGGTAGAAGCTTTTATCCCAGCTGGCGCCTTCGGCCGCAGCCTTGAAGGTCGAGTCGTCAGGGGTCACAAAGTTGCCGGCCCTGTTACGCAAAGCCACGTGTGACATCTTGTTGACCTTGGCGTACGAGAACTCGACATAGCCGATCGAGTTGGGCAAGCGCTGCACAAAAGCGGCCACGCCCTCGTTGCCCTTGCCACCTGCGCCTGTGGGCCACTTGACCGCAGCGCCCTCGCCGACGGTGGATTTCCAGTCAGGGTTGACCTTGGACAAGTAGTTGGTGAAGATGAAGGTGGTGCCGGAGCCATCGGCCCGCCGGACCACTGCAATCGTAGTGTCGGGCAGCTTGAGGCCTGGATTGAGGGCCGCGATCGCCGGGTCCGACCACTTGCTGAGCTTGCCAAGGTAGATGTCGCCAAGCACCTGTCCCGTCAACCGCAATTGGCCCGGCGAGATGCCCTGGATGTTGACCACCGGCACCACACCGCCCATCACGGTGGGGAACTGGACCAGGCCGTCTTTGGCCAACTCTTCATCGGTCTGAGGTACATCCGAAGCACCGAAATCCACAGTTTTGCCACGAATCTGGCGCATGCCTGCGCCTGAGCCCACCGATTGGTAATTGATCTTGATACCGGTAGCCTTGTTGTAAGCATCTGCCCACTTGGCATACAACGGTGCGGGGAAGGTGGCGCCGGCACCCGTGACATCTTGCGCAGATGCGATGGGCGCACTCAGAGCCAGGGCCAGCAGACCCGTGCCACACAGGGCTTTACGGAGTAAGAACATGTTTTTGCCTTTCCAGCAGTTGAAGAAATTCTTCGCAATGCTGAAATGGTAGACCCGAGTTGTGACGGCACTGTGACAGCCTCAGTTCAATTCGTCGGCAAGAAAGAGCTTGCGCAAGAACCGCCAAGACCCACCTGCTCTGGGCAATGCAGAGCGCGGACTTTGCAGCGCCAGCATGAGGGCGCCGACAAAAACCCGCCGGGATGCCTATCCCCGGGCAGCAGCAGTGGCCATCGCCTGGGCCCAGTGCTGCCCCACCGCGGCCTCCTGGGCTTCCACCATCACCCGCAAGACAGGCTCGGTGCCTGAGGCACGAATCAGCACCCTGCCTTGAGCGCCCAGCGCAGACTCTGCTTCGCGCCGGGTTTGCGCCAGCTCAAGGTTCTTCTGCCAATCGCTGCCTTCAGGCAACCTGACGTTGATCAGCGTCTGGGGGAACAGTCTCAAGCCTTCCAGCAGCGCTGCCAGCGGCTTGCCGGCGCGGCGGATGGCTTGCAAGATCTGCAGCGCACTGACAATGCCGTCGCCAGTGGAATGGCGATCCAGCGCCAGCAAGTGGCCCGAGCTTTCGCCGCCCAGCGCCCAGCCCCGCGCCGACAGCTCTTCGAGCACATAGCGGTCACCGACTTTGGCGCGCACCAGCTTCACGCCTTGGGCTGACAAAGCGATCTCTACAGCCATGTTGGTCATCAAGGTGCCCACCACGCCGGGCACCTCACGCCGTTGCATCAAGCGGTCAGTGGCCATCACAAACAGCAACTCATCACCATTGAACAGCCGGCCCTCAGCATCGACCATCTGCAGGCGATCGGCATCGCCATCCAGGGCAATGCCGTAGTCCGCGCGGTTGGCAGCCACTGCGGCCAACAGTGCCTGGGGGTGAGTGGCGCCCACATTGAGGTTGATGTTCAGGCCGTCCGGGCTGCAGCCCACCTTGATGACCTCTGCGCCCAGCTCGTGAAAGACCTCCGGCGCCACCTGGTACGCCGCACCATGGGCTGCATCGACGACGATTTTCATGCCCTTCAACGACATCGTGTGAGGCACCGTGCCTTTGCAGAACTCGATGTAGCGCCCGCGTGCGTCTTCCAGGCGCTTGGCGCGCCCGAGATCCACCGATTCGACCCAGCGGGGGGCTTTGGTGAGCTCAGCCTCGACGTCCAGCTCCCACTCATCGGGCAGCTTTTCGCCGCGGGCCGAGAAGAACTTGATGCCGTTGTCCTCGAAACCGTTGTGTGATGCACTGATGACCACACCCAGATCCAGTCTGAGTGCACGCGTCAGATAAGCCACTCCTGGCGTGGGCAAAGGGCCGCTGAGAAAGACATCGACGCCGGCAGAAGCAAATCCCGCCTCCAGCGACGACTCCAGCATGTAACCCGATATGCGGGTGTCCTTGCCGATCAAAACGGCCGGCCTGGCAGCCTTGCGCTTGAGCACCTGGCCCACCGCGTGTCCCAACCGCAGCATGAAGTCGGGCGTGATCGGGCCCTGCCCGACGCGGCCGCGAATGCCATCGGTTCCGAAGTAGGTTCTGCTCATGCGCTGGGTGTCCTCGTTGTTCAATCACTCGTCAGGCTTGGCGAGCTGCAGCGCACAGCGCCAGAAGCACGATTGTCCTGGGAGAGTGCACGGGTCGATGTTGTAAGAACAGCTTCCAATTCGAGACAGTTGTCACTGCTTTGCGGTCAGCCGGCAGGTTGAAAGTTGCAGGTTGCAGCCCCCATGGATTCTCTTGCCTGAGACTTGGGCGCTGCTCGCCAGGCCGGCTTGATGAGCTTCAGCCAGCCAAGGTGGCTGCGCGCCACAGCTTGAGTGCGTCCACCGTCGGCGCCACGTCGTGAACGCGCACGATGCGTGCGCCACGCTCCACCGCCAGCACAGCCGCAGCCACGCTGGCGGCCAGACGGTCGTGTACGGCGCGCCCCGTGATTTGCCCCAAGGTGCCTTTGCGCGACCAGCCCACCAGCAACGGGCGCGGCAAAGCGCAGAGCTCGTGTTGCCGAGCCAGCAATTGCAGATTGTGGCTGGCGGTTTTGGCGAATCCTATGCCCGGGTCCAGCACCACACGCTGGGCTGCAATGCCAGCCGCGCAAATCTCAGCCAATCGCAGCAGCAAAGCCTCGCGGACCTCATTCACCACGTCTGCGTACACAGCCAGTGAGGCCATCGTCGAGGGTTCGCCGCGCATGTGCATCAGGCACAGCCCGCAACTCGGGTGGCCCCGCACAGCTGCCAGCGCATCCGCTTGGCGCAGGGCACGCACGTCGTTGACGATGTCCACTCCCAGGTCCAGAGCTTGCTGCATGACCCAGGCCCGGCTGGTATCCACCGACACCGGCACACCCAGAGTCAGGGCACCCTTCAAGACCGGCAGGATCCTGGCCAGCTCTTGCTGCGGCGCAAGCGCTTGCGCGCCAGGCCGGGTGGACTCGCCGCCGATGTCCAGAATGTCCACGCCTTGCAGCACCAATTGCTCGCAATGGGCCAAGGCCTTGGCTGCATCGTCATGGCGGCCACCGTCCGAGAACGAATCTGGCGTCACATTGACGATGCCCATGACCCAGGGCCGGTCCAGGCGCAGAACCCCCCGTGTCACCTGCCAGCTGGGGGAGTCCCCAGCGGCAGCCATCTGCTCAGGCGGCCGGTTCAGGCGGCTGCAGGTGCGCTGTCTGGGTTGACAGGCGGGGTCGGCGGGCCTGAAGCACGGTTGACTGAGGGTGTCCAGTCTTTGGGAGCGCGCGGTGGCTTGCCGTTCATGATGTCGTCGATCTGCTCGGCGTCGATGGTCTCCCACTCCAGCAAGGCCTGCGCCATCGCGTGCATCTTGTCCTTGTTGTGTTCGATCAAGTCACGCGCGACCGTGTACTGCTCATCGATGATGCGGCGGATCACACCGTCGACCTTGCGCATCGTCTCTTCAGACATGCTCGTCGTCTTGGTGACCGAACGCCCCAAAAACACTTCGCCTTCATTCTCGGCATAGACCATCGGGCCCAACTCGTCAGTCATGCCATATCGCATGACCATGTCGCGGGCGATCGAGGTGGCACGCTCGAAGTCATTGCTGGCGCCAGTGGTCATCTGGTTCATGAACACTTCCTCGGCGATGCGGCCACCAAACAGCACGCTGATGGTCGAGAGCATGCGCTCTTTGTCCATGCTGTAACGGTCGCCTTCAGGCAGTTGCATCGTCACGCCCAGGGCGCGGCCGCGGGGGATCACTGTCACTTTGTGCACCGGGTCGGTCTTGGGCATCAAACGCGCCACCAGGGCGTGGCCAGCTTCGTGGTAGGCCGTGTTCTTGCGTTCATCCTCCGGCATGATCATGGTCTTGCGCTCGGGGCCCATCATGATCTTGTCTTTGGCCTTCTCGAAGTCGACCATCTCGACCACCCGCCCGCTGCGGCGTGCAGCGAACAGGGCAGCTTCGTTGACCAGGTTGGCCAGATCGGCACCCGAGAACCCCGGCGTGCCGCGTGCCAGGATGTCGGCTCGGATGTCCTGACCCACCGGCACCTTGCGCATGTGCACACCCAGGATCTGCTCGCGGCCACGCACATCAGGCAAAGTCACGTAGACCTGGCGGTCAAAACGACCCGGGCGCAGCAGCGCGGGGTCGAGGATGTCCGGCCGGTTGGTGGCCGCGATCACGATTACGCCCACGTTGGTCTCGAATCCATCCATCTCGACCAGCATCTGGTTGAGCGTCTGCTCACGTTCGTCGTTGCCGCCGCCCAGGCCAGCGCCACGATGGCGGCCGACAGCATCGATCTCGTCGATGAAGATGATGCACGGCGAGCTTTTCTTGGCCTGCTCGAACATGTCGCGCACGCGGGATGCACCCACGCCGACGAACATTTCAACGAAATCCGAGCCGCTGATGGTGAAGAACGGCACCTTGGCTTCACCGGCAATCGCCTTGGCCAGCAAAGTCTTGCCGGTGCCTGGAGGGCCGACCAGCAAGACACCTCGAGGGATCCTGCCGCCGAGCTTCTGGAACTTCTGCGGATCCTTCAGGAAGTCCACCAGCTCCTTGACCTCTTCCTTGGCCTCGTCGCAACCTGCCACATCAGCAAAGGTGGTGATGTTGTTGGCCTCGTCCAGCATGCGCGCTTTGCTCTTGCCAAAGCTGAAAGCTCCGCCTTTGCCGCCGCCCTGCATCTGGCGCATGAAGTAAATCCAGACACCGATCAGCAGCAGCATCGGGCCCCAGCTGACGAGGATGCTCATCAGCAACGAGGGCTCTTCGCGCGGCTTGACATCAAACTTGACGCCGCTGGCAATCAGGTCACCCACCAAGCCGCGATCGAGGAAGGTTGCGGTGCTGCGCAGACGTTTGTCGTCGTTGGTGATGGCCACGATTTCGGTGCCGCCGCCAGGGTTTTCCTGCAACGTGACGGCCTTGATGCGCTTGTTGCGCACTTCTTCAAGGAAGTCGGAGTAGCCGATCTGATTGCCCGCAGCGACACCGCGGTCGAACTGCTTGAAAACAGTGAAAAGCACCAGAGCGATCACCAGCCAGACAGCGACCTTCGAAAACCATTGATTGTTCACCGCGGCTCCTTTTCCAGTTCAGCGGGCTGACGCATCAGGTTTGACACGCCACACGCCACGGTAGTTGGGGATGATTCTAAGAGAGACAAGGGCTGGGCTCCTGTTCATAAGGGCTGCTGCATCCAACCAAATTCGGCCTTCGTCGGCAGGTAGACATTCAAGACATCCCGAACCTTAGCGCTTTCCTGGTTCCATGCCCACCAGAAAGGTTTCTGCGGATTTATCACGGCTGGCTTTGGGTTTGATGGCTTTGACGACCCTGAACTGTTGTTTGAACAAACTCACCATGGGTTGGTAGGCACTGCCGTGAAACAGCTTACAGACCAAAGTCCCCTTGGCATGCAGATGTTGAATCGCAAATTCGACCGCGAGTTCCACCAGATGCTCGATGCGCGCGCCGTCGGTGGCACCGATGCCTGACAGGTTGGGCGCCAGGTCCGACAGCACGACATCCACTCGGCGGCCCCCGAGGGCTTGGTGCATCTGTTGCGCCACTTCGGCTTCACGGAAGTCGCCGCGGATGAATTGCACGCCTTCGATGGGCAACATGTCGATCAGGTCCAGGGCCAGGATGGTGCCATCCAGCGCCCCAACGGCGGCACCCGATGGCGCCAGGCGGCGACGGATGTACTGACTCCAGGCGCCGGGCGCGCAGCCCAGGTCAACCACCAACTGCCCAGGCTTGAGCAGCTGCAATGACTCGTCGATTTCCTTGAGTTTGTAAGCAGCACGAGCGCGATAACCGTCGCGCTGCGCGGCTTTGACATAAGGGTCATTGACGTGTTCGTTGAGCCAGGCCTTGTTGACCTTCTTGCTTTGGGTGATGACTTTCATTGCCAGCCGATAATACGGCCATGCCTGCCATCACCCTGAGCGCCACTGAGCGCAAATCCCATCGTTCGATGGCCCATCACCTCAGCCCCGTCGTCATCGTAGGCTCGGACGGGCTGTCGGCTGCGGTCGAACAGGAGATCGACCACGCGCTCAACGCCCACGGATTGATCAAAGTGCGGGTCTTTTCCGACGACCGGCTGGCGCGCCAGACGATGCTGGCAAGTCTGGCAGAAAAGCTCAACGCGGCGCCCATCCAACACATCGGCAAACTGTTGGTGCTGTGGCGCCCCGTCCCGCCCAGGCTCAAGACCGAGCGCGACGACCGCAAAGCGGGCCCACGCATGGTCACACTGGTCAGCTTTTCCAAGAGCGGCAACCACAGGGCCACGGTGAAGAAGGTCAAGGTCTTTGGCAATGAGCGGGTGGCTGCTGGCGGCGCCATCAAGCGCTCGCGCGTGCGCACCAGCAGCGTCAAGAAAAAGGCCGCCGAATAGAACAGGTCCGGGGCGTTATCTTGAAGTCACTGCACGCCAGGCCAGGGCGGCCACCAGCACGATCTTGACAGCAAAAAAGCCGCCACTGATGAGGTGCAGTTGCGCAAAACTCAAGGCACCCTGCCCCGCCCGGGCCTGCACCATCAAAGGCTGCAACACGTAGTAGCCCACGACCGTGCACCCCAGAGTGCCCAGCGCCAGCACCATGCCCGCTGAAAACTGCGAGCCAGCACCACTTTCAGCCCCCAGCCTGGCCTGTTGCCGCTCAAGCACCAGCACCAGCGCACCCAAAAAAAGGCTCAAGGCAGCTTCCTGCTGCAACAGTCGCGCCGCCAGGCGCCCAGCGTCGGCTTGCGCAAGCAGTGCAAAGCCCGCAGGCGTGGCGAGCAGCGCCAGGCTGAGCAGCGCGCCCAGCCAGATGCCCGGCAAGGCCACTGCGAGCCGCCTGAAAAACGCGGGGCTCAGCTTGCGCAAGCCGGTGGCCACGGCGAGGGCGCCGTTTGGGCCCGCTTCAATCCGTTTCAGCCCGCTTCAGGCGTAACGCACCTTGACGATTTCCCAACGCCGCAAACCACCCGGCGCCTGCACTTCTGCCACGTCACCCTCTTCTTTGCCAATCAGTGCCCGAGCAATCGGGCTGCTGATCGAAACCAGGCCCAGCTTCAGGTCAGCCTCGTCGTCGCCCACGATCTGGTAGCTGACTTGCTTGCCGCTGTCTTCGTCTTGGAGCTCAACGGTGGTTCCGAACACCACCCTGCCATTGGCGTCCAGTGTCGAGGGGTCGATGATCTGCGCAGCAGCCAGTTTCGATTCCAACTCTTTGATGCGGCCCTCTATGAAGCCCTGCTTGTCCTTGGCGGCGTCGTACTCTGCGTTCTCGGACAAATCACCCTGCGCACGCGCCTCGGCGATGGCCTGGATCACGGCGTGCCGCTCGACGGTTTTCAACCGGTGCAGTTCGGCCTTGAGCAGGTCGGCGCCACGTTGGGTCAGGGGAATGGTTGACATGGCAGGTACTCTTCAGAAGGGGTGGCTGAGCCACTACGCGTCGATCCGGCAAGCAGCCTGGCCGAGCTGTGATCGGCAGGCAAGAGGATCAGCACAAAAAGGGAATCCGCCGCCGGGCCGTTGCAAAAGGGCTGCAACCAAGACCTCAACGACGGACGACAAGCCAGATTTTAGTGCAGGCCGCTTGCAAACCCAAGACTGTCGGCCCAAAGTCAGTAGGCCCAAACGTCTTGGCTGCAGAACCATCCGCAACTGGCGCAAGCTTCAGTACCAGATCGCTGGCCGCCTCGACGGACGTTCAGGTAGAGGTGGGCAGGGCCCGCCCGAGATAGCCTGGGTTCAGGCCGCCAACATCGCATGCAACTCCTGCAAGGAATGCACTGTGACATCGTCGCCGTGTTTCAAAGCCTCGGTCGCCGCCTCTGCACCGGCCATCGTGGTGTAGTAGGTGACCCGATTGGCCAGCGCCACGGTGCGGATGTGGCGCGAATCGGCGATCGCGTTTCGCGTCTCGTCAACGGTCGTGTAGACGAGCTGGATGTCACCCGCCTTGACCCGATCGCCGATGTGCGGTCTGCCGTCCTTGACTTTGTTGACCAGCTCAACGGGTACGCCTGCTGCAGCCAATGCTGCAGCAGTGCCTTTGGTGGCCACGACCTTGAAGCCCAGCCCCACCAGATCGCGTGCCACCGACACGGCACGGGCTTTGTCTGCGTTCTTGACCGTGATCACCACCGTGCCGCTGGTCGGCAAACGCGAGCCGGCGCCCAACTGGCTTTTCAGCATCGCCTCGCCGAAGGTCTTGCCCGAGCCCATCACCTCGCCAGTGGAGCGCATCTCCGGCCCCAGGATCGGGTCCACACCCGGGAACTTGTTGAACGGGAAAACCGATTCCTTGATGCTGAAGTAGCCCGGCACCACTTCGCGCGGTGGTTTGCCATCTTTGCCGCGTTGCTGCGCCAGAGGCGTGCCGGCCATGCATCGGGCGGCGATCTTGGCCAGCGGCTGGCCCGTTGCTTTGCTCACAAATGGCACCGTACGCGAAGCCCTGGGGTTGACCTCCAGCACAAAAACCGTGGCGGCGTCACCTTCGCCCTGCACCGCAAACTGGGTGTTCATCAAGCCCACCACCTTCAGGGCCTTGGCCATCACCGTGGCCTGGCGCCGCATCTCGTCCTGCAGCGCTGCGCTCAAGGTGTCTGGGGGCAGCGAGCAGGCCGAATCGCCGCTGTGAATGCCGGCTGCCTCGACATGCTCCATGATGGCGCCGATCATGACTTCTTCGCCATCGCTGATGCAATCCACATCGACCTCGATGGCATCGTCCAGAAAGCGGTCCAGCAGCACCGGAGATTTCTCGCTCACCTTGACCGCTTCGCGCATGTAGCGCTGCAGGTCCTTGTCACCGTGCACGATCTCCATCGCGCGGCCGCCCAACACATAACTCGGCCGCACCACCAGTGGGTAGCCGATCTCTTGCGCCAGCAGCAGCGCTTGCTCCTCAGTTCTCGCAGTACGGTTGGGTGGTTGCTTCAGCCCGAGCTGGTGCAGCAGGGCCTGAAAGCGTTCACGGTCTTCGGCGATGTCGATGCTGTCCGGGCTGGTGCCGATGATCGGCACGCCGGCACGCTCCAGATCGAGCGCCAGTTTCAGCGGTGTCTGGCCGCCAAACTGCACGATCACACCAAAGGGCTTTTCCTTGTCGACGATCTCCAGCACGTCTTCCAGCGTCACCGGCTCGAAGTAAAGGCGGTCGCTGGTGTCGTAGTCGGTCGAAACGGTTTCGGGGTTGCAGTTGACCATGATGGTCTCGAAACCATCTTCGCGCATGGCCAAAGCCGCGTGCACGCAGCAATAGTCAAACTCGATACCTTGGCCAATGCGGTTGGGGCCACCGCCCAGCACCATGATCTTCTTGCGCTGAGTGGGCAGCGCTTCACATTCGCCATCGCTGTTTTCGTAGGCTGAGTACATGTAGGCGGTCTGTGTCGCAAACTCGGCTGCGCAGGTGTCCACACGTTTGTAGACCGGACGCACACCCAGACGGTGGCGGGTCTCACGCACGGCATGCTGGTGGGTCTGCAGAAGTTTGGCCAGGCGACGGTCGGAGAAGCCCTTTTTCTTCAACCAGCGCAGCTCTTCAGCCGTCAAGCTGGGCAAAGTGCGCGCACTGACCAGCGCCTCGGTCTTGATCAGGTCTTCGATCTGAGCCAGGAACCAGGGGTCGATCGCGGTCTCTTCGAAGACTTCGTCCAGCGACATGCCGATGCGGAAAGCGTCTGCGACAAAGAGGATCCGCTCGGGCCCGGCGTTGCCGATTTCATCGATGATCTCGTCGCGATCTTCTTCCTTGCAGCCGGTGCGTTCGCTCAAGCCATCGATGCCAGTCTCCAGCCCGCGCAGCGCTTTCTGAAAGCTCTCCTGAAAAGTGCGGCCCATTGCCATCACTTCGCCCACGCTCTTCATTTGCGTCGTCAGATGCGGGTCGGCCGCAGGAAATTTCTCAAAAGCAAAACGCGGGATCTTGGTCACCACGTAGTCGATGCTGGGCTCGAAGCTGGCCGGTGTGGCGCCGCCCGTGATGTCGTTGCGCAACTCGTCCAGCGTGAAGCCCACGGCCAGCTTGGCCGCCACTTTGGCGATCGGAAAACCCGTGGCCTTGGAAGCGAGCGCCGATGAGCGCGACACCCGCGGGTTCATCTCGATCACGATCAGTCGCCCGTTATCCGGGTTGACTGCAAACTGCACGTTCGAGCCGCCGGTATCGACGCCGATCTCGCGCAGGATAGCGATGCTGGCATTGCGCATCACTTGATACTCTTTGTCCGTCAAGGTCTGCGCCGGGGCCACCGTGATGCTGTCACCGGTGTGGATGCCCATCGGGTCGAGGTTCTCGATGCTGCAGATGATGATGCAGTTGTCCACGCGGTCGCGCACGACCTCCATCTCGAATTCTTTCCAGCCGATCAAGCTTTCTTCGATCAGCAACTCTTTGGTCGGCGACAGGTCCAACCCACGCTTGCAAATCTCGTCGAACTCTTCGGGGTTGTAGGCAATGCCGCCGCCGGTGCCGCCGAGCGTGAAGCTGGGCCGGATGACCATCGGGAACCCGCTGCCACCCACCACTTGCGTGATCTGCTTTTGAACCTGCAGCGCTTCTTCCATGCTGTGTGCGATGCCGCTGCGGGCCGATTGCAGACCGATGGAGGTCATCGCATCCTTGAACTTCAGGCGGTCTTCGGCCTTTTCGATGGCCTTTTCGTTGGCGCCGATCATCTCGACACCATAGCGCTCGAGCACACCGTTGCGGTGCAGGTCGAGGGCGCAGTTCAATGCCGTCTGACCGCCCATCGTCGGCAACAACGCCATCTTCTCGTCCGGATGGGCAAGCAGCTCTTTGGCGATGATCTTTTCAACCACCTGCCAGGTGATGGGCTCGATGTAGGTCACATCGGCCATCTCCGGGTCGGTCATGATCGTGGCCGGGTTGCTGTTGACCAGGATGACTTTGTAGCCTTCTTCGCGCAGCGCTTTGCAGGCCTGGGCGCCGGAATAGTCAAACTCGCAAGCCTGTCCGATGACGATCGGCCCGGCGCCGATGATCAGGATGCTTGTCAGATCGGTGCGCTTCGGCATCTCAGTGTTTCTCCATCCAGTGTTTGTCCATCAAGTGCACGAAGCGGTCGAACAGGTAGACGATGTCGTGGGGACCGGGGCTCGCTTCAGGGTGCCCCTGGAAGCCGAAGGCCGGCTTGTCGGTGCGCGTCACACCCTGCAGGCTGCGGTCAAACAAGCTGATGTGGGTGGCCCGCAAATGTTGCGGCAGGCTGTCGGCATCGACCGCGAAGCCGTGGTTCTGGCTGGTGATGCTGACCCGCCCGCTGTCCAGGTCCTGCACCGGGTGGTTGGCGCCGTGGTGTCCGAACTTCATCTTGAAAGTCCGCGCGCCACAGGCCAGAGCCATGATCTGGTGGCCCAGACAAATGCCGAACGTCGGCAGCCCCTGCGCCATCAGGCTGCGCGCAGCGGCGATGGCGTAGTCGCAGGGCTCGGGGTCGCCTGGGCCGTTGCTGAGAAACACGCCATCTGGCTGCATCGCCAACACCTGGCTGGCGGGCGTCTGAGCCGGCACGACGGTGACGCGGCAACCGCGGCTGACCAGCATGCGCAAGATGTTGCGCTTGATGCCGAAATCGTAGGCCACGACGTGAAAACGCGCTTCAGGCGCTGCAGCAAAGCCTTGCGCGCCCAGCGCCGGATCCCACTCACCTTGCTGCCACTCGTAGGCTTCATTGACCGACACCACTTTGGCCAAGTCCAACCCCGCCATCGACGGCGCTGCTTGGGCCTGACGAACGGCCTCTCGGCGCTGACTGTCGTTGATCGGCGTACCTGCAGGCAGACTCAGAATGCAGCCGTTCATCGCGCCGGCGCTGCGCAAGTGGCGGGTCAGCTTGCGTGTATCGATGTCGGCAATCGCCACCGTGCCTTGCTGGGCCAGAAACTCGGGCAACGAGGCAGTGGCCCTGAAGTTGGAGTGGCGCAGCGGCACATCCTTGACGATCAGCCCTGCTGCGTGCACCTTCGCAGACTCCATGTCGCCCTCGTTGACCCCCACGTTGCCGATGTGCGGGTAGGTCAGCGTGACGATCTGACGGCAGTAACTGGGGTCGCTGAGGATCTCCTGGTAGCCAGTCAGCGCGGTGTTGAACACCACCTCGCCCACCGTGCTGCCGGGCGCGCCGACGGAGATGCCGGCAAATGTGGACCCGTCTGCAAGAGCAAGAAGAGCGAGAGGCAGAACGGGCAACAAGGATGGGCTCCGGTTTGTGCGCTCTCGACGCTGCCCAACCACCCCAAGTCCGGCCGAAGCCAGCGACGGGTGGGGTCTGCAGATCAAGGGTGAAACCGGGGAGAGTTTCTTGCGCGCTGAGTGATGTCGGGCAAACCCGCAGATTGTAGCCGGCTGCACCTGGGCCCCAGGGAGCACACGGGCCGCCATGCGCGAACCGGAGCCCTGATGGCCAAGCCTGGACTCGGGCTATGGCGCGCATTTGCGACGACGGGCAGGCGTCTTTTGGCGTGATGAGTGGGCATGCTCGAAAGACTCTCAGTCTCTCAGCTTGCGGCCGACAACTCCATGCAAAAACTGTTGGAAAGCTCCGGGTAAGGCTTGGCCACGATTTGCAGCGCCCGCCATACATCGGGAGTCAGAGCCAATTGTTCGAGTTGCCGGCTGGTCACCGGCTTGAGCAGCAATCCCTCGGTCGACTCGATCTTGTAGCCGCACTCCTGCACCAGACGGCGCAGGCTTGCGACGTCGAAATAGCGCTGATGTCCCAGTGCGCGGTCAGCAGCGCTCAGGGCAAAACAATCCGCCAGCAATCCGGCTTCGTAACCAATCCGACGGTGCAGCGACATGGCATTTGGCACAGCCACGAACATGCGCCCACCTGGGGCCAGAAAGCGCCGCATGCGCTGCAGCAGCTTGACGGGGTCATCCACATGCTCAAGCACAAAGCCCGCCTCTATGGCGTCAAAGCGCTCGGCGTGCTCAAAGCTCTCAAAGTAGGCCTCGACCAGCTCAAGCCCAGGCGGCATGGGGTGCACCGATTGCTCAAACTCATGCAACATCTGGCCGGCAGCGTCCACCAACACATAGCGCTTCAGCACTCCTTCGCTCACCAGTTGCACCAGGGAACGTGCGACTTCGGCGTGGCCAACACCCAGACTGAGCATGGACCGCCATCGCTGGGTGAGCGCCAGCGTTGCCAGGCGTGCACCGTAAGCCTCGTGCACGACTCGGTTCTCTTCAAAGTGCGGGAAAGCCTTGTCGTAAGCTGGCAGGTGCCTGTCCAAACCTGGGCCAGCCGCCTGTTGTTGATCCCGCTCCAGCGACTGCTGCTGCTGCTGCTGCTGCTGAACTTGCTCTCGCGATCTCATTCAGGCCCTACGAACAAGCGCCACGTGCTGCTGAGCCTGATCCAGCAAGTGCGTCACACGCCCAACGCCGCGATGCCTGTTCGCGCAATCTGCGCGTCCTCGCTGGACTTCACGCCGCTGACACCCACGGCGCCCACACATTGACCGTCCACCATGATCGGCACGCCGCCTTCCAGCAAGCCCTGCAAGCCAGGCGCACTGAGAAAGGACACCCTGCCCTGGTTGATCATCTCTTCATAAATTCGACTCTCACGCCTGCCCAGGGCAGCAGTCTGTGCTTTGGCCGGAGCGATGGCTGAGGAAATTGGCGCGGCGCCGTCCAACCTTTGCAGCCAGAGCAGATGGCCGCCGTCGTCAACGATGGCGATCACCACTGCCCAGCTGTTGCGCAGGGCTTCCTGCTCTGCCGCCGCAGCGATCGTTTTACAGTCATCCAGGGTGAGTACTGATTTTTGCTTCATGGGCTGAACGATAGCGTCAATTCAAGCCTCTTGAATCGCAGGCGATCAGCCTAACCTGCATCGGCATGGGGATGGGCAAACAAACTGGATCCGGCAAAACTGCGCAGGGTGCGTTTCGGTTTACACGCCTGCAGAGTAGGGATATCCCGCCTGATTGCCAGCGCCACCTAAAATCGACACATCGGTGGCAACACCATTTCACTCAGTTGGAGGTTTCATGAACCAAAGCGTGCAGAACTATCCTGGCGCAGCCGGAAGCGGCGCGCTGTCAGCGCAACGCAACCGCGTCCTGCGCAACACCTACTGGCTGTTGTCCTTGTCGATGGTGCCCACTGTGCTGGGTGCCTGGATCGGGGTGCAGACCGGCATCGCCAGCATGATGTCGCCTGGTATCGGCTTGATCGTGTTTCTGGCCGGTGCATTCGGCTTCATGTTCGCCATCCACAAGAACAAGGATTCGGCGGCGGGTGTGCCAATTTTGTTGGCCTTCACCTTCTTCATGGGCCTGATGTTGTCGCGTCTGCTCAGCGTTGTGCTCGCCACCAGCGGTCCGGGTGTCGTGATGACAGCCTTTGGCGGCACCGCAGGCATCTTCTTCGTGATGGCTTCGCTGTCAACGATGATCAAGCGCGACCTGAGCTCGATGGGCAAGTTTCTGACCATCGGTGTATTGATGCTGTTTGTTGCGCTGCTGGCCAATTTCTTCATCCAGTCCAGCGCCCTGATGATCACGCTGGCCGTGATGGGCATGGGCATCTTCTCGGCCTTCATTCTGTATGACCTGAAGCAGGTGCGGGACGGCTACGAGACCAATTACATCACTGCCACCCTGGGCGTTTATCTCAGCATCTACAACGTCTTTCAGATGCTGTTGGTACTGCTGGGTATCGGCGGCAGCGACGACTGATCAAGTCGTCCAGGACCGAGCGCAATCTTTTGCGCAGTCCGGCAGCAAACGGGGCCCGAAGGCCCCGTTTTTTCGTCCGCTCGCTTTGTGCCAACCGCCGCGCCTCAGGCCAACGCGCCACCTTCGGCGGAAGGTGTGAACAGCTCTTCTCGATCGAAGACCGCGATGCTCTCGACATGCGCGGTGTGCGGAAACATGTTGGCCACGCCAGCCTTGCTGCAGCGATAGCCTGCCCGATGCACCAGCAGACCTGCGTCGCGCGCCAAAGTGGCCGGATTGCAGCTGACGTAGACGATACGCTCGGGAGCCTGCCAAGCCAGGGCCCCTTGCTCAGGCGTCGTTGCGCGCAACTCCGCCAAGGCCTTGACCAATGCAAAAGCGCCTTCCCGGGGGGGGTCGACCAGCCAACGCTGCGCCGAACCCAGCGCCACCATGTCCTGCGCCGTGATCTCGAACAAGTCGCGCGCTTCAAAGCGCACCCGGGCAGCCAGACCGTTGAGCCGTGCGTTGTCTGCAGCGCGTGCCACCAGCACCGGGCTGCCCTCCACCCCCAGCACTTGAAGTGCCTGCGTGGCCAAGGGCAGGCTGAAGTTGCCCAGCCCGCAGAACCAGTCGATCACGGTGTCCGTGGTTCGTGCCTGGAGCAAGCCCAGTGCCTTGGACACCAGCACCCGGTTGATGTGGGGGTTGACCTGTGTGAAGTCGGTCGGCTTGAAGGGCATCAGGACGCCAAACTCAGGCAGGCTGTAGCTCAGCGGTTCTGACAACGGGTCGAGCAACTGCACGGTGTCGGGGCCTTTGGGCTGCAGCCACCATTGCAATCGATGTTCCTGGCCGAAAGCCAGCAGGCGCTGGCGGTCAGCCTGGCTCAGCGGCTCCAGATGGCGCAGCACCAGGGCCAGCGCCTGCTCGCCTGCTGCGACCTCGATCTGAGGCACGCGGTCGCGTTGGTCCAGGCTGCCGATCAACTCGCGCAGCGGCATCAGCAGCGCACTGACGCGCGGATTCAGCACTGGGCAGACCTGCATGTCAGCCACGTAACGCGACTTGCGCTCATGAAAGCCGACCAGCACCACGCCCTTCTTGAGCACGTGGCGCACCGACAGGCGGGCGCGGTCTCGGTAGCCCCAGACAGGGCCTTCGATGGGCCGCAAGACCAACTCTGGCCGAGTTTTAGCCAAGTGCCACAGGTTGTCTTCCAGCACCCTTTGCTTGGCAGCCACCTGCGCCGAAGCATGCAGATGCTGCATCTTGCAGCCACCACAGGCACCGCTGTGCAAGCCGAAATGCGGGCAAGCGGGCCGCACACGCTGTGCGCTCTCGCGGCGCAGCGCCGACATCTGGCCCTGCTCCCACTGGTTTTTCTTGCGCGAGACGTTGACCTGCACCGACTCGCCAGGCAATGCGCCTTCGATGAACACGACTTTGCCTTGAACGCCATGCTTGCTGGCCAGCGGCGCTGTGCCATGCGCGGCTTGGCCGGGCATCGCAACCTCACCCGCAGCCTCGCCCGGCAAGGCTGAATCTGCTGCCGGAGCCGGTGGCCGGTGTGCCACGCCCTGACCGTCGAGATCCAGCGACTCGACTTCCAGCCAATCATGGCCTCCTGGCATGCCCGAGTCAGAACCCAACAGCTTCAGCGGACGGGCAGCAACTGCGCCGGGTTGATCGGCTTGCCTTGACGACGGATCTCGAAGTGCAACTGCACACGCTCAGCATCCGTACTGCCCATCTCGGCAATTCTCTGGCCCCGCCGCACGTTCTGATCTTCCTTGACCAACAAAGTCTGGTTGTGGGCGTAAGCGGTCAGGTAGGTGGCGTTGTGCTTGACGATCACCAGATTACCGTAGCCACGCAAGCCCGAGCCGGCGTAGACCACACGGCCATCTGCGGCGGCCAGCACCGGGTCCCCGGCGCGACCGCTGATGGCCAGACCTTTGCTCTTGACTTCATCGAATCCGGCGACCACGGGGCCAGTCGCTGGCCAGGACCAGCTCAATTCGTCATCGCCGACCCTGGCGGGCAAGGCGCTCGCGACAGCCGCACCCGCTGCCGCTGCCGGGCCAGCGCCAGCGCCGCTGCCCGTGCCGCCGGGTGATGCAGCGTTGGTTGTCGCTGCGGGCACAGAAGGGGATGCCGGCGCAGTCGCGCCTGCGGGAGTGGCCGGCGCAGCCGCGCCGGGGGTGACCGCTGTCACGACTGCCCCTGGGCCCCCGGCTGGTTCGAGAGGACGGGACTCTACTGCGCCGCCCGGCAACGGGCGCACCATGGCAACGGCCGCTTCGCCGGCAGGCGG
>JBBQIB010000003.1:0-64603 GCA_038324515.1 Burkholderiales bacterium
TTTCATCCTGGTGGCCTATTCGTCGATGGCGCTGATCATCATCTACGCCGTCATCGAGCGCTTTGTCTTCAGGACGCAGATCCCCTGGAGTTCGTCGATCCCGATCTATCTGTTCTTGTGGGTGACCTGGATCGGCTGCTCGCACAACGTGCGCAAGCGCACCCATCTGGTGTTCAACGACATCCGGCTGCGCCTCTCGTACAGCCTGCAGTTTGCGCTGATGTGGGTGGATGCGCTGTTGTGGATCATCTTTGGCGCCATCGTCATTTTCTACACCGTCGAGCAAACCCGCTTGGTCGAGATGAATTTCGCCATCGTGCAGGGCACCGACAACGTGATGCAGTGGTGGTTCTACCTGGCCACGCCGGTGGGCTGGTCGCTGCTGATCATCCGCGTGTTGCAGAACCTGGCCGAGGACATCGGGCGCTTCAAGCGCCGTGAGCCTTTCCTGGTCGATATCCAAGCCATCGGCAAGTAAGGAGAACGCCATGGATCAAGGCACTTGGATCGGTTTGATTTCTCTGGGCGTCACGCTGCTGTTTCTGGTGGGCGTGCCCATTTTCCTGGTCATCGGTTTTTGGGTCGTGGGGGTGTCGATCGTCATCGACTTCACGCTGGCCAACATTGGCGTCACGCTGTTTGAAGGGCTCAATTTCTTTGGCCTGTTGTCGTTGCCGTTGTTCATCTTGACCGGTGACTTGATTGCGGCGGCGGGCATCGCCAGGCGGCTGGCTGACTTTGCGCATGCCTGCATGAGCTGGATCCGCGGTGGCCTCGGCCTGGCGACCTTGGCCTCTTGCGGTTTGTTCGCCGCCATCTCGGGGTCAAACTCGGCCACCACCGCCACCATCGGCGGCATCATGCATCCGCTGTTGGTCAAGGATGGCTACGACACCCGCTTTGCTGCAGCCACTGCAGCAGCCGGTGGCACCGTGGGCATCATCATCCCGCCGTCGATCATCTTCATCGTCTACGGCTTCATGATGAACTTGTCGATCTCCGACTTGTTCGTGGCCGGCATCCTGCCCGGCGCGCTGATGGTGATCTCGATGATGGGGGTGTGCTGGTATCAGTCGCGCAAAAACAAGTGGGGCTCGGTGGAGCCGCTCGACATGAAGCGCGTGGGGCGCACCGCAGGGCGCGCGTACCTCGGCTTCTTTGCCATCTTCATCGTCATCTACGGCATCTACTCAGGCGTTTTCTCGCCCACCGAGGCGGCGGCCATCACGGTGGGTTTTTGTCTGTTGTCAGGTTTGCTGTTGACACGCGAAATCAAACTGCGTGACCTGCCTGATGTGCTGCTCAAGTCAGGGCAGCTGACGGGCATGTTGGCGCCAATGATTGCTGTGTCTATCGTCATGCAGCAGGTCTTTGGCTTGTTGGGCGCGGCTGAGGCAGTCGCCAATTTCGTGGCCTGGTTTGGCGACAGCGAAGTGATCGTGCTGCTGGTGTGCATGGCCATCGTGATGGCCGCAGGCTGCATTCTTGAAAGTTTGCCGGTGACGGTGATTTTTGCGCCGATCCTGGCGCCCATCGCGATGGCCCATGGGGTCGACCCGGTGCACTTCAGTGTGATCTTCCTGGTCGGTGCAGCGATCGGATTCATCACGCCGCCCTTTGGCTTGAACCTCTTTGTGGCGAGCGGCGTCACCGGCATCCCTTACTCCAAACTGGTGCGTTTTGCGCTCATGTACCTCTCGGGTTTGATCGTGGTCTGGTTGTTGACTGCGTTCATTCCCTGGTTGTCTTTGGGCCTGCTGCCCAAGTTGCCGGCCTCCTGAAGTTGCTGGGCTCTGTGGCGGGTGCTGCGCTGCGGCACCCTCCTCATCAGTGCGCCAGCAACCCCCACAGCGCGCGCACGACGCCCAGCGACGAGATCACGATCAGCAGGTTCAGCACCTGGTGGCGAAAGTTGCCGTGGTGGGATTTGGCGAAGCTGCGTTTGCCCCACCAAACGCCCAGCCACATCGTCGGCAGCAGCAGCAATATCCATTTCAGCGTGACCAGGCTCAACAGGGTGGCCCCATTGCCCGCTGTCAGCAGAGCCGCCCAGAGCAATGTGTAGGCGCCTGCGGCCAGCAGCCAGACGATCAAAGTGGCCCGCAGCGCGGCCGGCGGCACGCGCGCGGCGGACATCAGCATCGCAGCCAGCACGCCACCACTGGCGGCCAGGCCATTGAGCAACCCGGAACCCACACCCGCGCTTGCGCGCAGCGTCACACTGGGGCTGAAGACCTGGCCGTCGCGCAGCCGCAGGAACACCGCAGACACCAGCAAGGCGCCGCCGATCAGCAGCCGCAGCAGGTTGTCGGGCAACAGGGCCAGGGCAATGATGCCCAGCGGCAGGAAGATGAAATTTCCAATCAGCAAGGCCCGCAGCCAGGGCTTGTCCACCAGCGGCAGGCTGCTGCGCAGCAGGCTCAGGCTCGCCACCACTTCCAGCGTCATCACTGCGGGTACCACGGTCGCAGGCGAGACGAACAGCGACAGGCCGGCGGCGGTCAATGCTGCATAGCCAAAACCTGCAAAGCCGCGCACAAAACCTGCGCCCAGCGAGACCAGCATGCCCGAGGCAAGCAGCAAAGGAGAGAAGGGCAACAGGGCAGAAAACAGGCTGGAAAACACGGTTCGGCCTTGGCAACGGTGCCTTGCTTGGTCGTAGCATGGCGGACTTTGATTTTGCCTTCAGCCCACGCATGAAACTGCCCGCACCACCCACCCGAATCGTCGGCCGCCGCCTGTTGCATTCGCCCGGGCCGACACCGGTGCCACACGAAGTGGTGCAGGCCATGAGCGAGCAGCCGATGGACATGGGCGACCCGCGTGTCAGCGAAACCATCGAAGCCTGCGAGACCGGCCTCAAGCGGGTGCTGCAGACCTCGGACTCGGACCTCTTTTTTTATATCTGCAACGGCCATGGCGCGTGGGAGGCGGCGCTGGTCAATCTGGTCGCCCCGGGCCGATCCGTGCTGGTGCCTGGCACCGGGCACTTTTCTGAAAGCTGGGCCATCCAGGCTGAAGCGCTGGGCCAGCGTGTGGTGCGCACGCCCTGGCGCGAGGGCTGGCCGATCGACGCTGCAGCGGTGCAGGCTGCCCTGGAGCAGGACCGCGAGCATCAGATTGCGGCCCTGCTGGTGGTCCACACCGACACCAGCAGCGGCATCACCAGCGAGATGGCGGCCATGCGTCGCGCGCTGGATGAGGCCAGGCATCCGGCGCTGCTGGTGGCCGATGTGGTGGCCTCGCTCGCTGCCGAGCCTTTTGCGATGGATGAATTGGGCGTGGACGCTGCACTGGGGGCTTCACAGAAAGGCCTGATGTGCCCGCCCGGGTTGGCTTTTCTGGCCCTCAACGACAAAGCATTCAAGGTCGCAGAGAGCAACCCTGCACCGCGCTTTTACTGGGACTGCGTGCTGCGCAAGAGCCCGCTGTCCTATCGCAAGTTCTGCGGCACGCCGCCTCAGACCTTGTTGGCGGCCTTGAAAGCCGGGCTGGCACTGATCGAACAAGAAGGTCTGCCGGCGGTGCTGGCACGTCATCGACTGCACCGGCAGATGGTGCACGCCGCCATTGCCGGCTGGCGCACTGGCGGCGCGCTTGACTTCTTCGGTCAGGATCCGGCCAGCCGCTCAGCCGCCGTGACGACCGTGACGGTGCCTGAGGGGACGGACGTGGACGCCTTGCGCGAGGTCGCGCGTGAACATTTTCAGGTCGCTTTCGCTGGGGCCTTGGGGCCCTTGCAGGGCCGAGGCTTTCGCATCGGACACCTGGGCGATCAGAACCCGGCCACGATGCTGGGTTGCCTGGGCGTCATCGAAGCTGCGCTGCAGGTCCAAGGCATTGCCGTGGGGCAGGGCGGGGTGCAGCGGGCTGCGGCCGTGCTGGCCGCGCAGACTTCCTGAGCCTCTTACCCGTTGAGCTGCCTTGCTGGGTTGCGCCTGCGCACCAGCCAGGCTGCCCCACCTGCTGCCATCACCAGCAACAAGGTGCCGGGAGTAGGTACGGTCTGCGTCAGCTGAAACAGCGTGGTGGTGTTTGACACCTCGTTGGAGAACGCCAGGTAGGCGTTGCCTTCCCAGTCGAAGACCTTCAGCCCTTCAGGCGAACGATCACCGGGCGAAACCAGCAGGCGCACGAAGCTGGTGTTTTCCGGGTCGGTGACGTCGAATACCGCGATCGCAGCCTGCAGCGTGCGCTCAAGCCCGACAAACGCAAACATGCGACCTGCAATGTCCAGCACTTCGACGCTTTCCGGCTCGACACCCTTGTCGCGGCTGCGGCCATCGTCGTAGATGCCAGCGGCGATGGCTTCGCGGTCCAGGATCTCGCCGCTGTCGTAGACCAGGACGCCGTTCTCGTCACGGATCGAGAAGGACCGCCCGCCGACGGTGAACAGATCGCCGGCACTGGAGTCGGTGTTGCTGACACGCAGATTGGCCAGAATGCCCGAAGCGCCCAGGTTGCTGGCGGCAGACCGGTCGCCATCGTCTTCGCGGAAGTCCCCTTCGTTGGCCATCAGGATGAAGGTCTTGCCGCCGCGCTCAAAGCTGGTCAGGCCATCCGGCTGATACAGGCCCTTGACCGGCACATTGATCAACTCGATGGTGCCGTTGTTGCGCGGGTCGATGCGGTTGCCCGGCAGGTTGAAGTCCTTGGCGCCCAGGCCGATCAGCTGTTCGAAGCTGCCGGTGGCGATGTCCAGCACGGCCATGCCGTTGGCTTCCTGCACCGACACATAGGCTTTGGTGCCGGCTGCGTTGACGGTGATGTACTCGGGCTCGAAGTCCATGCCGGTGTGGGTGCGCAGATGGCTGCCGCTGGTGGCCACGCCGGCAAAGGTGGCGGTGCTCTGCACGCTGCGGCTGGCCATGTCGATGATGCTGACGCTGCCCACCGGGTCTACCGCCGAGGCGCCGAAGACCCGCGGAAAGACGCCGGGCGCCGAGACCAGTGCGCCGTAGGTGCTGGGTGTGCCTTCGTTGGCGACCAGCAGCTTGCTGCCATCGGGTGTGAAGCTGACCATGTCCGGCAGCGCGCCGACGGTGATCGTGCTGACACCGGGCAGCGGGGCCCGGCTGCCGGTGCCGAACAAGGCCACCTGGCCCGGGTCGGTGCGCACGATGGCCTCGAAGGCCATCGCGACCACGCCGTTGTGGATGGCGATGCTGTTGATGGCGCCGTAGGCTGTGGTGTCGATGCGCTGCACCAGCGAGCCGGAACTGGCGTTCAGCACATCCACACCCGTCGCGCCAGCCACCCACAGGTTGCCGGAGAGCTTGTCAAAGGCGACGATTTCGGACAGGAATCCGCCCGCGCCGCCGTGTGCGTACGTCCAGGACTTGCCCGCTGCGTCGAGTGGTCCTGCAGAGGACCAGGACGGCACCAGCGCGGCCAGCAGGCTCAGCGACAGGATGGAAAAACGCGATGAGTTGCGAGCCATTGAATTTCACCTTTGGGGCTTTGGTAGGGTTCAGGGATCGCCATCCCTGTCGAGATGGCATTTTTGGCGCCAAGCGATGACGTTTTTGTGACAACCTGGGGTCGCAACATCATTCCCACCCCCCTCATTCAAGGAGAAGCCCACATGTTTTTGACAGGCAAGACTGCACTCATCACCGGCTCCACCAGCGGCATCGGGCTGGGCATCGCCCACTGCCTGGCCAGCCAGGGCGCCAACATCGTGCTCAACGGTTTTGGCGACCACGCGGCTGCGCAAGGCAGCATCGAAGCACGGGGGGTGCCGGTGATCTACCACGGCGCCGACATGAGCAGAGTGGCTGACATCGAAGCCATGATGGCTGCGGCCGCGCAGCGCTTTGGTGCGGTGGACATGCTCGTCAACAACGCGGGCATCCAGCATGTCGCAGCGGTGGAGGACTTTCCCGTCGAGCGCTGGGACGCCATCATCGCCATCAACCTCAGCAGCGCGTTTCACACCACACGGCTGGCCTTGCCTGCGATGCGGCAGCGCAACTGGGGGCGCATCATCAACATCGCTTCGGCCCATGGTCTGGTCGCCTCGGCGTCCAAGAGCGCCTACGTGGCAGCCAAACACGGCATCGTCGGCCTGACCAAGGTGGTGGCGCTGGAAGCCGCCACCACGGGCGTCACCGCCAACGCCATCTGCCCGGGTTGGGTGCTGACCCCGCTGGTGCAAAAGCAGATCGAAGAGCGTGCTGCCAAAGGCGGCATCAGCATCGAACAGGCCAAGCAGGACCTGTTGGGCGAGAAGCAGCCCAGCTTGCAGTTCACGACGCCGCAGCAGCTTGGCGAACTGGCGCTGTTCTTGTGCTCCAGCGCTGCCGACAACGTGCGCGGCGTGGCCTGGGCGATGGACGGTGGCTGGACGGCGCAATGACCGCAATGACGGTCATGACCGTCATGACCGTCATGACAAAAAGGCCTGCGCGCTGCCGCAGGCAGTGCACAGGCCCTGCAGCCGTCGTCTGGTTGTTTACTGGATGACTGCTTCGGTGGTGATCAACTCGGCGAAACTCAACATCGGCAGCGGTGGTGGCAGGTTCAGTCGGCGTGCTGCCGGCATGCGGATCTGATACGAGAACCGCTTCAGCGTTTCGACCGGGATGTCTGACGGGTTGGCTTTGTTGATCAGGATCTGCTCGGCCTTGAAGGCCGTGAACTGGCCGACGTTGTAGTAGCGGCTGACCAGGCCCGACAGGGCGCCGGCCTGCATCAACTGCTCGGTCGAAGCAAAGGTCGGCAACCCGGCTTGCATGGCCGCAGGAATGATCAGGCTCTCGGCCAGGCTGCCCAGGAAGCTGTCGGGGGGCAGGTACAACCACTGCGCGCCGGCCTCCTTGAGCTGGCGCACGAACTTGGCCGAACCCTCGCCAATGGGCCGGCCACCGGCGTCGAGCTCGAAACTGCGCTCGACGACGTTGAAGCCCATTTCTTTGCCGATGCGGCGAATGTCTTCCAGCACCACCACCGAGTTTCTTTCGGTCGGCGTGTACAGCACACCCAAAGTCTGGAATGGCCGGTACTGCGCCATCGCACGCATCTGCGCTTCGGTCGGGCCGACGTGGGTCACGCCGGTGACGTTGCGGCCCGAGGACTTCATGTCGGGCACGATCTTGGCCAGCGTGGGTGAGGCCACCAGCGTGAACACCACCGGGATGTTGGTGATGTGTTTGCCGGGCACCACGGCGTCGAAAGGGCCCACCACACCCAGCGTGGTCGAGGTGCCCCAGGTGTAGATCAGATCGGGCTTGGTGGCGCGGATCTCGTCCAGGAAACCCGGCATCCGGCCCATGTCGCGGTTGAGGTCGCGGTAGGTGATTTCGACCGGAATCTTCTTGGATTCGAAGTGGTCGCTGAAACCCTTCTCGACATCCGTCATACCCCGGAAAGTAATGGCGTAGATACGGAAGGGCTTGCCGCCGTTGATGGTGGGCCGAGCCTGTGCATTGACATGGGCCGGGAAAGCCAACCCCAGGGCAGCAGCGGGCACTGCGCCTGCGGCAGCGGCGGCCATCAGGCGACGGCGCAAGGTGTTGATGTCGGACATGGGGGAACCTTCCTAGGTAGTCAACGGAACAGGACGCAAAGCGCGTTTGGGAGAACTCAGGGAGAGCATGAAGAACAAGGCGCCGCAAATGCTGACGCCTGCGCCGATGGCGATGAAGCCGGTGCGGTAATCAAAGTGCATGGCCAGCAGGGCGGCGATCATCGGGCCGGCGGCATTGCCCAGGCGCTCGAGCAGCCGGTAGACACCGTAGACCACCCCTTCGCCGAGCTTGGCGATTTCGGGGGCGCAGTGCTCGCTGAGCAGCGCACTCTGCGCCGCGATCGACATCGATTGGCCCAGTCCGACCAGGATCACGGCCAGGAAGACCCAGCCCACGTCGGCGCCAGCCAGCATCGCCACGCCCCCCAAACCGGAAACGATCAGCCCACCGCCTACCAGGCTGTACATGCGTGTCTTGTTGGTCGCCAGGCTCGCCGTCAGCGGCCCCAGCACGACCATCACCACCGCGTAGACCATCAGGATGCGGCCGGCCATGGCTTGCGTGCTGCCCATCTGCACCACGTACAGCGGTATCAGATAGAAACACAGGCCCGTGAGCAGGATCTTGGCCGGCATGGCGGCCAGCGCAGTCACGGTCATGAAACGTGGATTGCTGATCAAGGCGCCCATCTCTGCCAGGCTGGGCAGGCGCACCGGCAGCTTGCCCTCGACCTTGTGGCGGCCAGCGGGCAATGAGCGGATGACCAGCATCGACGCTGCAGCCAGCACGGCGGCGATGGCGAAAGTCGGGCGCACGCCGATGTTGTCGGCCAGTATGCCGCCAATGGATGGACCGCAAACGGTGGCTGCCATGATGGCGCCCACGAACAGCGCGAAGCTCTTGGCGCGTGTGCCCGGCGTGGCATGGTCCAGCACGTAGGCCTGCCCAGCCACAAAGACCATGGCATAGCCCACCGCACACAAAGAGCGCCACAGCAGCAGGTCCAGCACGCTGTGGGCCAGCATCGTGGCCACAAAGCCGACAGCGGCTATGCCGGCACCGATCAACATCGTCTTGCGGTGCCCGACGCGCTCGGTGTAGACACCCAGGAAAGGCTGCCCAATGGCCACGATCAGCATGAACAGCGCGATCGGCAAGCCCACCACGATTTCCGACGACAGCCACGGAATGGGCACCAGCAGGTGCTTGACATAGCCCGGCAGGAACGAACGCGTCAGCTCTTCAGCCAGGATGAACATGAACAGCGGCGCGCGCACCTTGGCCAGTTGGCTCTCGTTGTCCTGCTGCGGCGTCTCGTCGATGCCGAAGCGGCAACGCTGGGCCAGCGAGCGCAAGCCCATCTGGGCGCGAACCAGTGCCGATGCCCTTTCATGCGCCGGCCCCCGGCGATTGGCTTCGATCTCGCGTGCCGCTTGGCCGAAGCTGCGGTTGACACGCGCCAGGTGCAGATCCATCAGGTCCAGCAGCGAGCCGAAGGCGGGCTCGCCACGGGGCCTTCTGCGGGCTCTGAAGTCGCCACTGGCGCCGCGCTCGAAGCTGGCACCCAGTTGCCGCAGCGAAGCTTCCAGCTTGGCGCCGGCGATGAAGTTCATCAACTCCATCGTGAAGAACAGCGACACCACCAGCACCACCACGACATCCATCAGCATGTCCAGCATCAAGGCATCAAAGATGCCGGCGTCCAGGCCCAGATGCAACATGCCCAGCGGCCCAGTGGCGTTGACGATGGGCAGGGAGACGATGTACAGCTTGCCCACCAGGGTCGAAGAAGCGGTGCCGTCGGCCGCTGCCTCGCCGCGTTGCAACAGTGCCAGCATGGCAGGGCTCGTGAAGTGGCTCGCAGCACCGGATGGGGCATTGCCTTTCTCGTGCTGGACCTGGCCCTGGGCGTTGGTCAGCGCGAAGTAGGTGACTTCGGGCGCTTCCTCGCGGATCTCCGCAAAGCGTTCTGTGACACCGTAGAGCTCACGGAAACTGACCCCGCTTTCCACGGCGCGCAGTACCAACGAGCGTATGGAGGCACCCACCCCTGCCACCTTGGTGGCCAGCTGTGGCGCCAACGCGCGTTCGAAAGACTTCTGTGACAGATAGGCATTGACCATCAGCGCCAGCATGACCACGACGGTCACGACTCCGGCCAGGCGGAAATAGATGCCCCTCAGGTAACCCGTATTCATCTCCGGGTGCCCGGGTGGATGACTGTGCGCACGGCCGCGATGCGCCGCTCTGCCGCCTGGGTGGTGCGCAAGAAGCGCCGCAAGGCCTTGCCCAGGTCGCCGGGCACGGCGTTGGCTTCGTTGACGCTGGCTTTGTGCGCCACCAGTTGCTGGGCCAGCGCCGCGCTGCCTCCACCCGCAGGTTTGCCGTCAGCGCCCAGCGCCGCCGCCGAAGCGGTGGCGCTGCCTTGCAGGGCTGATTCCACGGCATGCATCTCGCGGGCCAGCTGGCGCGTCACCCGCGCCACCGCGCCCGAGGACACCAGCGCGGCCACCAGGAAGGTGATCAACGAGACCACCGCCAACTCCCGTCCCACAGCGCGCGCCGCCTCATTGACGAGCTCGCTTGAGAAACGCACCGCCATGAAGCCCATCGGCTGGTCGAAGTTGTTGCGCAGCACGATGCCGGCGGCCGATTCCTTGCCGTCGTTGACGGCCCACTTGCCGCGCCCCGCTTCCTTGACCGCGCTGGTCCACGAATCGGGCGCAGACTGCCTGCCGCGCAGGCTGTCGCTGCTGTACAGAGGCCTGCCTTTGGTATCGAAGATGTCGATGCCGACGATCAGCACGTCGGCGTTGCTCTCGCGGCTCAGCGTGCCGGGCATGGTGCCGATCTCGGAGAACTGCATGCCCAGCGCCATGGCGGCCTGGATGCTGCCTTCCACCGCTTTGGCAGTGACGATCATGCGGTCGACCACGATCTGGTTGGCGGTTGCGCGGTACTTGAAGTAGTTCAGCAGGCCGGCCATGCCGATGGCAAAACCGCACACCAGCACGGCTACAGCAATCATTCGGCGTCTGGTTGATTCCAAGTCAGGACTCCAAGCCTCTATCCCCAAAAGGCGGCACCACGCCCAGGCATTGCCCTGGTTGTCGGCCTCTGACCCACAGTCTGAAGGCTGGCTTGCCAACGTATGCCGTGAAAAGCAGCCCCTTCACCGCTCAAGTTGGGCTTTGCGGCGACCGATACCCGCTGGAGTCAGGGCGCTTTTGACCGACGGCGCTGCCAAAGCGGCTGCCAACGGTTGCAAACGCTCCCATGCCACGCCCACAAGGGCGCGGCCCAGGGTTCTCATACAAAAAACGGGTGTTTCATGTTTCAAGCTTCGACAGCACGCAGGCCTGGGCTCGGTCCGCTTGTCTTTGACCCTTCAAGAAGCACGGCCGCACCAGAGGGCCCGACTCCGGCGCTGCCGCTTTCGATCGGCTGCCGGCCGCGGGTGCGTGCATGAAAGCTGCGCTTTCCGTTGTCCCCCGCGAAGCCTTTGCAGGCGATACGGTCCCGGCCGATCTCTCCGATCTCTCCGATCTGGCCGATCTGCCCGATGTCGCCTGGGAGCCGCCCGTTCCCGGGCAGCGCCGTGTGCTCAACAACTGGAACGAGTACATGGGGCTGGCCAGCCGTGTGGTGGGCCGCTTCCACGGCCAGTTCACCCTGAGGCACTTCGACTACGACCACCCGATGGCGCTGCAGCCCGGCACGCCCAGGCGTTTGAAGAAGCCCTACCACGCCAGCGTGGCCTACACCGAGTGGGGCCCGGCCGACGCACCGGTGCTGCTGTGCGCGGGGGGTGTGGCCAATGTGGCGATGCGATTCCACTACCTGGCCTCGGACCTGTGCGATCACTACCGGGTGGTCTGCATGGACTGGCTGGGTCGCGGGCGCTCGGGCTGGTTGGCTGCTGAAGAGGACTACTCGCTTGCCACCTACACCGAGCAACTGCGCCAGTGCATCCTGCAGCTGAACGCCAAGTCGGTGACGGTGGTCGGCTCGTCGATGGGCGGCAGTGCAGCCATCGAGCTGGTAGCCAAGCATCCGCAGCTGGTGCAACGGCTGATCCTCAACGACGTCGGCCCGTACATTCCGTCGCGGAGGCGCCTGCGCCGGGCCGACACCATTGCGCGGCACTACGTGTTTCGCAACCCTTCTGACCTGCTGCGCAAGGTCGGGGCGTCGAGCAAGAACGATGGCCCGGTGAGCGACGACATCCGCTTCAACCTGACTTTTCACCAGACCCGCTGGTCAGACGACGAAGGTGGCCGTGTCTATCGTCACGACACGCGCGCGATGCAGGCCTACAGGCGCGGCGCCGGCAAGAGCGTGGCGCAGTGGCCGCAGTGGCAACGTGTGCACTGCCCGGTGATGTTGATCCACGGCATGCAGTCCGATGCGCTCTTCGAGCCCACCATCAAACGCATGCGCCGCGGCAAGGATGTGGTGGTGATGCGCGTGCCCGACACCGGTCACACACCCTTGCTGGCAGACCGCAATCACATCGAATTCATCCGTCAGTGGCTGTCAGGCCAGGCGCCGGAGGGTCGCGAGTGGAGCGTCCTGCACGCCACGCCGCGTCAGGCCTACGCGGGCAATCCGATCGCTTTCGCACCCCGGGAAGCCCTGAGATGAGCCTGCAATGCGAGCTCTCCGGCTTGCTGTCCGATGCCGCTGTGCCCTTGTCTTTGCCGCCCTCGGCTGCAGGCTGTACACCCTCCGTGGTGGGCGCTGCACCGCCTGCATGGATCCCGATGCCCGACCCGCAGGCCCGTTTGCCGCTGCGCTTCGTGCGCCATGGCGCCACCGAGCCCAATACGGCAGGGCTGCGCTGCGGCGGTGACCTGGATGTCGCGCTGACCAATCTGGGCCGCCGCCAGGCGGCACAGGCCGGCGCCAGGATTGCCGTGCTGCAACCGCCTGTGGGCCTGATCGTGACGAGCGATCTGCAGCGCACCCGCGAGACGGCGACGATCATCGCGCGCTTTTTGCCGGAGGTACCGGTGATCGTGGAAGCCGGATTCGCCGAGAGATTGCTCGGGCAGTGGAATCTGCGCCCGATTGCCCAGACCCAGCCGTGGCTGGAGGCGCGCATGACGCCGCCAGGCGGCGAATCCGACGACGAGTTCATCGACCGTGTCGCGCGCGCCGTGCGCCGCATCAAGACCCAGCTGCACCGCCGGCCCTTGCTGGTGGGCAGCAAGGGCGTGGCGCGCGTGATGGGCGAATTGATCGGCGTACCCCACCGGCTGGAGCTGGAAAACGGGGTCGTCACCGAGTTCGACTTTGCCGAAAGTCCTTGCCTGCAAACCACCTGGAGTGCCCTGTGAACTCTCCTGCCTCCAGAGCTGCTGCGCGACCCGCGCCAACCTCCAGGCCTGCGCCTGCTGCTGCCAAGCCGCAACGAATGCGCAAATCCAATCCCTGGCGCAGGGCCTGGAAGCCTCTGAGTTTGATCATCGCGGCGCTGCTGGCTGCCCTGGGGCTGGACCTGGCCAAGCACGGCGCGGGTGGCTTTGCGGTGCCCTACACCGCCTTTGCCGCCGCCTTGGCGCTGGCGTCTTGGGCCATGTGGCGGGCCGGGCATGCCCATGCTTCGTGGCGCCGCCGCGGCGCGCCTCAATCAACCAGCGAGAGCGCGCAGACGGTGGATACCGTGCCCATGTCGCAACTGAATCCTGAGCATGAGATGGAGCCTTCGAGCTGGCCGGCGCCGGGCTTTGCGATGGCCGCGCAGACCGACAAGCTGGGCCATTGCGAGCGCATCAGCCAGAGCCTGGCCAAGTGGTTGAAGCGTCGCCCTGAAGAGCTGATCGGTCGCCCGCTTGCGCAAGGCTTCGGCGCCCAACTCGGGGCAGCCCTGGTCAATGCGGTGCAGGCCAGCCTTTCTGGCAAGACGCAGCGGGTGCGCGGTTGCCACTCCGGCATGGGTGACGCCGGCATCTGGCTGCAGATCGATCTGGCACCGCTGCGCGACAGTGGTGGTGCGGTGATCGGCTGTGAGTTGCTGGCGGTGGACGTGACGCAGGAGCAGCATGGCCTGTTGGCAGCGCAGCGCAGCGAGAGGCGTCTGCGCATCATCATGGACCAGATTCCGGTCACCGTGTCCTACATCGACGCCGGCATGCGCTACCGCTATGTCAACCGCGCGCAGGAGCAGTGGCTGGGCAAGTCGGCCCATCAGGTGGTCGACCGCGAGGTGGTCGATGTGGTGGGCCCCAAGGTGCTGGCAGACATCGAACCCCGCTTGCGCACGGCGCTGGCGGGTCAGTCGGTGCCGCTGGAGCGTCAGCGCGTCGACCGTCACGGCAATTCGGTCTGGCACTCTGGCCATCATGTGCCCGATGTCAATGACGAAGGTGTGGTGGTCGGCGTCTACACGGTGTTCTTCGACATCACACAGCGCGCCCTGGCCGAGCAGCAGTTGCTGCAACGCGAGCAGGAGCTGCGGGCCGCCAAGGAGGCAGCCGAAAACGCCAGCCGCGCCAAGTCGGAGTTCCTGGCCAACATGAGCCACGAGATCCGCACGCCGATGAACGGCGTGCTGGGCCTGGCCGAGCTGCTGCTCGAGACGCGGCTGGATGACCAGCAGCGGTCCTTTGTCGAGACCGTACGCAGCTCTGGCGAAACGCTGTTGGCGATCCTCAACGACATTCTGGACTTTTCCAAGATCGAGGCCGGCAAGCTCGAAACCGAGAGCCTGGACTTCGATCTGTACCAGGCGGTCGAGGATGTGGTGCAGCTGATGGCGCCGCGCGCGCACGGCAAGGAGCTGGAGCTGGCCTGCCGCATCGACGAGCGGCTGCCTGCGGCCGTGCGCGGCGACCCCTTCAGGCTGCGTCAGGTGCTGACCAATCTGATCGGCAACGCGGTGAAGTTCACCGAGACCGGAGAGGTGCTGGTCGATGTGCTCCAGCAGGACGAACAGACCTTGCGCATCGCCGTGCATGACACCGGCATCGGCATGACCGAAGAGCAACGCCTGCGCATGTTTGTGGCCTTCGAGCAAGCCGATGGCTCCACCACCCGCCGCTTTGGCGGCACCGGGCTGGGCCTGGCGATATCGCGCAGTCTGGTCGATCTGATGGGCGGCAGCATTGGCGTGGACAGCACGCCTGGCGAAGGCTCGACGTTCTGGTTCTCGTTGCCGCTGCAGCCGGCCCTGCAGCTGCCTGCGGTCCCCAGCCCGGCAGGACTGAAGGAGCGGCGCGTGCTGGTGGTGGACGACAACGGCACCAACCGCGACATCATGGACCACCATGTGCGTGCCGGCGGCATGCACTGCGCGACGGCCGAGGACGGGGTTCAGGCGCTGCAAGAGCTGAGCCGGGCGCAGCAGGCCGGCCAGCCCTTTGACATCGTCATCACCGACATGAAGATGCCGCGGCTGGACGGCTTGCAACTGGCCAGCGCCATGCGCGGCGACCCCAAGCTGGCCGACACGCATGTGATCCTGGTGACGTCGCTGCATTCACCTGAAGAGCTGTCGCGGGCGCGCAGCAGCGGCATCAGCAGCTACCTGTCCAAGCCTGTGCGTCGTCATGAGCTGTACAGGGCGCTGGCGCAGGCCATCGGCAATGCACCGACAGCCCAGGTCCATCATCCGGCAGGGCATGAAAAGCAGGCCTTGCCCAGGATCAATGCCCGCGTGCTGCTGGCCGAAGACAACGGCGTCAATCAGGTTGTGGCGCGCAACATGCTCAAGACCATGGGCTGCGAATTCGACATCGTGCCCAACGGTGCTGAAGCCCTGCGAGCGCTGGAGAACCAGCACTACGACCTGGTGCTGATGGATTGCCAGATGCCGGTAATGGACGGCTATGCCGCCACCCGCGCGATCCGCGAGCGCGAAGTGGCCGCCAGCAAGGGCCGCATCCCGGTCATCGCCCTGACGGCCAATGCGTTGGTCGGCGACGCTGAAACCTGTCTGGCCAGCGGCATGGATGCACACCTGGCCAAGCCGTACACCAAGCGGCAGCTCAACAGCATCATGGTGCGTTGGCTGCCGGCCGACAAGGTGGAAGCCGCCAAGGAGGCCACCCAGGAAGCTACCCAGGAAGCAACCAAGGAAGCGGCGCCCGCGGTCGCCGCCGGGGCCCCGGATGACGCTGCGCAGACCCTGCCGGGCGAGCTGGTGGCCGAGTCTGCGGGCAACGCCAAACCCCGGCAGCGGATGCGCGGCGACAGCCGCAAAGGCCCGGACTCGATCCTCGACCCGGCCTCGTTGAACAGCATCCGTGAAATGGACAGCGACGGCTCGATCCTGGCCGAGATCTTCCAGATGTACCTGGACGAGTTGCCGCAGCACATCGCCGACCTGAACAAGGCGCAGCTTGAGGGCCGAACCGATGAGCTGGGTCGTGTGGCGCATGCCCTGAAGTCGGCCAGCTTCAACATCGGCGCCAAGTCGGTGGCCGAGTTGTGCAAGCGGCTGGAGCAACACAGCAAGAGCGGCAACATGGCAGGCGCCGAAGACATGGTGGGCGCCATCCTGGCGCTGCTCGAACGCGTGCAGCCGGTGCTGCGTGCTCACCTGAGGCAAGCAGCATGAAAGATACCCAGACCGTGCTCGTGGTGGACGACGACGCTGGCGGCCGCCGGTTGACGCGGGCGATCCTCAACAAGGCCGGCTTTCAGATCGTCGAGGCCGCCAACGGCCAACTCGCCGTGGATGCCATGCGCCGGCAGATGCCTGATCTGGTGCTGCTGGACGTCAGCATGCCGGTGATGGACGGTTTCAGCGCCTGCGAGCAGCTGCGCAAGTTGCCGGGTGGTGGTGCCGTGCCGGTGGTGATGATGACCGGGCTGGACGACACGGCGTCGATCGAGCGCGCCTTCATGGTCGGCGCCACCGACTTCATCACCAAGCCGATCAACTGGACCGTGCTGCCCCATCGTGTGCGCTACATGCTGCGCGCCAGCGCTGCCATCAACGATCTGCAGAAAAGCCAGCGCCGCCTGTCCAATGCCCAGCGCATTGCCGACATGGGTGACTGGGAATGGGATTTGAACTGCAACACGATGGCGCCCTCCGACAAGGCTTGGCGCTTGCTCGGGCACGACAAGGCGCAAGAGCCGATCGACGCCGAGCACTTCTTCGCCACCGTGCATGAAGAAGACGCCGAGCGGCTGCAGCGCGCCTGCAAACAGGCCGTCGGGAGTGGCGAGGGTTTCTCCATCGACCACCGGGTGATCGACAGCGGCGGCAAAGTGCGCCACGTGCACCAGCAGGTCGAAGTGATCGAGCGTCTGGAGGACGGATCGGCTGCACGACTGGCCGGCGCACTGCACGACATCACGCACCGCAAGGATTCCGAAGAGCAGATCCGTCGCCTGGCCTACTACGACCCGCTGACCGGATTGCCCAACCGCATGCTGTTCGGCGAGACGCTGGTGCGCGCCGTGGCGCAAGCCTCACGCCACAAGCGCAGGCTGGCGGTGATGTTTGTGGACCTGGACAACTTCAAGCGCGTCAACGACACGCTGGGGCACCGTGCCGGTGACGAATTGCTGCGCCTGGCCAGCGCCCGGCTGAGCAACGCCTTGCGCGCGCACGACACCCTGGGCAGCCGCGCCATGGGCGCCATGCCGAGCAGCATCGCGCGCCTGGGCGGCGATGAGTTCATCGTGCTGCTGACCGATGTCCCGGGCCCCACCGAGGCCGCTGCAGTGGCACGCCGGTTGGTCGATGCGCTGGCCGAACCCGTGACGGTGCAGGGCACCGAAATGTTCGTTGGCGGCAGCGTCGGCGTGGCCATCTACCCTGAAGACGGCACCGACACCGACAGCTTGCTGATGAACGCCGACACCGCGATGTACCGGGCCAAGGCCTCCGGGCGCGGTGGCTTCCAGCTCTATGACCGCTCGATGAACGACCGTGCGCTGGACCACCTGCGCATGGAAACCCGGCTGCGGCGCGCGCTGGAACGCGACGAATTTGTGCTGCATTACCAGCCCAGGGTGGACGTGACCAATGGCGCCATCGTGGGTGCAGAAGCCTTGATCCGTTGGCAGCACCCGGAGCGAGGTTTGCTGCCGCCGGCAGACTTCATGCCGCTGGTTGAAGAAGCCGGGCTCGTGATCCCGATTGGCGAATGGGCCATCCGCACGGTGTGCAAACAGCTGGCCGAGTGGGCTGCGCGTGGCTTGCCGCCATTGTCGGTGGCCGTCAATCTGGCTTCGAACCATCTTCGTGAACGTGGCTTGCCGGGCCTGGTCAAGGAGACGTTGAAGGAATTCAACGTGCCCGCGAGCAATCTGGAGATCGAGGTCACGGAGTCGATCCTGCTCGCTGATCCTGAACTCAGCATCGAGATCGCGCAGCAGTTGGCGGCCTTGGGCATCCATCTGTCGATCGACGACTTCGGCACCGGCTACTCTTCAATGGCTTACCTGAAGAAGCTGCCGATCTCGGCGCTGAAGATCGATCGCAGCTTCGTGCGTGATCTGGTCACCGACACCGATGACGAAGCCATCGTCAGTGCGATCATCGCGATGGCTCACAGCCTGAAGCTGCGGGTGGTGGCGGAAGGGGTGGAGACCAGTGCCCAGCTCGCGCGCCTGCAGTCGATGGGCTGCGACGAGTACCAAGGCTTCTTGACCAGCCGGGCCGTCGATGCGCTTGAGTTTGCAGCGCTGATCAACCAGCGCCGGGTGCCAATGCCGGTGCTGCTGCGCGCCTGAGCGTCGGGGGCTCTAGGCCAACGCCTCGGGGCCGGAGCTTCAGTGCTCTCACTTCAGGGCCAGCGCCTGGCGACTTCGTGCATGGCTTTGACAATCTCGGCAGCCGGTGGGATGGCGGCAGTTCGGTAGACCAGTTGTGCAGCGCGGTTGAAGACAAAGACCTGCCCGCTGTGCGGGTCGCGCTGGCTCAGAACGCGTTGCCCGCCTTCGCCCCAGGCCGCCTGGATGGCATCGACGTCGGCCACTGCGGGGACTGCGGCCAGCCATCCAGCTCGGGCGGAAAATTTCTGCAGCCAGGCCTGCAAGCGGGCAGGGGAGTCGGCCAAGGCATCGATGCTCAGCGACAGCCATTGCAAGTTCTGCACCTCGGTCTGTGCTGCAGCCAGGCCCTGGCCTGAGGCTGCTGGGGTCTGTGACTGCGCCAATGTCTGCGCCTGCGCAAACAGCGCGCCCTGGATCGGGCAACTGGCTGTGCAGCCGGTGAACATGAACTGCAATGCGGTGGTCTTGCCGCGCAACACGTGGGCCAGGTTCGTGCGCTTGCCCAGATGCGTGCTGATCGGCCAGGGCCGGGTGTGGCGTGGCGGGCTGACCTCACCAAATGGGAAGTGGCTGCTCTTGGCGGCAGCACCTCTGAGGCCTGCTGAGGGCGGCTGAGTCTGCGGCTGCGTCTGTGTTTGCCTCTGCGTCAGGGTCTGTGTCTGCGTCTGTGTCTGGCCCAGCCTGGGCCATGCCAACAACGTTGCCACAGGCCCGAGCAGCAGCGCGCGGCGGTGGGGTTCGGCCAGCGTTTTCAGTCTGCCACCAGATAGGCCCACAACTCGACGCACTGGGCCGTGGTGATGCTGTACCTGGGCATCGAGGTGTCGATGATCACCGACGCCGGGTCAACGCCCGTGCTCAGCAGCCTGCACAGGCTCTGCGCGTCGTAACGCGAAGGGGGCCCTCCACGACGAGGGCGGTCCTCATCGAGCCGCACCTTGTTCAAGACCGGGGCCAGCCCGTTCGAGGCGTTGCTCGGCAGCCTGAGTTCAGCCGCCAATCTGGATGAGCCCACCGTCATCAGCCCCGAAGCCAGTGGCGAGCCGTTGGCGCCCACGCCGTGACAGTTGGCGCAACTGCTGGCCAGCGCCGGCAACACACCTTCATGCCTGGCCATGCGCGCTTGCAGCGGGGTGCGGCCTTCGAAAAGAGCGCGACCACGTTTGATCTTGTCTTCGCGTTCAGCCTTGGCTTCTTCGGCCTTGCGAACTTCGGCGGCCTCTTCGGACTGGGCAATCAGCCGGTTGGTTTCTTCCTGCTGCGCCAGCTTTTGCCATTGCACCACGTTCAGGCCGCCCAAGAGCGCCAGCGCCAGGATGCCTGCCGCGCCCAGCAGCATTTGGCCACCCGTCAGCGCCTGCTTTCTGCGCGCGATCTTTTTGTTGGCTCTGGATCTGGCACGGGACTTGACCCAGCGCGCCTGCAGGCGCTGCAGTGGCGACGAGGGCTCCGCATCCTGCCCGAGGTCATCGCGTGCAGGGCTTGCGGCGTTTTCGATCGGCGTTCTGTTCATCGAGCTTCTGTTCATCGAGCTTGTGTTCATCGAAGCTCAGCGCGCAGTCAGCCGCAGCGCGCCGTTCCAGGGTATCCAGCCGCCAATGCTGCTGGCGGGCACGGTGTCGAGGCCGTCAAAGGCGGCGGCGCCGGCGCCGCGGTCGATCAGCACGCCGGGGTCGGTCGGTGCCAGGGTGTTGCCTCGGGCCAGTACCGAGGCGACGAAGAGGTTGCGATCCTGGCCCGCGATATTGGCGTCGTTGACAAAAACCACATCGATGGCGTCGCCTGCCTGCACCGCAGGCGTGTTGAACACGAAGTCGGTGACCACGGCCGAAGCGATCAGGGTGCTGCCCACCACCACACCGTTCAAGCGCAGTTCGACCTGGGCGCCGACTCCTGCGGCCAGCGTGGCGCGCGCCCGCAAGGTGATGGTGTCACCTGTGCCGGTGGCCGGCACCTTGAAGCGGATCGCAGCGTCCCAGGGCAGCCAGCCGCCGGTGCTGGCGCCAGGCAACAGATCGATGCCGTCGAAGGCGCCGGCCCCTGCCCCTGGGTCAAGCACTACCTCGGGGCCGGTGGCCTCCAGCGTGGTGCTGCCGTTGACGCGGATTTGCGGTACCACCAGGTTGCGGTCTTCGCTGGCAGAGCTCTGGTCGTTCTTGAAAACCACTTCGACGATGCTGTCCTTGACCAAGTTGGCCACATTGTAGAAAAGCTCGATCCAGCTGGTCGCGTCGACCTGTCCGCTGCCGACCACCTGGCTGTTCACCCGCACCTCGAAAAGTGCGCCGACCTGGTTGAGCAAGGTGCTGAAGGCGCGCACCACCAGGTTGGCTGATGGTGCAGCAGTGGGCCCTTCTTCGTTGCCGATCTGACGGACATAACTCACGACATTGGTCAATTCGGTGGCGGTCAAGCCGACGCGGGTGTGGGCACCAATGGCTGCTTCCAATGTCGCCGCAGAGCCGTCGTGCAGGTATGGCGCGGTGGCCCAGACGTCGCGCAGCGTCGGCGCATCCAGACCGTTCAGCGTCTGCCCCAGACGCTGGCCGCTGCTGGTCTTCCGGCTGCCCACGTCATGCAGCACCGACTTGCTGCTGTCGCTGAAGTCGCCGCCCAGATGGCAGGATACGCAGTTGCTCTCGAAGACAGCCTTGCCGCTCAGGCCCTGCGCTGTCAAGGCACCGTTGGCTTGCCGGTAAGGGCTGCTGTCAAAGCTGTTCAGCGACGCGACGTAGGCTGCCAGCGCGTCCAGGTCGTTGCTCAGGCCGGCTTTGCGTTCGCCCAGGGGTTGCCTGCGTGTGCCTGCATTGAATTGCGCGTCGGTCATCAAACCTGTGCCGCCGGCGAATGCGCGGATCTGGCCTTCGAAGTCTTGCACCTCGTCGAAGTTGGCGCTCCAGTGCAAGCGCCCCTGGGCCCCGGCGCGGCCGCGCAGCGCGATGGTGTTGCGCAGGCCCTCGCCGGCATGCGTGAAGTCCCAGGTGCGGCCGTCGTGGCCGCCGTCGTTGTGGCAACTGGCGCAGCTCATGTAGCTGTCGCGCGACAAGCGCGGGTCACGGGCGTCGTAGAAGAGCTGCTTGCCTCGTAATACTGCAGGGCTGAGCGCTTCGCTGCTGACCGCCGCCAGCGTCGCTGCGGGGGCGGCCAGGCGTTGCCCCGACTGCAGCAGCGGCTGCAAGTCAAATTCGCTGACGCTGCGCGACATGAAGTTGTGCACGTATAACCGCCGTCCATCGGAAGAGATCGCCAGGCCTTGCGGTGCGATGCCGGTCTCCAGCCTGAACAGCTCGCGCTGGCCGCTGGCATCCACCACGGCCACTTGCCGGCTGGTTTCGAGCGCGACCATCAGGTAGGCCCCGCTCGGGTGGTACAGCGCTGCGCTGGCCAGGCTGGCGTTGTCGTGATCGACACGCGCAGCCGGTTCTTCGTTGCCGTTGCTCAGGTTGATGCGGGAGCTGACGGCGCGCACGGTGTTCTGAAAGTCCAGCGGCAGGCCGTCGCGTGCGCTGCCGCGCTTCAGGTTGTCCTGTTTGGAAGGCACCCAGGCCACTGAGCTGTCGGGCGAGATCGCGGCTGCGCCCAGGTAGTTGGGGATGCCGCGGCCCTGGGCTTCGCTGTCGGCAAGCTCGCTGTGGGCCAGCACCGTGGTGCCCAGCAAAGCCAGGTTGGAGGGGTTCAAGCGCAGCACTTCTCCCCCCACGGCTTGGCCGCCGGCGCTGGTCTGCACGTTCAGGCTGCTTTCACCGGGCAATGCACGGGTGATGAAGCGTGACACCAGCAACTGGCTGCCGTTGCCGGCCAGAGCCAGATGGCGCGGGTTGTCGCCCACCGCGCGGTCTTGCAGGGTCGCGCCGGCTTCGCTGAGCTTGAGCACGCGGCCCGTCGCCTGCAGGCTGACATAGGCCGCGCCGTCGCTGGGTGCCACCACGATGCCGTAGGGCTGGCTGGCGCGCGGCAGCACCACGGTGCGCGCCACTGCCAGGCTGCTGCTGTCGACGACGCTGATCGAGGCGCTGTCCTTGTTGACCACCCAGATCTGGTTGTTGCGCCCCAAAGCCATCGCACGGGGCGCCTGGCCAACGGCAATTTCCGCCAGCCGGGCCCGCGTACCGGCATCAAAAACGCTGACCGTGTCGTGGTCTGCGTTGAGCACCCAGAGCCGGTCTGCGCCAGCGCTGCGCGCTTCGATCAGGATGTTGCTGGAAGCCTGCGCCGGTGCGCCGCCAGCAGCCGGGGCCACGGCCTGCAGGAAGCTGTAGACGCCGGTGCTTCCGTTGGCCGCCCGGATGTTCAGCGTCACGCTGTACACGCCGGGTTGCGTGAAGCGGTGTGTCGCTGCTGCGCTGCTGGTGAAGGACGTGGTCGCGCTGCCATCGCCGAAGTTCCAGCTGTAGCTGGATCCTGGCCCGCCGCTGAGCACCGGGGCGTAGCTGAACAGGCTGCCCGCTGCGCCGATCGGCGCTGGCACGTCACTGACGGTGGGCAGGCCGCCGGCCTCGACAACCCAGGTGAAGCTGCGGCTGGCGCTCAAGCCGCCGGCGTTGCCGGCACTGACGCTGACGTTGGCACTGCCGGCAGCAGCCGGCGTGCCCGAAATGCGCCCGGTCGTGGCATTGATGCTCAACCCGGCAGGCAGACCACTGGCGCTGTAACCCAATGCGCGGCCGTCCAGCTCAGTCGCCACCACCTGCAAGGTGGCCGCTACGCCCAGGGTGCTGGTCTGCGCCGCGATGGCACTCATCGTCGGTGTGCGGTAGATCACGGCGGCTTCACCGTAGACCTGCACCTCGGCCAGGTGCAGCGGCGCCGTGCCGTTGAGCTGCACCCGCACATGGCGCCCCTGTGCGCCCACCGGCAAGTTGATCTGCGGCGTGATGTTGCTGACCGCCACCTGTCGCTTGAGCACCGAGGGGTCGCCCACCAGCTCGGACAGGCTGCGCGAGCCCATGGGTGTGCTGGAAACCAACAGCGTGAAGTTGACCAGGCGGTTGGAACAGCAATCGGTACGGTTCCAGAGTTTGACGTAAGCGATGTCGGCGAGCTGGCCCAGGTCGACCTGCCACCAGTCTTGAGGTGCAGAGCCGTTGGTATGCATCACGCTGCCGGTGGCTGCCGGGCTGCGGTAGACGCCGTCGGTGTTGCCATCCACGGCGCGCGCCGCAGTGGCGGTCTCGAAGGTCGACGACTGGCTGGTGGCGCGGCCCAGCGCGATGTTGTTGGTGGAGGGCGCCGGGGCCGGGTACAGCCTGTTCAGAGGCACCGCAGCAAAGCTGCTGGCGCCGGGCGGCCGCCACTGCAGGCGCATTTCGGCCGAGCCGCCGCCATCGTAGTACTCGACCATGACGGCGTAGCGCTGGCCTGCCGCCAACGCCACCGATGCGTTGCTGGCCGCCACGGCCTGGTTGATCCAGTTGTCGATCACCAGGCGGCCATCGAGCCAGACTCTGACACCGTCGTCGCTCAGGGTCCGCAGTCTGAAGGTGCCGGTGGCGGGAGCCTCGAGCCAGCCGCTCCAGCGCGCGCTGAACGGATCAGCCTGAACGCCGGGCCCTGGCGCAGTCGTGGCCCAGTTGAAGTCCGGTCGCTCCAGGCGCTGCAGCGCCACCGGGCCCGACAGCGTGGTGGTGTTGAAGTACTGCGCCAGCAAGCCCGTGCCGGTGCCCGGCTGCACGATGCTCAGCGTGATGTCGGTGCTGACGGTCTGGCTGCCGTTGCTGGCCCTGAGCGTGACCACGAAGCTGCCGGCCTGGGTGGCCGTGCCACTGATGCTGCCGGTGCTGGGGTCGATCGACAAGCCGCCGGGCAGGCCGCTGGCGCTGAAGCTCAAGGCGCCACTGGGCGTCGTGGCCTGGGCTGGCAGATTGACGGCGCCGCCCAGGTTGACTTCTTGCGCGCCCGGGTTGCTGAGCACCGGCGCGTTGCTGCCGTTGACGCTGACGATGCGGGCCACTGAAGGCGTGCCCTGCGCGTTCATCGCAAACAACATCCACTGGCCCGGCAGCAGGATGCCCGGGTTGCTGGGGATGTTGAGGCTGTAGCTGTTGCCGCCCAGGGCCGTGAAGCTCAAGGCCACGCGGCGCTGGTCGTTGTTGACGGTGTGGGTGGTGGCACCCAGGCGCACCAGAGCAAAGCTCGTGACGGCGCTGCCGGTGTTGACGGTGGCTGTGGTGCCGTAACCCACTGTGGCGGGGGCTGAAGTGATGACGGGGCGGGTGGCGGCACTGCCGTCGCTGTTGAACAGATAGGGCGGCGAGAGCAACTGCAAATCGGGGTGATCGGCTGCGCAGTTGCACAGCCCGCCGCCTGCAGAGACCACGCGGCCATCGGGCAGCAACAGCGCGACGCTGTGGTAATTGCGCGGCACCGAGATCGGCGGCATCAAGGTGAAGGTTTCGGTCTCGGGGTCGAAGATCTCGGTCGGCAGCACCGAGTTGGAATCGCTGAAGCCCTGGCCAAAGGTCTGGCCGCCGATCACTACCACCTGACCGTTGGGCAGCACCACACTGTTGGCGTACACGCGTGGGTAGGTCATCGAGCCGACGCGCCGGGTGTCGGCCAGGCCACCGGTGGTGTCGATGACGAAAGCATCGCGCTTGCCGTCGGTGCCGCCATAGTTCAGCGAGCCGCCCACGGTCAGGATCTTGCCGCTGTCGTACATCACGGCGTTGCCGCTCATGCTGTCGGTGTCGTCGGCGCGCAGGCCGGCCGGCTCCATGCTGCCGTTACCGCGCACGTCCAGCCAGTTCATGTTCTTGCCCGGGCCGGCGTGCAGCACGCGGCCATTGCCGGTGGGCACCAGCCACATGTGGTTGTCGGAGCGGTACAGCCCGCCAGGGTCGCTGGTCAGCAGCGCGCTGTCCGAGGTGCTGATGCCGCTGAGCGTGCGCCAGCCGCCGGCCAAGGTGAACAGCTCGGAGTCCTTGGCGCGAACGCCGCCGCTCCAGGAGCCGCCCACCGTCAATACCGAGCCATCGCCCAGCGTGGTGCTGGCGTTGTAGCCGCGCGTGTTGGCCATGTTGGCGGCACGCGTCCAGCTGTTGCTCAGGGGGTCGTAGATGCTGGTGGTGCCGGCATCCAGACCGCCGTTGACCAGCAGCCTGCCATCCGCCAGCATCGCCGTGCCGGGGCAAAACATGTCATGGCTGGTGTTGCTGATCAGCGCCTCTGCCGCCAGGTTGGTGGCCGGGTCGAAGAGGCTGGTGTAGGTGCGGCCCAGCCCACCAAAGCTGGTGCGGTTGTTGGCGGCCCAGAACAGCACCTTGCCGTTGCCCAGCACGGCAGCGGCGGCCGGCACGATCGACAGTTGGATCGGCGCCGACCATTGGGCGCGGGCAGCCTGTTGCGGAGTGATGGCCAGCGCCTTGGCGCGGCCTGGGGCGGCTCCAAGTGCGGGCCCGGCAACCCCTTCAGCGCTGCCGGCGGGCGCGTTGTCCCCCGAGCCACCGCATGAAACCAGCCCGACAGCCACCCACAGCAGCAGCGCAGCGCGCCATGCCGACGGCCGGGTATCGGCCTTGACGCGCCACGCGCCTGAATGGACGGGGGCGGTTGGATCACTGCAAATCGGGGGGCTGGGCAGCATGGGGACGAAGGGGCGCGGCAAGGCGCGACAAGGGCAGCGTGGAGCAGGAGATTTCAACCGCCCCGAGCCGCCCTGGCCACACCCTGAATGGGCGTGTTCAAGGCCATCTGTGATGAAACTGCCCCCTGCGATGAGGGGGAGAGGATGCCCTGGGCCCCCGCACCCAGCCCGCACTCAGCCCGCACCCAGCCCACAACCCGCCGCTTCAGTCGCTGCTCAGGCTCAGCCGCAGGATGCTGGTGCGGGTCCAGGCTGCGGCTTCTTCTTTCAGCAAGTACGCTGTGCGCGGGTGGCTGGCGGCCCAGGTTTGGCCCAAGTGCAACTGCACTTGTTCTACCGCAGCGCCCAGGCGCAAAGTTTCATCGTCTTTGACCGCCTTGGCGGTTTTGGCCGCTGCCTTGAGTTTGAGGTCCAGGCGCTGCAATTGCAGCACGCGGGCGTTGACCCGGCGTCTGGCGTGACACTTGATGACCGCCAGCCGCATGCACAGGACCTGCCACAGCGCGTCTGCATCGCTCAGCGTGGCCTGCACCTTGCGCAAGCTGCCGCGCTGAGCCAGTACCAGATCGGCCATGCGGCGCTGCTGGTTCTGTGAAAAGCCCGCGGCGTCCAGGTGGGCCACCAGGTAGGCGCTGTGCCGGTGATGATCGTGGTGCGAGACCGAGAAGCCGATCTCGTGCAGGTCGCAAGCCCAGCCCAGTTCCATGCGGCTGTTGGCGCTGGCCCTGGGTTGCACCTGCGCGTAAAGCGCCATCGCCACCTGTCGCACCCGCCGGGCTTGCGCCGGATCGACCGCAAAGCGTCGCTGCAGCTCGGCCACCGTCTTGTCGCGCAGGTCCCCGATGCGGCTGCTGGAAGCTGCCAACAGTCTGCCGTGCAGGTCAACGATCACGCCTTGACGCAAGGCTCCCTTGGCCTGCCGCAGCACATCGATGCCGAAGTGTGTGGCGAGCGTGTAGAGAATCGCCACGCCGCCGGGCAGCACGGCGCGGCGCTCGGGTTTGAGGCCCGGGAAGTCGATCTGGCTGGTGTGGCCGGCAGCGATCAGTTTCTCGACACACCAGCGCAAAGCCTCGGGCGTGATGCTGCCGTCGGTGATGCCGCTGGCCGCCAACAGTTGCGACACGGCGCTGACCGTGCCGGAGGAGCCCAGAGCTTCCTGCCAGTGAGGCCTGGCAAAAGCCTGCAACGACTCCTCGATTTCCGCCCCGGCCGCCACCTGGGCCTGTCTGAAGCCTTCTGCCGTGATCTCGCCGTCTGGAAAGAACCGCATCGACAAGCTGACGCAGCCGATTGCAAATGACTCCGCCACCTTGGCGTGGCGGCCCTGGCCCAGGATCATCTCGGTCGAGCGACCGCCGATGTCGATCACCAGCCGCGGCATCTCCTTGGGCTGCAGGTTGACGACGCCGGCATAGATCAGGCGCGCCTCTTCGCGCCCGGAGATGATCTCGATCGGGTGGCCCAGAGCCTCTTGGGCGCGCAGCAGGAAGGCGTTGCGGTTGCGTGCTTCGCGCAGGGTCTGGGTGGCAACGGCGCGCACCCGGTGCGGCGCAAAGCCTGCCAGCCTGGAAGCCATGCCGCGCAGACACTCCAGCCCGCGCTGGGCCGCTTCTTCACTCAAGAGGCCCTCGGCGTCCAGCCCGGCCCCCAGCCGCACCATCTGCTTGAGGTAGGCGCTGCGCTTGTAGCGGCCGCGCTGCAGGCTGCCGATCTCCAGGCGAAAGCTGTTGGAGCCGATGTCGACGGCGGCCAACAATCCCATGTGGGCGCTGGGGCTGCGTCTGGGCAGGTCTGCCTGCGCAGCGGTGGCGGGCTGGAAAGAGGAATCCATGACTTGATGCTAGCCGGCAATGCGCCCTAGAATTTCAGCTTGACGGCCGCGGCGACGCGTGGTCGACACGTCCGCCCTCGTTGTTCCACTGCGAAAGCTCTCCCATGCTGATCGAAGACTTCAATACCCTGGTTCCTGCTGGCCAGGACTTCAGCCGCCGCCGTTTTGTGCGCACGGCTGTGGGCACCGGCTTTGCGGCGGCTGCCTTGCCGGTGATGGCGCAGACGGTGGTCAAGACCGACAGTGCCGGTCTGATCACAGGCGAGGTCAGCATTCCTGTGGGCAATTTCAAGATGCCGGCCTATCGGGCTGCACCTGCGGGCCGTACCAACGCGCCGGTGGTGCTGGTGGTGAGCGAGATCTTTGGCGTGCATGAGTACATTGCCGACGTCGCCAGGCGTTTTGCCAAGGCAGGCTACTTCGCCATTGCGCCGGAAATGTTCATCCGTCAGGGTGATGCTGCTTCTTACGGCGAGGTCGCCAAGCTGATCGCCGAAGTGATTTCCAAGGTGCCCGACGAGCAAGTGATGGGTGACCTGGACGCCTCGCTGGGCTGGGCCAAGGCTGAAGGTGCGGACACCAGCAAGACCGCCGTCACCGGCTTTTGCTGGGGCGGGCGCATCACCTGGCTGTACACGGCACACAATCCGGCGGTCAAAGCCGGCGTGGCCTGGTACGGACGCCTGGTGGGCAACAGCACGCCGCTGACGCCCAGGCATCCGGTGGATGTGGTGGGATCGTTGAATGGCCCGGTGCTTGGCTTGTATGGCGAGAAGGACACCGGCATTCCGCTCGACACGGTCGAGCGGATGAAAGCAGCACTGGCGGGCGGCAACGCAGCGGCCAAAGCCAGCCGCTTCGTGATCTACCCCGATGCGCCGCATGCCTTCCATGCCGACTACCGTCCCAGCTTCCGCAAAGAGGCCGCAGATGACGGCTGGAAGCAGTGCCTGGCCTGGTTCAAGACACACGGCGTGGCCTGAAGCCTGATCAGTGCCTGCTGGCTCGAGCCGGCCTGCTGCCCGGCTCGAGCAACAGCCGCATCGCGTTCAAGTCAAAGCCGCTCGCTTCAAAGCCCGGCAATCAGTGTGCTGGGCACCGCGGCCTTCAGCGCACCACCAGCACCGGCAGTTTGCTGTGCGTCAAGACCTTCTGCGTTTCGCTGCCCAGCAGCAAAGCGCTGACGCCGCGTCTGCCGTGGGAGGCCATCACGATCAGATCGCAGGCATTGGCCTTGGCGTGGTCGAGAATCGCTTCCCAGGGGTGATCGGCTTCCACCGTGTGGCCATTGCATTTGATGCCTGCAGCTTCAGCCAGCTTGACTGCGGCCTCGATGCGGGCGCTCGCCACCCTTTCCTGGGCATCGAAGAAGTCTTGCGGGGGGCGCGGCTGCATCTCAGAGATGGCGCTGAAAGGGAAGGGCTCTTTGACCGCCAGCGCATAGATCTCGGCGCCAGTCAGCTTGGCCAGTGCGATGGCGCTGTGCAGCGCCTGGATGGTGATTCCAGAGCCATCGGTCGGGCAAAGAATGCGGGTATACATGGGGGCCTCCTGGGGTGGCGCTCAGGCACTGCCGGCTGGCGAGTGTTGCTGAACGGGGTGAAGATCTATTCTCAGTGTCGCGCACCTTCGGTAGGCGTGCTTTGATGCCGGTCAAGCTGCTGCCATTGGCTTGCGCGGCCTCTGCGCGAGCAGTCATGCCTGCTCATTTGCCATCACCACGCACCATGGGGCGGCCGGCCTGGCTGGACCATTCGCTCCAGGAGCCTGGGTACAGCACGCCCTCGCCCAGCCCGGCATGCGCCATCGCCAACAGGTTGTGGCAGGCCGTGACGCCAGAGCCGCACTGGTGCAGCGTGGTGTGGCCGCTTGCCAGAGGGTCGGCGCCCAAGGCCAGAAACTCGGCGCGCAGTTGATCGGCAGTCTTGAAGCGGGCGTCCGGCTGCAGGTTGTCTTTGAAGCAACGCAGCGTGGCACCCGGGATATGACCTGCCACCGCATCCAGCGGCTCTACCTGGCCATGGAAGCGCTCTGCCGGACGCGCGTCAAACAGGCGCAGCGCACCGGCGGCAATGGCTGCCAACTGGCTTTGCAACTCGTCGGCGGTGATGGTGGCCATGGCAGCAGGCTGCTCCGGGTAGGGCGCAGGGGCTGGGCCGGGGGCTGACGCCGATGCGGTGTGCTGGGCCGGCGCCAGGCTCTGCAGCGCCCCGCCGGCAGCCACCCAGGCCGCTTTGCCGCCGTCCAGCACCGCCACTTCCCGGTGGCCCAGCCAGCGCAGCAACCACCAGGCACGCGCTGCAAAGGGCATGCCCTGGCTGTCGTACACAACCACCTGCACGCCAGGGCGGATGCCCCATCCTGCCACCGTAGCCGCCCAGGCCTCGCGCGTCGGCAAAGGGTGGCGGCCATTGCTGCCGCTCTTGAGGCCGCTGAGGTGATGGTCCAGGTGTGCGTAATGGGCACCCGGCAAGTGCCCTTCTGCATGAGCACGCTGGCCCGCAGCGGTGTCTGCCAGATCAAAGCTGCAGTCCAGCAGCACCCAGGCCGGGTGGGCTGTTGCTGCAGTGTCGGTGTTGACGCTGTCGGTCAGGGCTGCCTGCAGCGCTGCGGCCGAGATCAGGGTGGTGTCGCTCATGCATGGGCTCCGATGGCGTTGGGGCGATGGGTGGGCAGGGCGAGGACGCAAAAGATCCAGGCCAGGGCCCGTGGATTTCAGCGCTGCACTGTAGCCACCCGGCTGCGCAGAAAGTTGGCCCAGACCCCTGCGGCGACGATCAACACCATGCCCAGGATGGCGATGGCCGACACCTTGTCGTCGAAAAGCAGGAAGCCCAGCAGCACCGAAAACACGATGCCGAGGTACTGCAGCGAAGCGATACCCAGTGTGGCACCGATGGCGTAGGCACGGGTCATCATCCATTGCGCCCCGGTCGCCAGCAAGCCGATGGCCAGCAGCAACGCCAGACCGCGCGCATCGTGCGCATGAAAGCCGCCGGTCAGCAAGGCCAGCAGGGCGCCGGCCAAAACACCGCTGAGGCTGAAATAAAACACCACCCGCTCGCCAGGTTCGCCCAGCCGTCCCATGGCGCTGACCTGCAGATAGGCCACGGCCGCCAACATGCCCGAGCCCAGGCCCAACAGTCCGTGGCCGAGTTGGTCTTGCGCCAAGGTCGGGCGCAGCACCAGCGCCACCCCCAGGAAGCCGATGGCGATGGCGGCCACCAGCGGAACGTCCAGGCGCGCAGCGGCCTCGTTGCCGCCTCGGCCCGACCACAACACTCCGAGCATCAGGAACACGGCCATCCAGACCGCTGACATGTAGTTCAGCGTCATCGCTGTGGCAAGCGGCAAGCCGCCGATGGCCACAAACCAAAGGCACAGCGCCACGCTGCCGCTGACGCTGCGGCTCAGGTGCATGCGCGGCCTGGAGGTGCGCCAGGAGACGCCGCGCCAGCGCATCATGGCCGCCATCAGCGGCAGGCCGACCAGCGCCCTGTACATCACCATCTCGCCGGCGCCGTACTGGGTCGATGCCAACTTGACGCACACGCCCATCAACGAAAACAACAGTGAGGCGCCGACCATCCATGCCGGTGCGCTCATTGCGGCAGCCATTGCACCGCGAGGGGCGAAGACGCCGGGACGGCGAGGTCCATGCTTGCCGCTTTGTCCATGCTTGCCGCTTTGGCGATAGACCGGCCACGCATCAATTGCAGCGGCGTCGGGCTGAGCTCAATCGCGCGTCGCCGGCAAACCCATCTCGCGCCTGTACCACTCGTGGAATTGCTGCATGCCGTCTTCCATCGGGCTCTGGTAAGGGCCGACCTCGTCGTCGCCGCGCTCATACAGCGCCTGGCGGCCGGCATCCATGCGCAGCGCGATGTCGTCATCTTCGACACAGGTTTCCATGTAGGCGGCCTGTTGGGCCTCGATCAACTCGCGCTCGAAGCACGCGACCTCTTCGGGGTAGAAGAACTCGACCACGTTCAAGGTCTTGCGCGGCCCTTGCGGAATCAGGGTCGAGACCACCAGCACATGCGGATACCACTCCACCATCAGGTGCGGGTAACAGGTCAGCCAGATTGCGCCATGGGGCGGCGGTTTGCCGTTGCCGCTGGCGCCGGCGTACTTCATCACGGCCTGCTGCCAGCGTTGGTAGGTCGGGGTACCGGCTTTGGTCAGCGCATTGTTCAAGCCCACGGTCTGCACCGAGTGGTGGCGGCCAAACTCCCAGCGCAGTTCTTCGCAGGCCACGAACTGGCCCAAACCCGGATGGAAGGGGCCGACGTGGTAGTCCTCCAGATAGACCTCGATGAAGGTTTTCCAGTTGTAGTCGCAACTGTGCAGGTGGCTGCGGTCGTGGACGTAGCCGCTGAAGTCCAGCTCGGCGGCAGCCCCCAGCCGCGACAGGTCGGTGCTGACCTGGCGCTGACCACCTTCAAACAGCAACCCCTGCCAGGTTTGCAGCGGGTAGTTGCGCAGGTTCAGGCAAGGGGCTTGCTCGAAGTGCGGTGCGCCCAGCAACTCGCCTTTGAGGTCGTAGGTCCAGCGGTGCAACGGGCAGACGATCTGGCCCGCAGTCTGGCCTTTTCCTCTCAGCATCAGCGCTTGCCTGTGCCTGCACACGTTGGAGACCAGTTGCACCCCGTCTGCGCCCGGGCCTTGACGCACCAGGGCTCTGCCTTCGCCTTCTTGTGGCAAGGTCATGTAGTCCCCGACCTCGGGCACAGCAAGCGCGTGGCCGACGTAACGGGGTGAAGTGGAAAACAGCAACTCTTGTTCCTGCGCGTAAAGGCGCGGGTCGAAATAGCTGGAGACTGAGAGCTGGCTGCGGCTGGCGGCGAGCGATTTGAGGCTGATACTCTGGTCCGACATGATCTGACCGGATCCTCCTTGGCTAGGGCAGTTGACGAATCCCTGTGGGCATGACGATGCTTGGGGGCGTTGTGAGGCGTTGTGGGGCGCTGGCGCGCGTCTTGGGGGCGGCGTTCTGGGAGCGTTCTGGGGGCGTTTTTGGGGGACGGTGGTGGGCCTGAGCTTTGCAGGCCCTTCACCCGATGCCCTGCTCGGGCAAATTCAGGAGGACGGATTTTAAGGCGGAGCAGAAAATTTGGACAAACCTTTGGATGGGTACGTGCTTGTCGCATCATGGAGCACCATGAGCTCAAGGCGGCGGCCCTGTTGCTCTGAGGGTGGCTGCAGCCGGGAGCCAACCCCTTGACTAGAATCGGGGGTCAAATTTTCATCTTCTGAAATGGCCCGTCCTGCCCTGCCTGCATCCAAAACGCCTAACCCGTCCGAACCCAGCAGCTACGAGCTGGCGTTGGCGGAGCTGGACCAACTGGTCCAGCAGATGGAAGCCGGCGCGCTGCCGTTGGACCAACTGCTGGACAGCTACAAGCGCGGCAGCGTGCTGCTGAGTTTTTGTCGCGGCAAACTGCAAGCGGTAGAAGAGCAGGTCAAGGTGCTTGAAGACGGACAGTTGAAGCCTTGGGCGGCAACAAATTGAGCCACCCCATCTTCCAGCGCTGGGCTCGGCAGCAGTTGCAACAGGTCGAAACCGCCCTGCAGGCTTGGGTGCCTGCAGATGCGCCTGCAGGGCTGGGCGAAGCGATGCGCTACGGCGTGCTGGACGGGGGCAAACGACTGCGGCCGCTGTTGGTGCTGGCGGCTTGCGAGGCGGTGCAAGGCGACAGCCAGGCCGCCTTGCGTGCGGCGGTGGCGGTTGAGTTGATCCATGGTTATTCGTTGGTGCACGACGACATGCCTTGCATGGACAACGATGTCTTGCGTCGCGGCAAGCCGACAGTGCATGTCAGGTACGGGCAAGCCCAGGCCATGCTGGCCGGAGACGCCATGCAGGCCTTGGCTTTTGAAGTCTTGACACCATCGGCTGGCGTGGCCGCAGGCTTGCAAGCCCGGCTGTGCGGCTTGCTGGCGCGCGCGGCCGGCCAGGCCGGCATGGCCGGCGGGCAGGCCATCGACCTGGCCAGCGTCGGCCAGCGGCTCGATGAGAGCGCTCTGCGAGACATGCACAGGCGCAAGACCGGGGCTTTGCTGCACGCCAGCGTGATGATGGGTGCAGCGTGTGGCGACTGCCCTGAGCCGGTCCGGCAGGCCTTCTCGGACTATGGAGACGCGATCGGCCTGGCCTTTCAGGTGGTGGACGATGTGCTGGATGCAACGCAGGCCTCGGAAGCTCTGGGCAAGACCGCGGGCAAGGACCAGGACCACAACAAGCCGACTTTTGTTACTGTATTGGGCATGGAAGCCGCTGTGCAGCATGCCCGACAACTTCGATCTTTGGCCCATCAGGCCCTGCAAAATACAGGGCTGGGTGCCGACCCGGGTTCAGGCGTGGGGCTGTTGGCCACGCTGGCCGACAAGATCGTGGAGCGCGAAAACTGATGTCTTATCCTTTGCTTGAAGCCATTCAATCACCGGCCGATTTGCGCCGCTTGTCACGCAGCGAGTTGCGCACCGTCGCCAATGAGTTGCGCCAGTTCGTGCTGAGCACAGTCAGCGAAACCGGGGGGCACCTGGGCAGCAACCTGGGCACGGTGGAGCTGACGGTGGCGCTGCACTACGTCTTCAACACCCCGCACGACCGGCTGGTCTGGGACGTCGGCCACCAGACCTACCCCCACAAGGTGCTGACCGGCAGGCGCACGCGCATGCACACGCTGCGCCAACTGGGTGGTATCGGCGGCTTCCCCAAGCGCGATGAGAGCGAGTACGACGCCTTCGGCACCGCCCACAGCAGCACCAGCATCAGCGCCGCTTTGGGCATGGCGCTGGCCGCCAAGTACAAGGGCGAAGACCGCCGTGCGGTGGCCATCATCGGCGACGGCGCGATGACCGCCGGCATGGCTTTTGAGGCGCTCAACAACGGTGGCGTCCCGCATGCCGGCATCAGCCCCGATCTGCTGGTGGTGCTGAACGACAACGACATGTCGATCAGCCCGCCCGTGGGCGCGCTGAACAAGTACCTGGCGCGCCTGATGAGCGGCAACTTCTACGAAACGGCACGCGAAGGCGCCAAGGCGGTGCTGAAGAACGCGCCGCCGTTGTTCGAGCTGGCCAGACGCTTTGAAGAGCATGCCAAAGGCATGGTGGTGCCTGGCACGATCTTCGAAGAGTTTGGCTTCAACTACGTCGGGCCGATCGACGGCCACGACCTGGATGCGCTGATCCCGACTTTGGAAAACCTGCGTGCCAAGCGCGGCCCGCAGTTCCTGCACGTCGTGACCAAGAAGGGCTTCGGCTACAAGCTGGCCGAGGCCGACCCGGTCAAGTACCACGCCGCCAGCGGCAAGTTCGACCCGGCCGAAGGATTCCCCAAAGCCAGCGGCCCGGGCAAGCTCAGCTTCACGCAGGTCTTTGGCCAGTGGCTGTGCGACCAGGCAGCGGCCGACTCGCGGCTGGTCGCCATCACGCCTGCCATGCGCGAAGGCTCGGGCATGGTCGAGTTTCACCGCCGCTTTCCTTCGCGCTACTATGACGTGGGCATTGCCGAGCAGCATGCCGTCACTTTTGCGGGGGGCCTGGCCTGCGAGGGCTTGAAGCCCGTGCTGGCGATCTACAGCACCTTCCTGCAGCGTGGTTACGACCAGCTGATCCATGACATCGCGCTGCAGAAGCTGCCGGTGGTATTTGCCCTGGACCGCGCCGGCCTGGTGGGTGCCGACGGCCCCACCCACGCTGGCGCTTACGACATCGCCTTCGTGCGCTGCGTGCCGAACTGCAGCATGCTGACCCCCAGCGACGAAGCCGAATGCCGTCGCGCCTTGAGCACTGCGTTTCAGCAGGATCATCCGGTGGCGGTGCGCTACCCCAGGGGCTCCGGCATCGGAGTGGTGCCCGACAAAGCCCTCGACACCTGGCCCTGGGGCAAAGCCGTGGTGCGTCGGCAGGGCAAGAAGCTGGCGATCCTGGCATTTGGCACCCTGCTCCATCCGGCCTGGAAGGCAGCAGAACAGCTGAATGCCACCGTGGTCGACATGCGCTTTGTCAAACCCCTGGACGTCGACACGCTGCTCGAGATGGCGCGCAGCCACGAGGCGCTGGTGACAGTGGAAGAAGGTTCCACGATGGGCGGGGCTGGCAGTGCCGTGCTGGAAAGCCTGGCCCACGCCGGAGTCACCTTGCCTGTGCTGGTGCTGGGCTTGCCCGACAAGTTTGTGGAGCACGGCGACCCGGGCAAGCTGCTGTCGCTGTGTGGCCTGGACGCTGTGGGCATACAGGCCTCGATCGAAGAGCGGTTTGGCCCGTTGCTGCGCGCAGCACAGCCTGCAGCCACCCCGCCCAAGGTTGTTGCTGCGGTGCGCCTGGTCAACGGCTGAAGTTGCCTGCCCCCATCCGGCAGTATTCCAGCCGTCCCCCATGGCCTTGTGGCCGATCGAGCCAGTTTTTGTCGTGAACAGCGCCCTGCAAACCCCCATCCTGCACATCCCGGACACCCAGAGTGAGCGCGACGAGCGCCAGCTGGTGATCCAGCGCGTGGGCATCAAGGCTTTGCGTTACCCGCTGCACTTGCAGGTTGCGGGTGCGTTGCAGACCACCGTGGCCACCTGGTCGCTGGATGTGGCGCTGCCGGCTGAGAAAAAAGGCACCCACATGTCGCGCTTTGTGGCCTGGCTGGATGCGCAGGCCAGCGCCGGTGTGGGCATGGACGCCACGCTGCTGCGCGAGCTGCACGGCCAGATGCTGCACAAGCTGGAAGCTGCCGAGGGACGCATTGAAGCGAGCTTCGCCTTCTTTTTGCGCAAACGCGCCCCGGTCTCCGGACTGGAAAGCCTGCTGGACTACCAGGGCCGCTGGATTTCCGAGACCCGCGCCGGGAACACGCGGGTCTGGGCCGAAGTGGCGGTGCCGGTCAAGAGCTTGTGCCCCTGCTCGAAGGAAATTTCCGACTACGGCGCCCACAATCAACGCTCGGTGGTGACGGTGCGTGTGGAGTTGCTGCAGCCTGTGCCCTGGCACGAGTTGGTGCGTTTCGCAGAAAACGCTGCTTCCAGCGAGTTGTGGTCGATGCTCAAGCGCAGCGATGAGAAGTGGGTCACAGAACACGCCTACGAAAACCCCAAGTTCGTCGAAGACCTGGTGCGCGACGTGGCGCTGGCACTGAACGCCGATGCGCGCATCGGGCGCTACCGTGCAGAAGTCGAGAACTTCGAGTCGATCCACAACCACTCGGCTTACGCCTGCATCGAGCGCTGAGACGGGTGATGCGGGCTTCGGCCGCAGCGCAGCGTGACCCAGTTCACAGGCTGCGCGCGGCACTGACAGCCTGTAGGTGTTTGCCTGACAGCGGCCATGGCCAAAACGGGACTCAAGCGACGGAACTGACCTGATGGGCCGCCCCAATTGCGGTCTTTACAGTCTGTTTCGTCGCTTTCCTTTTTTTGTCTGTTTCCCTCAACCTGCTGGAGCCCACCCCATGACCGCTGACCAAATCCTGGCCGAAATCCGCGAAGCCAATCTGTCGTACCTGATGCTGGCGCAGAGCCTGGTGCGCACCGACAAGGAGCAAGCGTTGTTCCGTCTGGGCGTCAACGAAGACACCGCCAACCTGATCGGCACCCTGACGCCGGCGCAGATGATGAAGATCGCCACGGGCAACACCTTGCTGTGCCGCTTCCGCATGGACGACGACATGGTCTGGAACCTGCTGACCAGCCATGGCAAGGGTGCTGCCAACGACGGCATGGCGCGCCTGCACGCCAGCATCCTGATGGCCGGTCGCCACCAGGAAGCTGCCTGAACCACCGGGCCCCCTGACACCCCCACCCCCGCCCCCGCCCCGCCCCCTGCATACCTTTCACCGAGCAACTCGCCATGGCCAGAACCAAGAGCATCCTCATCGAAGCGCGTCAGATCGAGCGCGCCGTCACCTTGCTCAACCGGGGCGCCCGGCTGCAGGTGCTGGAAAGCGAAACCGATCTGAGCTATGAGCGGCTGCTGCGCCTGTACAAGGAAGTGGCGGGCAAGAGTCCGAGCAAAGGCCAGTTGCCGTTCTCTACCGACTGGTTCATGACCTGGCAGCCCAACATCCATGCCAGCCTGTTTCTGAACACGCACGAATACCTGAACAAGGTCGCGGCGATGGACGAGATCGACACCGTCATCAAGGCCTATCAGCTGTATCTGGAGCAGATGCAGTCGCAGGGTCTGGACCCCTTGCTCAGCGTCACCCGCGCCTGGCGACTGGTGAAGTTCGTCGACAACGGCATGCTGACGATGACGGCCTGCAGCAAGTGTGGTGGTCACTTCGTCACCCACCCGCATGAAATCGCGCGCCACTACGTTTGTGGTCTGTGCAACCCGCCAGCGCGCGCCGGCAAAGGCAAGATGGCCGGCAGCCTGCAGCTCGGTGCCAGAAAGCAGGCACGGGAACTGGCCGACCGGGTGCAGTGAGCCCATCCACCGGCCCGAAGCCGTCAGTTTTTCACGCGCCTGAGCTCCAAGGCGTTTCTCGCCGCCAGACAAGGCTTCAACTCGGGCGCTGCCTGCCGATAAGATTTCCAGCAGTGTTTTTCATGTCTCCTCCTGGCACAGTCTCTGTGCTTTGACGCGGGCCCCTCGGGGCCCGCTTTTTTTTGTCTCGTCGAGGCGTGCCCAGGCTTCAGTACGGGTGAGATGTGCCGATAACACGGGCACGAAGCTGGCGCGCCTTGAACCGAAACATCCTGCCTTGGCGGTGCGCCTGGATCGATCCAGACCATGCCCTCAAAGCTGATCCCGTTTTCTGCCAGTCTGCTGCGGCCCAACGACCCCTTGCCATTTGCCGTCTATGACGCCGGTGGTCGTTTGCTGCTGGCTGCCGGCCAGACCGTCGAGAGCGTTGAAAAGCTCAAGCTCATTGCGGCCAGCAAGCTGCTGGTCGACGAGACCGAAGCGTTGGATTGGAACCGGCGTCTCGTGGCAGCCATGGACCAGGCCATGCGCCAAGGCGCAGCGCTCAAGGACGTGGTGGCAGCGCGGCCTGAACCCGCAGCCAAAGAACCCGCGGCCGCTGCAGAACAGACCTTGCTCGAGTGCTGGCAGCAATTGGTGCTGCAACTGGAAGCTGCGCTGCGCGATCTGACCCCGGACTCCGACTGGCGCGCGCGCCTCTTGGGCGTGCACGGCCGAGCCCGGGCGCTGGTCGCCAAACGCAGTGATGCCTCGCTCTACACGCTGGTGCATGAGGTTGGATCATCCTCGCGCCGCTACAGTTGTACGCATGCGCTGCTGTGCATGCTCATCTGCGAGCAGACTGCAGCCACGCTGTCCTGGAGCAGCGAATGGACCGACAGTCTGGGCCGCGCGGCACTGCTGATGAACGTGGCCATGCTGCGCCTTCAGGACATGCTGGCCAACAGCCCCACACCGCCCAGCGCCGAGATGCGAAAGGACATCCAGGCGCATGCAGAAAACGGCGCGCGCATGCTGGCCCAGGCCGGGCTGCCGGATCGCCTCTGCCTCGAAGCCGTGCGCCTGCACCACGAGACCAGCCACGAGGACGTGCCGCTGGCGCAGCAGCCAGCGGCCACCCAAGTGGCGAGGCTGCTGCGTCGTGTCGACATCTTTGCCGCCAAGATCAGCAGGCGCGAGTCACGCCCGCCGATGTCGCCGGTGCAAGCGGCGCGCGAGGCTTGTCTGGGGGCGAGCGGCGTGCCTGACGAAATTGGCGCTGCGCTGCTCAAGACGGTGGGCTTGTACCCGCCCGGCAGCTTCGTGGAATTGCTCAGCGGTGAGCTGGGCATCGTCATCAAGCGCGGCCGCCGCGCCAATCTGCCCTATGTGGCGAGTCTGATTTCAGCCAGCGGCTCGGCGCTGGGTGAGCCATTGATGCGCGACACGCTGGATCGTCGCTACAGCGTCAAGGCGGCACTGCCACCCACCCGGGTCAAGGTGTTGCCTCAGCACGAAAAGCTGCTGGCCCTGATCAAGAACGGGTCTGAACTTCACAGCCTTTTCAAATGATCGTGGTCTGCTCTTGAGGTGCATAGTCGATCACTGTTGATTTCCGGGCTTGGGTGGTCTGCCAGGGCCCATGCCCTGTGCCATCCAGCCCCTTGAACCTGGAAACCGCAGTTGACCGCTTCTCTCCGCTGGCTGCACCGTATGAATTCTGGCTTTCGCACCCACGACCACCTTCACCTTTTGGGTGACAGCGCTACGCACCCGACTGAGCCGCACTGGCGCACGCTGGCGGCGTTGCTCCTCCTCGCGGGCATGAGCCCGCAGCGTCGTCGCGCCTTGCCAGCGCACCCCATCGCGGCCCACCCGGGCGCGTCCAACCGCGGTTTCTAGGTTGAAACCTTTCCTGCCCAGGAATCGAATGCCCAACCAGCACAGCGTGGCGAGCGCGAGCCTGGGCTGGCCGGCGGCAGCATGGCTCGTCAGCACCTGAGCCGGCGAGCGGGCCGGCTGGAGTGGCGCATCCTGTTGCGCAGGCTGGGGCACAGCTTGGGTCGTTGGCCGCTGCCAGCAGTTTTTTGCTGGGTCTTGTCAGGGTCGATCTGGGCGCTGTGTCTGTCTGGGCTGCAGCATCTGGTGGGCTCGTGGCCGGCTGCTGCAGGCTTGACGCCGCACGTCGACAACCTGGCTTTCGGTGTGGCAGCCGGTGCCGGCGCCCTGTGCGCGTTGCGCCTGTGCCAAGGCGGGTGGCGTCGCTGCATTGCGGTCTTGGGTTTTCCTTTGCTGGCCTGGGCCAGCGGTGCTACTTCTGGCATGCCGGCCGTGGCTTGGTTGCTGCTGCTGCTGCCCCTGCTGCTGGCCTACCCGGTGCGGAGCTGGCGCGACGCGCCGATCTTTCCCACACCTGGCGATGCGCTGCAGGGCCTGGACAAGTTGCTGCCCGCACCCAGGCGGGTGCTGGATGCCGGCTGCGGCTTGGGGCACGGGCTGCAGGCCTTGCGTGCTGTCTGGCCCCAGGCCCGGCTGCAGGGTGTGGAGTGGAGCCCCTTGTGGGCCTGGCTGGCTGCGCGGCGCTGCGCCTTTGCCAAGGTGTGGCGCGGTGACATGTGGCAGCAGGGTGATTGGGCCGAGCATGACCTGGTCTATCTGTTCCAGCGCCCCGAGACGATGGCCCGCGCCTGGGCCAAGGCAGAGCAGGAGATGGCACCAGGATCCTGGCTGGTGAGCCTGGAATTCGAGGTGCCTGGCCAGAGGCCAGCAGCCTGTCTGCGCGTGCCGGGCAAGAGAACCGTGTGGGTGTACAGAACGAAAAGCGGGGCCGCACCCGCCATCTCTGCCTCAACCGTCGAGGCTGGCAGCCGATAACCCATGCACAGACGGTGAGGCATCCACCTCTCCCCCTGGTCATGGCCGAGCCCCGTCGAGGGTCGGCCGTCTGCCGCAAACGCAACACACATCATGTTCGTCATCATCGGTTGGGTCGTCGTCATGGGCTGCATCTTCGGCGTGTTCATCGCGCACGGCGGCAACATGGGCCCGATCCTGAAGGCGCTGCCCTGGGAGATGGGCATGATCGGCGGCGCCACGCTGGGGGCGTTCCTGGTCAACAACCAGATGACGGTCATCAAGAGCACGATGGCTTCCACGGGCGCCTGCTTCAAGGCCGGCAAGTACACCAAGGCACGCTACATGTCGCTGCTGGCGCTGCTCTACGACATCCTGTCCAAGGCGCGCAAGGAAGGCCTGATGGCGATCGAGAAGGATGTCGAGGACCCGCACAACTCGCCGCTGTTTCAGAAGTACCCCGGTGTGGGCAATGACCACCATGTGGTGGAGTTCATCACCGACTACCTGCGCATGATGGTCTCGGGCAACCTCAACGCCCACGAGATCGAGTCCTTGATGGACAACGAGATCGAGACCCACCACCAGGAAGCCCATGCGCCGGTGGCTGCGATGCAGCGTGTGGCAGGTGGCCTGCCGGCCTTCGGCATCGTGGCTGCGGTGCTGGGCGTGATCAAGACCATGGGCTCGGTGGGTCAGCCGCCGCAGGTGCTGGGCGCGATGATCGGCTCGGCGCTGGTGGGCACCTTCCTGGGCATCCTGCTGGCCTACGCCTTTGCCGAACCACTGGCCGGCCTGATGGAGCAGAAGGTGGAAGAAAGCGGCAAAGAGATGCAGTGCATCAAGACCACGCTGCTGGCCAGCATGCAGGGCTACGCGCCGCAAGTCGCCATCGAGTTCGGCCGCAAGGTGCTGTTCTCTACCGCCCGCCCGACCTTCGGTGAGCTCGAAGCCCACGTCAAGGGCAAGAAGTAAGTGCTGCTGGGAGCCGACCATGGCGGGTGATGCGAAGAAACTGCAGCCGATCATCATCAAGCGCGTCAAAAAGGGCGGTCATGCGGCCCATGGCGGCGCCTGGAAGATTGCTTATGCCGACTTCGTGACGGCGATGATGGCCTTCTTTTTGCTGATGTGGCTGCTGGGCTCGACCACCGACGGCGACAAGAAGGGCATCGCCGACTACTTCGCTTCGCCGCTCAAGGTGGCCATGGCCGGCGGCTCGGGTTCAGGGGACTCTTCGCACGTCATCAAGGGCGGCGGCCAGGACTTGACACGCAGCACTGGACAGGTCAAGCGCGGTGAGGTCCAGGCCACGCGCAGCACCATCAACCTGCACCAGTTGAAAGAACAACAGGCCCGCGCTGAAGTGGCCCGGCTGGCCGACCTGAAACACAAAGTCGAGCAGAAGATTGCCAGCAACAGCACCTTGGCGGGCATGGCCGGCCAGGTGCTGCTGGAAATGACCGAGGAAGGCTTGCGCATCCAGATCGTCGATGCCGCGCAGCGGCCGATGTTTGCCAGCGGCAGCCCCGCTGTGCAGCCCCACATGCGCGAGATGCTGCGCGCGATGGGCGAGGTGCTGGCCGAAGTGCCCAACCGGCTGACGCTGGAAGGGCATACCGACGCCTTGCCTTTTGGACGCAACAACACGGCCGGGTCAGGGCCCCTGGCCAGCGGTTACAGCAACTGGGAGCTCAGTACCGATCGCGCCAATTCATCGCGCCGCGAACTGGTGCTGGGCGGGCTGCCGGACGACCAGGTCTTGCGCGTGCAGGGCCTCGGAGCCAGCAACCCCTTTGACCGCACCGACGCCACGGCACCAAGCAACCGGCGCATCGCGATCGTCGTGATGACCCGCGATGCGGAAGACCAGGTCTTCAGGGCCAGCGCCCCGATGCCTGAGGCGCAGCCTGCTTTCGCCGCCTCCCCGGCGCCTGCAGCGTCTGCAACCAGCGTTGGCCGCTGAATTTCTGGGTGCAGGGCTGCTGCCGGCTCCGGTGCAGACTGCACGTTGACTGGCCTGCTCGTTCTCAGGCCGCATGGTGACCACCTGCCTGGCCCGTCTGCATCTATCAAAGGGCCTCAAGTCGCGTCTTGAGTGTTCCGATAAACCTCCCATCCGAGCTTTTCAGCGCCCACTTCTCAAGGCCAACTCCATGAACACCTCTGACCTGAAATTCCTCATCGTCGACGACTTCTCCACCATGCGCCGCATCGTGCGTGGTTTGCTCAAGGAAATGGGTTGCAACAACGCTGACGAGGCGGAGGACGGAGCGGTGGCACTGTCGATGCTGAGGGGGGGCAAGTACGACTTCGTGGTCTCCGACATCAACATGCCCAACATGAACGGCTTTGACCTGCTCAGGGCCGTCAAGGCCGATGACAGCCTCAAACATCTGCCGGTGCTGATGGTGACGGCGGAGGCGCGCAAGGAAGACATCGTGCTGGCAGCGCAAACGGGCGCAGCCGGCTACATCGTCAAACCTTTCACCAAGGCCACGCTGGAAGAAAAAGTCCAGAGGATCCTGCAAAAAATGGCCGCCACGGCTTGAGGGAGCAAGAAGATGAAAATGGAAGACGCCAGCACGCTGCAGCCACCCAAGGCCACCGTCTCGGAGGACGTGTACCAGCAGATCGGCTCCATCACGCGCCTGCTGCATGACACGCTGACCCAGGTCGGCGTGATGCCCAAGTTGCAGCGCGCCACCGAAGGCCTGCCAGACGCACGCAGCCGTCTGAGCTACATCGCCACCAAGACGGCAGAGGCTGCCAACAAGGTGCTCAATTCGGTCGACCAGGCCAAGGTGGACCATGTCGCGATCAGCAACGCAGCGCGGGACATCGCGGCGGCGATCACCGCCGACCCGGTCAAGGCGGTGGCGAGCGGCGCGGTGTTCAATTTTGTGCAGGAAGTCGAAGCCCGCACCTGCAGGATCGACGGCCACCTGACCGACATCATGATGGCGCAGGATTTTCATGACCTGACCGGCCAGGTCGTGGCCAAGGTCGTCAAGCTGGCCAATGACCTCGAAGACAGCCTGGTCAAGCTGCTGGTGCAGGTGGCACCTGAAGCAGAGCGCGAAAAGGTCGATCCCAACGTGCTCAATGGCCCGGTGGTCAACCCGCAAGGCCGCACCGATGTGGTCAGCAACCAGGGCGAGGTGGACGACCTGTTGGCCAGCCTGGGGTTTTGACCCCATGTTTGGCGCTGCCAGGGTGGGATGCCTGAGGCGTTGGCCGGAGCACCCGGGTCTTTAGCCCGTTTATCCCACGCCAGCCGGGCCTTGCCGCCGGCAACATCAATGGGCTCCTCGCAAAGGAGCCCTGTTTGCTTTCTCAGGGCGCTTGCGAGGCTGAAACCCAGCCATGGCCGACACCGCCCAAGACCGCAAACTGCCCGCCACCGAGCGGCGTATCGAGAAAGCCCGTACCGAAGGGCAGGTCGCGCGTTCGCGTGACCTTGGCCACTTCACCGCGCTGGGGCTGGCGGTGGCCCTGATGGCGGTGCTGGCTGAGCTGTTCACGCAGCGCAGCGCGAGCCTGCTGCATGACGGATTCGTGTTCGACCACCAGGCTTTGCTCGACCCCCGTTCCACGATGCTCGGCGCCTTGAGCAGCCTGGGTGCGCAGGCGCTGTGGATCCTGCTGCCGCTGTTCGGCGCTGTGCTGCTGGTGGCCTTGCTCAGCGGCTGGATCTGTGGCGGCTGGAATTTCACCTGGGAGCCGCTGCAGCCCAAATTCTCCAAGATCGACCCGTTCAGTGGCCTGGGCCGCGTGTTCTCCGTGCAAAGCCTGACCGAGACCCTGAAGTCCTGTCTGCTGGCCGTGCTGATGGGTGTGGCGGCAGGCTTCTATCTGCGTCACCACTGGATGGAGCACGCCGAACTGTTGGCGATGCCGCTGCCCGTAGCGCTGGCTGCTGCCAGCAAGATCGTGCTGGGTGGCTTGCTTTGGATCATTGCCGTGCTCGCCACCTTTGCTCTGGTGGATGTGCCGCTGCAGCGCCAGTTGTTGTTGCGCCGCCTGCGCATGTCCGCCGAAGAGGTGAAGCAGGAATTCAAACAACTGGAAGGCAACCCGTACATCAAGGCCAGGGTGCGCCAGCGCATGCTCGAGATGGGCAATCGCCGCATGATGGCAGCCGTGCCAGGCGCAGACTTGGTGGTGATGAACCCCAGCCACTACGCGGTGGCCTTGAAGTACGACGAATCGGTGATGGCAGCCCCGCGTGTGGTGGCCAAAGGCGCCGACCAGGTGGCGTTGCGTATCCGCGACCTGGCGCTGCAGGCCAAAGTGCCGGTGTTGCAGGCGCCGCCACTGGCGCGTGCGCTGTACGCCCACACCGAACTGGATCAAGAAGTGCCGGCTCGCCTGTTCAGCGCAGTGGCACAGGTGCTGGCCTGGGTCTATCAGCTGCGGGATGCGATGGCCCAGGGTCGGCAGTCGGAGTTGGTGATGCCGCAGCCCGAGGTGCCGGTCGACCTGGACCCTGCCAATTCTGCTGATCCGGGGGCCAGGACTTGAGCGCGTTGTTGAGCTGGGCAAATGGCGTGATGGCGCCGTTGCGTGGCGCCAATGCAGGTGCACTGAAGGCCCTGGTGCTGCCCGCTTTTGTCGTCATGATGCTGACGATGATGGTGCTGCCGCTGCCGCCCTTTGTGCTGGATTTGCTGTTCACCTTCAACATCGCGCTGGCGCTGGTGGTGATGATGGTCACGGCACAGATGGTCAAACCGCTCGACTTTGCAGCCCTGCCCACGGTGCTGCTCGTCACGACCTTGCTGCGCCTGTCGTTGAACGTGGCCTCGACGCGGGTGGTGCTGCTGGAAGGGCATACCGGCCCCGGCGCTGCCGGGCAGGTGATCGAAGCCTTTGGTGAGTTCATCATCGGCGGCAACTTTGCTGTCGGCCTGATCGTCTTCACGATCCTGGTGGTCATCAACTTCGTGGTCGTCACCAAGGGTGCAGAGCGCATCGCCGAGGTCGGCGCCAGGTTTGCGCTGGATGCCATGCCGGGCAAGCAGATGGCGATCGACGCTGACCTCAACGCAGGCTTGATCGACGAAAAGGTGGCGCGCCAGCGTCGCGCCGAGGTGGCGGAAGAAGCCGACTTCTTCGGCAGCATGGACGGCGCCAGCAAGTACGTGCGTGGCGATGCCATGGTCGGCTTGCTGATCCTCCTGATCACCGTCGTGGGTGGGCTGGTGGTGGGCATGGCGATGCACGGCATGAGCGGCTCGGAGGCTGGCTCGACCTACGTCACGCTGGCTGTGGGCGACGCGCTGGTGGCGCAGATTCCGGGTTTGCTGATCTCGGTGGCTGCGGCGATGGTGGTTTCGCGCGTCGGCAGAGAGCAGGACATCGGCACGCAGATCCGCGGCCAGGTCTTCGATTCGCCGCAAGCGCTGTTCGTGGCCGCCGGCATCGTCGGCTTGCTGGGCCTGGTGCCGGGCATGCCGCACCTGGTTTTCCTGATCGTTGCTGGCGGCCTGGCTGCGCTGGGGTGGCAGCTGGTGCGCACCCGGCGTGCTGCCGCCAGCCAGCCCGAGAAGGCGTCTGCAGAAGACGCGCCGTTGGCCAACGCCGAAGCCAGCTGGGACGACCTGACGCCGGTCGACACGCTGGGCCTGGAGGTGGGCTACCGGCTGATCGCACTGGTCGACAAGGAGCGCCAGGGCGATCTGCTGACCCGCATCAAGGGCGTGCGCAAGAAGTTTGCCCAGGATGTGGGCTTCCTGCCACCGCCGGTGCACATCCGGGACAATTTGGCCGAGCTCAAGCCCGGCAGCTACCGCGTCACCTTGCGCGGCGCGGTAGTGGGCGAGGCCGAGGCGATGCCAGGCCACTTCCTGGCCATCAACCCAGGCGGCGCCACGCAGCAACTACCGGGTGCGCAGACCACCGATCCGGCCTTCGGACTGCCTGCCGTGTGGATCGAAGAACGCCACCGCGAGCTGGCCCAAATGGCGGGCTTTACGGTGGTTGATTGCGCCACCGTGGTGGCCACCCATCTCTCACACTTGATGCAGGTGAATGCGGCCAAGTTGCTGGGCCGCGTAGAGACCCAGAACCTGGTCGAGCATGTCACCAGACTCGCCCCCAAACTGATCGAGGATGTGGTGCCCAAGATGGTCGGAATCGCCACGCTGCAACGCGTGCTGCAACTGTTGCTGGAAGAAGGCGTGCACATCCGCGACATGCGCTCGATCGTCGAGTGCCTGGCCGAGCATGCAGCGGTGGTGACCGACCCGGCCGAGCTGGCGCGCCGCATCCGCGTGCACCTGGCGCCGGCCATCGTGCAGCAGATCTACGGCGCGGTCAAAGAGCTCAACGTCATCGCGCTGGACCCCGAGCTGGAGCGTCTGGTGACCCAGGCGCTCAATTCGCCACATGGCGCTGCGCTCGACCCGGGTGTGGCCGAGACGCTCGGCAAGAGCGCTGCAGACATGGCGCGCCGCCAGGAAGACCTGGGCCTGCCGGCCTGCCTGCTGGTGCCCGACCTGATCCGTACGCCGATGGCGCGCTTGCTCAAGCGTGCCGCACCCCGCCTGAAGGTGCTGGGCCACAGTGAGATTCCAGAAACGCATTCGATCCGCATCGGTTCGATCATTGGAGCTGCCGCATGAACGTCAAACGTTTCACCGCCCGCACATCGCGCGAGGCACTGGCCCTGGTGCGGCAAGCTTTTGGTGACGAGGCCGTGGTGATGTCCAACCGTCCCTGCGCCGAGGGGGTGGAGGTGGTGGCCATGGCTGCGGAGAGCGTCGAGCAGCTCGAGCGCGTCAGCATGCAGCAGCCAGCGACCCGCGCTGCTGCACCGTTGCCGTCCTGGGCGCAGGGCGCGGCAGCGCATGCCGTGCCGCGCTCGGCGCCGGCTCAGCCAGCCGGGCGCAGCGCAGTTTCGGCCGCAGCGCAGATGCTGCGGCGTGAGCGTGCAGTGCAGCCCCCTGCTCAGAGCGGGCTCGACGCGCGTTTGCAGCGTGTCGAGCCATCGCTGGACGGCTATGCCGCAACCACGCCGGAGCCCGGCAGTTTTGCTGCACGAGCGGCTCAGCGCGACCCTGATGTCGGTGCCCAGAGCCAGCCCCGTACCGCAAGAGCCCCCGGCCGCGACAGTGAGTGGCCCGCCGCGGCAGTGGCCGACGATGTGGCCCAACTGCAGATGAGCACGCTGTCGTTTCAGGACTATGTGCGCCAACGCATGCTCAAGCGCCGCGAGGCGCAAAGGCTGGCCGAGGCCGGTCTGCGTGCAGCAGCGCCTGCTGTTTCCGCAGGTGCAGCCTCGGGTGCCGCAGCATCATCTGTGGTGTCACCCATTGCAGCAGCGCGCCAAAGGCTGGCGGCTGCACCCCAACAGGCCATGGCCGGCCATGCCGTACCGGTACTGCACGAGGAAGTGACGCTGCCGGTCAGCCCGGCCGCACCGCGCCAGCCCACCGCTGCAGCGGCCGGCGTTGCCCGCAGGCCGGCGGCCGCCGCGGCTGCTGCAACACCCTCGCAGGCCTCGGTACCCAACAGCCACCGCGCCGGCGAGCAGGTCGAGATGATGAGCGAGTTGCGTTCGATGCGCGGCTTGATCGAGCAGCGCTTTGGTGCGCTGGCTTTCATGGAAAGGCTGCAGCGCCATCCGCGCCAGGCGCAGCTGGCGCAGCGCATGCTGGACGCTGGTTTTTCGCCGGCCCTGATCCGCAAGCTGGTGCAAAGCGTGCCTGATGATGTGGACGAGCAGGCCTGGGCCACTGGCGTGCTGGAGCGCAACCTGTTGACCGGTGAGCGTGACACGGCCCTGGAAGACCTGGGCGGCGTTTATGCCCTGGTCGGCGCCACCGGTGTGGGCAAGACCACCAGCACGGCAAAACTGGCGGCTGCCTTTGCCACGCGCCATGGCGCCGTCAACCTGGGCCTGATCACGTTGGATGCCTACCGCGTCGGCGCCCACGAACAACTGCGCACTTACGGCCGTATCCTGGGTGTGCCGGTACACACGGCGCACGACCGGGCATCGCTGGAAGACCTGCTGGACTTGCTGGCTGCCAAACGCATGGTGTTGATCGACACCGCCGGCATGGCGCAGCGCGACAGCCGCACCCGTGAATTGCTGGAGATGGTGTCGCACCGCAGCATCAATCGGCTGTTGGTGGTCAACGCTTCGGCCCAAGGCGAGACCATCGAGGACCAATTGGCGGCCTACGCTGCTGCTTCTTGCAAAGGGGTGGTGCTGTCCAAGCTGGACGAGGCCGTCAAGCTGGGCCCGGCGCTGGATTCGATGCTGCGCCACAAGCTGCGCGTGGTGGCGGTGGCCAATGGCCAGCGCGTGCCCGAGGACTGGCACCGTCTGTCTGCACATGCGCTGGTGCAGCGCGCGATGCGCGGCGGCGGCAGCCCGGCCTGGAAGATGGATCGGCATGACGTCAACCTGATCTTTGCCGGCGCACCTTCTGCAGCAGCCATGGCCCAGCCTGCAATGGCCCTGGCCTGAGTCGCAGCGCTTGAACGATTCTCAGATGCCCGACTTCTACGCAACTTCCGGCGCCACGCCGCTGGATCAGGCGGATGGCCTGCGCCGCATGTTTGCCGGCCGCAGCACGCAGCTCTTGTGCCTGGTGGCCAACCCGCATGTCAGTTTCAGCGGCTTGGTGCTGGACCGCATCGCGGGCGGTCTGGCGGCTTGGGGCCGCCGGGTGCTGGTGGTGGATGCCGCTGCAAGCTCGCCGCCGCCGCATGAGCTGGCGCAGATCGATCTGTCAGCCTGCCTGGAGCTCATCGGACCCCGCACGCTGTACCTGCCGGCGCGTGGCTTGCCCATGCAATATGTGGACACCCGCGGCTGCGCCAGCAGCTTCATCGACACTTTGCAGCGCATCGCGCCGCAGGTGGATGTGATCCTGCTGCATGCCGAGGCGCAGGACCTGGCGCGTGTGCTCAAGCGCCGCCCCGAACGGCCCATGCTGCTGGCTGCCGACCAGCCCGACAGCCTGAAGCATGCCTACGCCAGCTGCAAGTTGCTGGTGCAGCGCTGCGGCTTGATGACCTACGACTTGTTGCTGGCAGCTTCGGCCCATTCGCCGCGTGTGGGCGCGATCGCTGCCAGCCTGTCGGACTGTGCCGACCAGTTCTTGCAAGCGGTGTTGCAGCACCACGCGCTGGTGGACCCGGCGTTTGACCCGTCTGAACCTCTCGACGCCGCCCTGGCTGCTTTGCTGCAGGCCCAACTCAGCACGCGCGACAGCTCCGCACCTGGCGCCTTGACGGCTGAGCACAGCCTGGCTGCAAGGCAGCACGCTGCACGCGAAGTGACCCCTTCCTGGGCTGAGGCCGATGACAGCGCAGGCATGCATGGCGGCATGCCGATCGGCCCCAGCTCCATGACCTTGAACCGCACCGTTTTGATTTAGAGGCCGCCACATGTACACCGCAAAGGGACAACTCGACGCCGGCGTGCTGCTCAAGCAGTACAGCCCCTTGGTACGCCGCCTGGCGCATCAGATGATTGCCAAGTTGCCTGCCAACGTGGAGCTCGATGACCTGATCCAGGTCGGCATGATCGGCCTGAGTGATGCGTTGTCGCGCTTTGATGCCAATCAGGGCGTGCAATTCGAGACTTTCGCCACCCAGCGCATCCGCGGCGCAATGCTGGACGAGCTGCGCGGCAACGACTGGATGAGCCGCGGCGACCGTCGCCACCAGCGCAGCATCGAAAGCGCCGTGCACAAGCTTGAGCAAAGGCTGGGCCGCGCGCCCTCGGAAGGCGAGATCTCCAAAGAGATGGGCTTGTCGCTGACCGACTATCAGGAGCTGCTGGGCAAAGTGCGCGGCACCCAGCTGATCTACCTCGAAGACATGAGCGGCGACGATGGCGACGACGACTACCTGGACCGCCACGTGCTGGATGAGGACGCCAACCCGGTGGCCAGGCTGCAGGACCAGCGCATGCGCGAAGCGCTGGTGGCTGCCATCAAGAACCTGCCCGAACGTGAGCAGTACGTGATGAGCATGTACTACGAGCACGACATGAATCTGAAAGAGATCGCCGCCGTGCTGGGCGTGACAGAAAGCCGCGTCTGCCAGTTGCACAGCCAGTCCATTGCCCGCCTGCGCACCAAATTGCGCGAGTGGTAGGCGGCAGAGCCGGGGGCCTCAAAGAGTCTCGTCGGCCTTGTCGGCAGTGCCGGCCTTGTCGGCCAAGTCGGCCTGGTCGGCAGCTCAGACTTTGTTGGCAGCGCCGGCCTCTGCGGCCTGTCCGGACTTGCCGGCTTTTTGCAGATCCGCTGACTCCAGCACCACCACACCCGGCTTGGCGCTGGCCATGGCCAGGCACATCGCCAGCGCCACCCGATGCGCCTGGATCGGGCGCCAGGCCAGAGGAATCAGCGGCGCCAGCGGTGCGCTGATGGCCAGCGCCAGACGTTCGCCCCAGCGTGTAGGCTGCTCCAGCGCACCCCGGTTGCCGGCCAGCAAAGACGGCCTGGCGATGACCAGCGTGGGAAAAGCCAGCCCGCGCAAAGCCTGCTCCATCTCGCCTTTGACGCGGTTGTAGAAGCTGCGCGAGCCGGCGTCTGCGCCCAGTGCAGAAACCACCGCAAATCGCTGCACACCGCAGGCTTGCGCAGCCTGCGCAAATGCCAGCACCGCATCAAAGTCGACCGCGCGAAAAGCCGCCTGCGAACCGGCCACGGCAATCGTCGTGCCCAGGCAGCAATAGGCTTCCTGGGCCTGCGGCAGCCTGGGCAGGCTTGCAAAGTTCACGACATGCGTTTGCTGGCCCGGCGCAGTCTGTGGGGTGGCGCGGCGCACCAGCAGGTGCAAGGTGGCGGGCCCTTTGGTGGATGCTTTGGTGGACCCTTCGGTTGGCCATTCCGCAGCGGCCCGTTGATGCAACCAGACCTGCGCCAACTCGCGGCCGATCAAGCCTGTGGCACCTGCCAGCAGGGCATCGCAGGTTGGTTTTACTTGGTGCGAAGAAGCAGTGCCCATGGGGCACAAGCATAAGCCCCACCCTCCAGCTTTGGAAGGGATCCTGAGAGATCGCTACCTGAAGTTGGACAGCAAACGCTCCAGCGCCATCGTGAAGGGTTGGCCCATCATCGGCAGCGTCAACAACATGCCCAGCAAGCCCAGGCCCAGCGTGACAGGGAAGCCGATTGCAAAGATGTTGATCTGCGGCGCCACACGCGAGACTGCGCCCAACACGATGTTGACAAAGAGCAGCAGCGTGATCAGCGGCAGCGCGATCCACAGGCCGGTGCTGAAGATCTCTGCGCCCCAGCGATGCGGCTGCATCTCGCGCAGGAAGGCCAAGGGTTCAGGCCCCACGGGGAAGACCGCAAAACTCTGCACCAGCGCACCGATGACCAGCAGATGGCCGTTGATGACGATGAACAGCCACGCCACCAGCGTACCGAAGAAGCGGCTGGTGGCGGTGGCGGCGCTGGCAGACAACGGATCGAAGAAGCCGGCGAAGTTCAGGCCCATCTGCAGCCCGATGATCTCGCCTGCAAACTCCACCGCAGCAAACACCAGGCGCACTGCAAATCCCAGGCTCAAGCCGATCACCAGTTGTTGCGCCACCAGCAAGACGGCGGTGGGCGAAGCCAGTGGCACCTGTGAGGTGTCTGACAGCCCGGCCAGTGAGGGCTGTGCTGCCAGCGCTATGAAGGCAGCCAGCGCGATGCGCACGCGCGTGGGCACATTGCGCCCACCCAGCACCGGCAACGCCGTGAACAGCGCCAGCGCCCGCAGGAAGGGCCAGATCAAGGGCGTCAGCCAGGCCGCAAACTGGGCCTCGTTCAAACTGATCATCGCGCTGCCTGTCGGGTTGCTGCTCAGCCAACCGCAGCAGGGATGCCCAGCAGCACGGTGCGCAAGTATTCCACCAGCGTGCTGACCATCCAGGGCCCGGCCAGCCCCATCACGATCACCGCCGCAACGATCTTGGGCACGAAGCTCAAGGTCGCCTCGTTGATCTGTGTGGCGGCCTGAAAGATGCTGACCACCAGGCCCACCGCCAGCACGATCAGCAGGATCGGTGCAGAGATCATCAACAGCATCATCAGACCCTGTTGACCGGTGGCCAGTACTTGTTGTGCGTCCATGGCGAGGGGTTGTTTCTTCTGGCGCTTGGGCTCAGGTGACAAAGGATGCGGCCAGCGAGCCCAGCAACAGGTTCCAGCCGTCGGCCAGCACAAACAGCATCAGCTTGAAGGGCAGCGCCACCAGCACCGGGCTCAACATCATCATGCCCAGGCTCATCAGCACGCTCGCCACGATCATGTCGATGATCAGGAAAGGGATGAAGATCATGAAGCCGATCTGAAAGGCGCTCTTCAGCTCGCTCGTGACAAAGGCCGGCACCAGCACCGTGATCGGCACGTCTGCACCCTTGACGTCGGCCGGCAGCTTGGCCAGCTTGGCAAACAGCATCACATCGCTCTGGCGGGTCTGTTTGAGCATGAATTCACGCAGCGGCTGCAGGCCCTCTTGCACGGCCTTGTCCGCCGCCAGGGTGCCGGCGGAATAGGGCGCCCAGGCCTGTACGTAAATCTTGTCGAAAGTCGGCGTCATGACGAAGAAGGTCAGGAACAGGCTCAAGCCGATGATCACCTGGTTGGGCGGTGCAGCCTGGGTGCCCAGCGCCTGGCGCAGCAGCGACAGCACGATGACGATGCGCGTGAAAGCCGTCATCAACAGCAACACCGCCGGCAGAAAGCTCAATGCGGTGAAGAACAGCAGGGTCTGGATCGGCACCGAGTAGTTGGTGCCGCTGGCGTCTTGCGAGATCACCAGTGGCAGGCCGCCGCCGCTCTGAGCCAGCACGCTGGCGGGCCAGGACAAGGCGGCCAGCGCCAGCGCCGCGACGGCGGCGACACGTTCAGCGCGGTGCACCTGCGCCCCCACCGTCACGCATGCGTTTGAGCAGCTGGTTGAAGGCGGCAGCCGGCGGTGCAGCGGGCTTGGGCGCGTCCTCGGCGCCAGCTTTCAAGGTGTGCAAGGTGCTGAGCCCTTGTGGCGACAGCCCCAGCACCAGCCATTGACGTGTCTCGCCACTGCCGACCTCGACCGTCACCAGCTTGTGCTGTGCCGACAGCGGCAACACCGCCACCGTGCGCGGCGTGCCGCTGTGCGAACCCGTCATGCCGCCGCTCAGCCCCGTGCCCAATGGCGAGCGTTTGAGCAGCCACAAGGCCACCGGGATCATCACCAGGATGGCCAGAAACCACCACAGGGATTGCCACGCGTTGGCCTGCATGACTCAGGTCCTGGACAAGCGCCGCATGCGCTCGCTGGGAGTCACGATGTCGGTCAGACGGATGCCGAACTTGTCGTTGACCACCACCACCTCGCCTTGGGCGATCAGGTAGCCGTTGACGAGCACGTCCATCGGCTCGCCGGCCATGGTTTCGAGCTCGACCACCGAGCCTTGGGCCAACTGCAGGATGTGCTTGATCGGGATGCGCGTGCGACCCAGCTCCACCGTCAATTGCACGGGGATGTCCAGGATCATGCTCAGGTCGTTGCCTGCAGTCCCGGCACCGGTGGCCGAGAAGTTGGCAAAAGAAGCGGGGGCCACACTCTCTGCTGCACCTGCAACTTCGCTGGCGACCTCGCGCGAGCTGCTGGCATTGGCGTTTGAGTTTGAGCTGGCACTGGACTCCGACAAGGCGGCGGCCCATTCGGCTGCCATGCGGTCTTCTTCCGACATGCCCTCGGTTTGTGGCTCGGCCATCAGCGTTCTCCCAACCAGCCCGCGTCGGAGCTGGTGATGAGCTTGTCGATCTTGATCGAATAGCGGTTGTTGGATGTGCCGTAGTGGCAGTCGAAGACCGGCACGCCGTCGACCTTGGCCTGGATCATCTGGGCCAGATCCAGCTCGATGAAGTCGCCGGGCTTGAAGGCCAGCAACTGCTCCACGGTGGCGTTGGCGTAAGCCAGCTCGGCGACCAGACGAACCTGGGCCGACTGGATCTGGTTCTTCAGCAGGTTGATCCAGCGGCGGTCAGGTTCGACCGAATCACCCTGGATGGTGCTGTACAGCACGTCACGAATGGGCTCCAGCGTGCTGTACGGGAAGCAGAAGTGCACGGCACCGGTGGACTCACCGATTTCCAGCGTGAAGCTGGTGGTCACCACGACTTCGCTGGGCGTGGCGATGTTGGCAAACTGCGGCTGCATCTCGCTGCGCTGGAACTCAAGCTCCACCGGGTAGATGCCGACCCAGGCCTTCTTGAACTCGGCGCTGATGGTTTCGACCAGCCGCTGGATGACACGTTGTTCGGTCGGGCTGAAATCGCGCCCTTCGATGCGGGTGTGGAACTTGCCCAAGCCACCAAACAGCGCATCGATCACCGAGAAGATCAAGCTCGGCTCGCACACGATCAAGCCGTTGCCTCGCAAGGGCCGAACGCTGACCACGTTGAAGTTGGTGGGCACCACGATCTCGCGCAGAAAGGCGCTGAACTTCTGCACCTTGATGCCGCCGATCGAGACCTCCGGGCTCTTGCGTATCAGGTTGAACAACCCGAGGCGGATGTTGCGCGCGAAGCGCTCGTTGATGACCTCCATGGTCGGCATGCGACCGCGCACGATGCGCTCCTGGCTGGACAGGTCGTACTCGCGCAACCCGGTGGAGGGCGCGTCGTCCTCTTCCAGTTTCTGGCTCTCGCCGGTGATGCCTTGCAGCAGGGCATCGACTTCGTCCTGCGAGAGGATCTGTTGATTCATGGTCTCTTGGTGTCGGACTCGAAGCTGCTGGGGCTACTGGATGATGAAGTTGGAGAAGTGCACGGCCTGCACCGGCAGCTCGGGTGCTGCCGCTTTCCTCTTCTTGGGTTTGTCGCCCTTGCCGCTGGCGCCTGCTTCATCGGCCGGGCTGTCCTCTTCGGCCACCTCGTAGCCCAGCGCGCGTGAAACCTCGCGCCGAATCCTCTGCGCCAGTTCGGTCTTGCCTTCGCGGTCCATCAGCTCGGCAGCGGTACGGTCTGCGATGGCCATCAACACGTTGTTGCGGATCGCAGGCATGAAGGTCTTGATCTGATCTGCCAACTTGGCGTCGCTGATCTCCAGCGTCATGCCGACTTGAGCAAAGCGGTCGGCCTGGCGGTCAGCCAGGTTGACCGTGAAGGGGTCGAGCGGCACAAAGGTGGGGATGGCTTTGGGATCACGTTGCGCGGCGGCCTTCGCGGGTTTCGCCGCCTCCCCGTCTGCGCCTTCTTCTTCCGCCTCTGCGGCCGCCGCCGCTGCGCTTTTCTTCATCATCAAGACAGCCGCAACGCCGCCGCCGCCCAACACCAGCACCAGCACGGCAGCGATGATGATCAGCTTCTTCTTGCTCTTGGCGGGTTGGGCGGCCGGGGCGTTTTCGGTGGCGGTGGCGGTGGCGGCAGACATGCAGGCTCCTTGGCAGCACAAACACCTGGGCGAGTCGGCGGAGCCGTCGCGGGGTGTCGTTCAGCCATTATTGAGAGCGTGTGCCGGCTCAGAAGCGTTGATAAGGGCCGCTAAAGTTGCCGTTCACCCAGCCTCAGGCGGCCGTTCAAGCCACCAGATCCACCAGGCCTCGGCGGCCGATGGTGTTGGCCACCAAACCGCTTTCATCACCGGGTAGGCCGCCCAAACCTTCGCGCGCAGTGCCGCTGCGGCCGCTGCCGGCGCTGGGGCCGTTCCCACCGTTGTTACCAGCCTGCTGCCCAGCCGCATTGCTTTCTTGGCCTGTTTGGCGAGGCTGCTCAAACACCCCGCCGCCAGTCAGGCTCAGCCCGGATTCGCGCAAGCTGCTGGCCAGCTGCGGCAACGCGTCCTGCAAGGCCTGTCGGGTCAGCGCGTTCTCTGACGCCAGGTGGATTCGAGCCGACGGTCCCTCAAGCTGGATCTGCACCGTCACCGGGCCCATCTCCGGCGGATTCAGGTGCAGCCGGGCATGCTGCACACCCTCACGCACGAAGACTGTCAATTGCACGCTGGCTTGCAAAGCAAACTCCGGGCTGCCGGGCTGGGCCTGAATCAGTGCATCGCTGGGCGCAGCGCTGCTGGCCGATGGGGTGGTCGTCGCCATGACCTGGGCAAAGCTTGGGGCCGCGCCTGCTGCCGGCGAGCCCGCTGCGCCCGACCCGGCTGCGCCACCCAGCAGCTTCGTGCCGCGTTGGCCAGTTGTGTCGTTGTCGTTGTCGCCCCCTTTCAGGTTGGCGCTTTGCGCACCCGGTTTCAAGGCGTCATGCGCAATTGGCAAGGTGTAGCCAGGTGGGGTGGGGCTGGGCTCGGCGCGCGGCAAGCCGCGCTGGCCACCGGTGGGGGCTGCGCCTTTGGCAGCATCGTCGACCGCGCGCTGCAGTGCCGACTGCGTGCGGCTGGACGGACCCGCGCCCCCGGCCGATATCACTGCGGTCGCATCGACCCCTTGTCGACGGCGGCTCAACTCTGCGGCTGGGCTTCCCCCAGGGCCAGGCGGTGGCGCACCGGCGGTCAGTTCAGCGGCAGAGTCAGCGGCTGAGTCAGCGGCTGAGTCAGCGGCTGAGTCAGCGGCTGAGACTGCTGCTGAGACTGTTGCCGAGTTTGTTGCCGAGTTTGTTGCTGAGTTTGTTGCTGAGTTTGCCGACGACGCCATGGCAAGGTCTGCGTCTTGCCCAGTTTGCAGCAGGGTCTGCGCTGCTGCGGGTTGTGGCGAGGGCGCCGGCAATCCTGGCCCCATGTCTGGCGCTGGCATCGAGAAACTACGTGGGCCGGGATTGAACCCGGTTTCGAGTTCGACCGTCAACTCGGCGTCGGTGTCGGTGTCGGTGTCGGCGGCAGCGGCAGGCGACCCTGCTTTGGCTTCGGCTGAGCGGCTGGCAACTGCGGCAGCAGCTGCGTCTCCAGTTCTTCGTGTGGCGTTGGCGTTGGCGTTGGCCACCAGGTCTTTGCGCGCTGCCGCCGGGACTTCTTCTGAAGGCCGGTGGCCAGCGGGGGTCTGGCTGGCCGCAGGCGGCCGGCCGGCGCTGGTGTAGGTCGGGCCGGCTGCGGGTGCAGTGCGCGCCGCTGATGCATTGCCAGCCTTGTTCTGCTCTCGCACACCACCGATCGTCGAAGAAAATTCGCCGTTGTCTCGGCCGTTGTTGTTATTGTTGTTGGTGTTGTTGGTGTTGTTGGTGTTGTTGGTGTTGCTGCTGTTGATCGAGCTGGGTCTGAACAGGACGGCGGGGTTCAAGGCGTTGATCACGGCGTTGCTCCATGGATCGGTGAAGGGGTGTCAGCTGGCCGGCGCTGCGCTTGCAGCGACGCGCTCAAGGTCCGTAGCCGTCTTGCGCTTGCTGCTTGCGCCAGGCCTGCTGGTTGGCTGCTTCATCCATGTGGCGCTGTTGCAGTTGCTGGTCCAGGCGTTGGGCTTCGCGCTGCCGGCCCTCGATCAGTTTCTTGATGGCAGCGACGCGCAGCTCCAGCGCCAAGACGCTCTCGCGCAAGGTCTGGGCTCGTTCTTGAGCGATGCGCACTTGGGTTTGCTGTTGGGTGCTGGCTTGCTCCAGGCGCTGCATGAATTGGCGGTGGGTTTGCAGGCTGTCGATGCTCAGCACCTGACCCGTCCGCGCCGGGTCGCGCAAGCGGTACTCGGTTTGATAGTCACTCAGCTGCTGCGACTGCAGGCGCAGCTTGCGCACCTGGTCTTCGCCCGTCAGCAACTCGGCCATGGCCTTGTCGCGTTGTTCCTGGGCATGTTCAAGGACGGTATGCAAAGGTGTGCTCATGGCGGCCTGTAGGTTCAGAAGTTCATCAGCTGACACAGCTGCTGGCGGCATGCCGGCAGTTGCGCGGCTTGGTGCATGTCTTGTTGCAGCAGGGCGCGCATCTGCATTTGCAGTCGCACGGCGGTGTCGAGCTCGGCGTCGTTGCCACTTTGGTAGGCACCGATCTGGATCAGGTCGCGTGCCTTGTTCAGGCGCGACAACAGTTGGCGCAGCTTGCGCGCTGCTTGCTGGTGATCGCGGTCGGTGACGGCGGTCATCACGCGTGACACCGAGCGTTCAACGTCGATCGCCGGGTAGTGGCCACTCTCGGCCAACTCGCGTGACAGCACGATGTGACCGTCCAGGATGCCGCGTGCAGCATCTGCGATCGGATACTGCGGGTCGTCGCCTTCGCTGAGCACGGTGTAAAAAGCGGTGATCGAGCCCATGCCTGCCAGGCCATTGCCGCTGCGCTCGACCAATTGGGTGAGCTTGGCAAAACAACTCGGAGGGTAGCCTTTGGTGGCTGGGGGTTCACCAATGGCCAAGGCAATCTCGCGTTGCGCCATGGCGTAGCGCGTCAGGCTGTCCATCAACAACAGCACATGTTGGCCGCGGTCGCGAAAGTGCTCGGCCACCGCAGTGGCGTAGCTTGCACCCTGCATGCGCAGCAGTGCCGGTGCGTCTGCCGGTGCTGCCACCACGACGCTGCGTTGGCGGCCGTCTTCGCCCAGGATGTCTTCGATGAATTCCTTCACTTCACGCCCGCGCTCACCGATCAGCCCGACGACGATCACATCGGCCTGCGTATAGCGTGCCATCATGCCGAGCAGCACACTCTTGCCCACGCCGGTACCGGCGAACAGGCCGATGCGCTGGCCGCGGCCAATCGTCAACAAGGCGTTGATGGCCCGCACCCCGGTGTCGAGCGACTGCCGCACCGGGTCACGGTCCATCGCATTGATGGGGCGCCTGGCCATCGGCTCGGCCTGCGTGTTCGCCAGCGGCCCCTGCCGGTCCATCGGTTGACCTTGCGGGTCGACGACCCGGCCCAGCAGCCCTGGCCCCATCGGCAGGTGCAGGCCCCGGTCTTCGCTGCGCCGCCACAGCGGGTTGTCCTGCCCCCAGCGCGGTGGCCGCCGTGGTGCCGGGCGCGGCAACACGCGGGCGCCGCTGCACAGGCCCTGCAGGTCGGCCGTGGGCATCAGAAAGGCGCGATCGCCGTTGAAGCCCACCACCTCGGCCGGCACCGGTGGCCGCGGCTCCGCGCCGTCCATGTGCACTTCGCACACCGCGCCCACTGGCACCCTGACACCCGCGGCCTCCAGCACCAGCCCGGTTACGCGCATCAAGCGGCCGATTGTTTCAAAGGGCTGGGGCTGCGCTGCATGGGCCTCCAGATCCGCCAGATAGCGTTGCCAGCGCAGGCCGCGCAGGGCCACGCGGTCCTGCAGCGATGCGGGCGCGGTGGCGCGCATCTGAGGGGAGGGCGGCGTGCCTTGAGCCGATCTGGCACCTGTGCCCAGGCCCGAGCGGGTTGCGGCTTGTTTTTGCGCAGCCTGCGGCACACCAGGCGGCTGGGCAGCCGAGTTCACGGTTGTCTCGCGCCCATGTTCGCGCCCATGCCCGCTCCCATGCCCGCGCCTGTGGCTGACTCAGGGGCTGCCTGCAAGGGATCGTCCAGTTCGGTCTGTGCGCCCAGCGCTGCTGCTGCTTGCGCCCAGCGCGTCGCCAGGGTCGCGTCGACGGCGCCCATGTCGCTTTGCACCAGCACCCCCCCGCGAGCCACGCTGTCATCTGCCTGCAAGCGGGCGCCGCGGCTGCTCAAGGCTTCTTCAGCGCCTTCGGCCACCAAAGGCAGGTCCAGGGGATGCACGTGCACGGTGATGTGGCGTGCGCTTTGCACGATGGCAGCCACGGCTTCGGCGGCCACCTTGGCCACCAGCCGCGGCTGGCATTGCAGCTCGGTGCGCAGCACCTGGCGGGCCAGCGCAGCAGCAGTCTTGGCCACGCAGGCTGCAATGTCTGTGTCGAGCGCCTGCATCTGGTTGTCAAAAGCTTCCAGCAGGTCACCGATCTGCTGCGTGGCCTGCTGCGCAAAGCTTTGTTTGAATCCTTCCAGCGCCACCAGTCCGTCGCGGTAGCCGTCCTGGTAGCCGATCTGGCGTGCCGCCTGCACCTTGGCCTGCCATTCCAGCGCGGTGGGTTCCGGCGGCGGGGCCGGGGCACTGGCGGGTGCTGCTGCGCCTGGGCCAAAGCCTTTCTGCGCTTGCCCATCTTCACCCAGAGAGTGCGGCTTCCAGCTGGAGAAATCGCCCAGTTCCTCGCGCGGGATGAAGCGCGTGTACGCGCTGGCCGCCTTGCTGCCCTCGGGCGGCGGCACATTCAGATATCCCGAACCTTTAGACGAACTGCTCATCACCACCACCACCTGCCAACACGATCTGACCCTCGTCCACCAGGCGGCGCACGATCTTCAACAATTCCTTCTGTTCCGTCTCGACCTCGGACAAGCGGACCGGTCCGCGCGACTCCAGGTCCTCGCGCAGCGTCTCGGCCGCGCGTGTGGACATGTTCTTGAAGATCTTGTCGCGCAGCACGGGTGATGCGCCCTTCAAGGCGATCACCAAAGAATCAGTCTGCACTTCCTTGAGCAGCGACTGGATGCCCTTGTCGTCGATCTTCTCGACATCGTCGAAGGTGAACATGTTGTCCATGATCTTCTGCGCCAGGTCGTTGTCGGCCTCACGCACGAAGTCCAGCACCGAGGTCTCGACCGAAGTGCCGAGCATGTTCAAGATCTCAGCTGCAGCCTTGACGCCGCCCAGCGTGCTCTTCTTGCTGCGGTCGCCCCCTGCCAGCACCTTGCTCATGACTTCGTTGAGATCGCGCAGCGCCAGCGGCTGGATGCCGTCCAGGGTGGCGATGCGCACCATCACCTCGTTGCGTTGCCTGTCGCTGAACAGCTTGAGCACATCAGCAGCCTGGTCGAATTCGACGTGCACCAGGATCGCGGCCACGATCTGCGGGTGTTCGTTGCGCAGCAATTCGGCCACCGATTGCGGGTCCATCCATTTCAGCGCTTCGATGCCGGTGACGTCGCTGCCTTGCAGGATGCGGTCGATCAGCAGGTTGGCTTTGTCTTCGCCCAGAGCCTTGCGCAGCACGCTCTTGACGTATTCATTGCTGTCGGCCACCAGCATGCTCTCATTGGCAGCCACCGACTCGAAACTCGTCAGCACACCTTCAACCCTTTCCCGGGTCACCGCCTTCATGCGTGCGATGGTTTCGCCCAGGCGCTGAACTTCCTTGGGTGCCAGATGCTTGAAGACCTCGGCGGCTTCTTCTTCGCCCAGGCTCATCAACAGGATCGCGGCCTTCTCCAGCCCGTCTTCGTCCATTGAACCGCTTGCCATGTCTTGACCGGATGTGTTGGCTGGCTTTGGAGGCTGGGGCGGGTTGTCAGGCTTGCGGCTTCAAGCCGAACCGCCATTGACCCAGCCGCGCACGATGCTGGCGACGGCCGCCGGGTTTTCCTTGGCCATGGCGCGGGCTGCTTGCAGCCGGGCTGCTGACGACGGAGCATTCAGTGCCTGGATGGCGACTGGCCCCAACAGCTCGGTGTTGCCGTCCACGACTTCGTTGATCTGGCTTCCCGGTGGCGGCGGGGGCGGGGGCGGCGCCATCACCACGGCCAATGCAGGCTTGACGAACTTGAACAGGATCACCAGGGCCACCACGGCCAACGCGAGCGGGGCAGCAGCGCTCTTGAGCAAATCGATCAACCAGGGTTGTTGCCACAGCGGCACCTGCTCGGGTTCGGGCAGGGTTTCGGTGCGGAAAGGCGCGTTGACCACCTTGACCACGTCACCGCGCTCGGCGTTGAAGCCGATGCCTTGCTGCACCAGCGCAGTCAGTTGCTCCAGCTCTTTCTCGCTCAACGGCGCACTGGTGGTCTTGCCTTTGTTGTCTGTGTTGCTGCGGTGGTTGACGACCACGGCGGCGTTGAGGCGGCGCACAGAGCCCACGGCATTGCGCGTCACCGTCACGGTCTTGTCCACCTCGAAGCGCGTGGCGGCTTCGCGGCGCGCGCCGTCGCCGCCGGCTCCAGCCGAGCCCGGTGCAGCCTGCAGCGGCTGCGCGGCGCCGTTGATCGGGGCGCTGGCCGGCACGGGGGGCTGGTTGCTGGTGGCACCGGGAACGCCACCGGGCGCTGCGCCGGCACCGGCCCCTGTTTCTTCGCTGCGCTGCTCGCGGATGGTGGTCTTGGCGCCTGCGCCCTGGTTGGGTGTGTAGGCTTCTGCGGTCTGCATGACTTGCGAGAAGTCGATCTCGGCCGTCACGCTGGCGCGCACGTTGTCGCGGCCCACCACCGGCTCCAGCAGCGCCAGCACGCGGCGCTGATGACTCAATTCCACCTCGCGCCGGTACTGCAGTTGCTGCGAGTCCAAGCCCAGCCCTGCGGCTTCTTCGTCGCCTGCCCCAGACAGCAGGGCCCCGGTGCTGTCGACCACGCTGATCGACTTGGCCGACAGTTCCGGCACGCTGCCGGCCACCACGCGCACGATGCCGGCGATCTGGCTGCGCTCCAGCGTGCGGCCAGGGTGCAGCGTCAGCACCACCGAAGCCGAAGGCTTTTGCTGCTCTCTGAAAAACCCGTTCTGGGGCGGCAGCGCCAGGTGCACCCGGGCGGTCTTGACCGACTCCAGCGACTGGATGGTGGTCGTCAGCTCGCCTTCGATGGCGCGCTGCACTTTCATGCGCTCCTGGCCCTGGGTCTGGCCGAAGCTGTTCTTGTCCAGCAGCTCGTAGCCGACGCCGCCGGCGCCATTGCCGCTGGGCAAGCCGGCGGCGGCCAGCTTCATGCGCAACTCGTGCACGCGCTGCGCCGGCACCAGGATCGTGCTGCCGCCCTCGGCAAAGCGGTAGGGCACATTCATCTGGGTCAACCGGTCCACCACCTGCCCGCCGTCCTTGTCCGACAGCGTGCTGAACAGGGGCCTGTAGTTGGCGTCGCTGGCGCCACCGAACATCACGACGAGAATCACCGCCAGCGCCGCCAGCCCGCCAATGGCCATGAATTGCATCCTGGCAGGCAGGGACTGCCAGCGTGCACCCATACCGGGTGAAGCGGGGACCAGAGGAATGGCTTTGGAAGGGGCGACGGCGTTGTCCATGCAAGGAGAAACGAGAAACAGCCAGGGGGGCGCAAAACTGCACCATTGTTGGGTGGGGACCCCTGCCACAGCGGGTCGAGAAAGGCTGTGATCTGCAGCCTGATCCGAACGACGGCGCACCGGCGCTGGCCCTACAGTGCAAGGCATCGATGGACCCGCTGTTGCAGCCACCTGGCTGCAGTGGCCCAGCCTGGGACTGGCCTGCAAAAGGCGCCCATCGCCGCCGGCAACCCAGTCACCTGGCGACCCTGGAGCACCATGAACGACCTGCGCATCAAGCCCTTCGATTTTTCTGCCGCTGTCGCCCGCGCGGGTTTGCGTCCCGACGGCATGCCGCGGGCTGGTGGCCCGACCGAGGTCTCAGCCCCGGCAGGCGGTTTCAAGGCTGCGATGAGCCAGGCCCTGACCCAGGTCAGCAGCTCGCAGCTGGAAGCCCAGCGCCTGCAGCGCGCCGTGACGCTGGACGATCCCCGGGTCAGCCTGGAGCAGACCATGATGGCGATGCAAAAGGCACAGATCGGCTTTCAGGCCACGCTGCAGGTGCGCAACCGCCTGGTGCAGGCCTACAGCGAAGTCATGAACATGCAGGTCTGAGCGGGCCTGTCAAGCGTACCAAGCCCGTGCCAGGCCCGTGCAGGGCGAGCCCGACTGCTGGCTATCATCGCGGGATGACCACAGCCACCATCATCGCAACGCGCGAAAGTCGTCTTGCCTTGTGGCAAGCTGAACATGTGCGCGACGTCCTGCAAGCCCGCTTTGGGCTGCCGGTTCAGTTGCTGGGCATGACCACCCGAGGCGACCAGATCCTGGACCGCGCCTTGTCCAAGGTCGGCGGCAAAGGTCTTTTTGTCAAGGAGCTGGAAACC
>JBBQIB010000004.1:0-59244 GCA_038324515.1 Burkholderiales bacterium
AGCACGCAGCGCCAGCGCGCACTTGGCGGTCTGCAGCAGCAGCGATTTTCGCGATATGAAATGCTGATCCACCGGCAGGCCCCGCCCGTCGTCGCCCGACATGTCCCAGCGGTCGCCTTCAAAGATGTAGGCCGTCTCGTCACCAAAGCCGGCCAGTACATGGCGGTCGACTTCGTTGAAACACGCGTTGGTGCGGGCGCCGACGAACCAGCGGTAGTGCGGCGCAGCGCTGTCGTCGAAGGCTCGAGTCCAGGGTTTGAAGGCGCCGTCCAGCTCGATGCGCAGCGGGCTGCCGTCGGCTGCAGACCAACCTTCCCAGACCCGCTGAACGGCTTGCTCGGCAGGTCTCTGGAGGACTGAATCAGCGCGTATTTGCTCGCTTTTCAGCCATGCGCCCTGGCTGCCGACGCCGGCCACGAACCAGTGGATTTCGCTGGCCGCAATTTCGCCATGGAAGGCCCCGGGATCGGCCAGGCAGGCCTCACGCATGCGTTGCCAGTCGGCAGCCGTGCGCACCGGATTGATCTGTGCGTCAGGAACTTGGGGCGAGGCGGCGGTGGCATGGTCTGGGCTTGGGGAGGTGTCCGTCTGGCGCATGGCATCAGGCAAAAAAGCAGTCAAAAACAGCCAGCCGGCAGGGCCAAAGCGAGTGCAAAAAGGGCCCGCGAACGGGCCTGTTCGCGCCAGGCTCCCAACCGCCTCGGCTGTGTCGAGGGTTCACTCAGGCTAGCATCGAAGTCGAGCACTAACAACCCAGTGACACCCCGCAGTAACCCCGCAACAACCCCGCAACAACGACCCCTCGACAGCGCAGCACTCACGCCGCATTCACGCCGCTTTCACCCCGCCATCACACCGCGGTCGGACCGCGCCCGCGCCGGCGGCGATGCGTGGCCCACGCTGCTTACTCAAACATCAGTTTGCGTATGCCGCGAAGTGTGAACAGCCTGCCAGGGTTCTGCGTTTCTTCCAGGACGCCCGACAGGCGCCGCAGGATGGACGGGCTGCGCCTGGCGCGCCAGATCACCAGATCAGCCATCCAGGGGTGTTGGTTGACCCAGCTCGCGCGCTCGTACAGATCAAACATCGGCTGCAGGGCGCTCACGCGCGCTGCATAGTCGGCCTGCACTGCGGCGTCGGTCATGGCGGGCGTCGCTGTCGTCCCAGCAGCCGCAAAAGCTGCGCACAAGACCTGTGCTGCCAGTATGCCGGTTTCCAACGCCTTGCCGATGCCCTCGCCGCTGAAGGCATAGGTGCTGCCCAACGCTTCGCCAGTGGCCAGCAGGCCGGGACGCGACAAGCGGGCGCCTTGCAAAGAGCAGCGCAGCGGGGCACCCTTGATCTCACCTTGCAGGCTGCCGTTTTTCATCAACTCACCGGCCAGCGGATAGATCTCGGCAAAAGCCTCCAACATGCGATGCAGGTTGGCGGGCTGCATCTGCCCTTTGCCGTCCTTGTTGCGGCGGTGGCTGCCGGTCAACCCCGCGCCGATGTTGAACAAGCCACCCGGCAGCGGAAAGATCCAGCCGTAGCCCCCCTGCAGCCGCGGATGCCAGACGATGTGCAATTGCTGGATGCGGTCGCGCAAGGACTCCGCCTGGACATAGGCGCGCAGGGCCACGCCGCTGGGCGTGTGGCGCTCGCACAGGCCGGCTGCTGTCAAGGCCGCCGGCACCGCGCCGGTAGCCAGCACCACCCAGCGCGCCTGTACCGAGCGACTGTGCGCCGGTTGATCCAGGTCTTTGAAGCGCGCACCCACGACGCGGGCTTCTGCATCCCTGAGCTGTTCACCCAAGATCTTTGCTCCCATCGGCTCTGTGCCACCGCCCTCCAGCTCAGGGCCCTCGAAGCGCCAGCGTGTCTGCAGCCTGGCACCGCTGCGCAACGCTGCGCGCAACAGCACATCATCGAGTTGCAGCCGCGGCAGCACCGCCAGTTGGCCGGGCACATCGACCTGCCCGCCGCGCGGCCCGACCAGCCTGACATGGCGCACCGGCATCGCCAGCGCGGCCACCTCTTCGGCCACGCCCAGACGCCGCAGCGCAGCCAGGCTGTCGGGGATCAGTCCGTCGCCACAGACCTTGTCGCGCGGAAAGTCGTGTTGGTCAACCAACAGCACATCCACACCCGCCGCTGCCAGCACCTGCGCGCAGGCGCTGCCCGCCGGGCCGGCACCGACCACCAACACCTCGCAGCGTACCGGGTCGGTCACCGCATGCGCTCTGTGCGAAGTTGCAGCGCTTGGCGCTTCAGGCCGCCTTGACCTTCAGGCGCCAGGCGTGCAGCAGCGGCTCGGTGTAGCCACTGGGCTGCGCTGTGCCTTTGAACACCAGATCGCTGGCGGCCTGGAAAGCTGGGCTGCTCTTGAAGTCAGGCGCCATGGCTCGGTAAGCCGGGTCGGCCGCGTTCTGGCGGTCGACCACCTTGGCCATGCGCTTGAGGGTGTTGCGCACCTGCGCTTTGTCCACCACCCCGTGCAGCATCCAGTTGGCCATGTGCTGGCTGCTGATGCGCAGCGTGGCGCGGTCCTCCATCAGGCCCACGTTGTGGATATCGGGCACCTTGCTGCAGCCCACGCCCTGGTCGACCCAGCGCACCACATAGCCCAGGATGCCCTGCGCGTTGTTGTCCAGCTCTTGCTGCTTGTCAGCAGGCAACCAGTTGTCTTGTTTGACCACAGGAATGGTCAGCAGATCGTTGAGCAAGCGGTCGGGATGGGTGGCCGGATCATGCTTGCGCAGCGCGCGCTCGAGCTGCATTTGCACCTTGAACACGTCCACCTGGTGGTAGTGCAAGGCATGCAAGGTGGCAGCGGTGGGGCTGGGCACCCAGGCGGTGTTGGCGCCGGCCAGCGGGTGGCCGATCTTTTGCCGCAGCATCGCAGCCATCAGATCGGGCATCGCCCACATGCCTTTGCCGATCTGCGCCTTGCCGCGCAAACCGCAGGCCAGGCCGGTGAGCACGTTGTTGCTTTCGTAGGCGGCAATCCAGGCGCTGCTCTTCATGTCGCCTTTGCGCAGCATGGGGCCGGCTTGCATCGCGCTGTGCATCTCGTCGCCCGTGCGGTCCAGGAAACCGGTGTTGATGAATGCCACCCGCTCGGCAGCAGCCGCGATGGAGGCCTTGAGGTTGACGCTGGTGCGCCGCTCTTCATCCATGATGCCGAGCTTGACGGTGGCTGCCGGCAAACCCAGCATCTGCTCGACACGGGCAAAAAGCTCGCTGGCAAAAGCCACTTCGGCCGGGCCATGCATCTTGGGCTTGACGATGTACACGCTGCCTTGGCGGCTGTTGACGATGCCGGCCTTACCGCGCTTCTTGAGGTCGTGCAGCGCGATCGTGGTGGTGACCACGGCGTCCAGGATGCCTTCAGGGATCTCTTGCTGCTGCTCACCCCACAGGATGGCCGGATGGTTCATCAGGTGGCCGACGTTGCGCACGAACAGCAATGAGCGCCCGGGCAGGCTCAGTTTGCCGGCCTTGCCGGACTGGCCGAGCTTGCCGTCGGCCACCGCAGCCGCAACAGCCGCCGCCGCCGTGTACACCCGGTCTGCATGCAGGCCACGCGTGAAGGTCTTGCCGCCTTTGCTGACCTCTTCGGTCAGCGTGCCTTTCAGAATCCCCAGCCAGTTGCCGTAGGCCTGTACCTTGTCGGCTGCATCGACCACCGCAACGGAGTCTTCCAGATCCAGGATCGTCGACAAAGCTGATTCCAGCACCAGATCGCTCACACCGGCCGCATCACTGGCACCGATGGCCGTGCTGCGGTCGATGCGGATGTCAAGATGCAGGCCGTTGTGGAGCAGCAGCACCGCGCTGGGCGCAGCAGCGCGGCCCTGGTAGCCGACCAACTGCGTCGGCGCCTTCAATTCGGTCCGGCTGCCGTCTGCGAGGCTGACCTGCAGTGCGCCAGCAACCACCCTGTAGCCGGTGCTGTGCAGGTGCGAGCCTTTGGCCAACGGGGCGCAACGGTCCAGCACATGGCGCGCGTAGGCGATGACTTTGGCGCCTCGCACCGGGTTGTAGCTGCTGCCTTTTTCTGCGCCATCGGTCTGCGGCAGCACGTCCGTGCCGTACAGCGCGTCGTACAAAGAGCCCCAGCGTGCATTGGCTGCATTCAAGGCGTAGCGCGCGTTGGTGATCGGCACCACCAGCTGTGGCCCCGCTTGCAATGCCAGTTCTGCATCGACATTCCGCGTGCTGATTTTGACTTGCGCAGGCACGGGCACCAGGTACCCGATCTTTTGCAAAAAGCTGCGGTAGCGCTTCATCTGCGCTGCGGTGCTGAGGGGGCCGGGATGCTGCTGGTGCCATTCGTCGAGCGCGGTCTGCAGACGGTCACGCTCGGCCAGCAGTGCCGCGTTGCGCGGCGCCAGATCGCGCACGATGGCGTCAAAGCCAGCCCAGAAAGCAGCCGCTTTCAGCCCCGTTCCAGGCAATACCTCGGATTCGATGAATTGGTGAAGGGCATTGTCGACTTGCAGGCTGTGGATCGTGGTTCGCATGGTGTGATGGGACAGTTCAGTGGCTCAAAGACAAAGGGGGTTGGCGGGACGCTGGCGCCTGCGTATCCAGCACCTGGGTCGGTGAAGACTCTCAGCCTCTCAGAGCAGATGTGGCTGCGCCGGGCTCGAACAAGGTCGGCAACTCCAGCAACGACTGAATACGACAGGTCGGCGGTATGGCCAGCGAATCGGGCGGGTCGGGGCCGCACTGCAACCACGCCGCCACGTAGCCGAACCAACTGGCGGCGCTGCTGGCTGCGTAGTCAGCGCTGACAAACAGGATGTCTCTGGCTGGCATCTCCAGCACCTCAACGCCCAGCCCCCAGGCTTGCGGGTCGTTGCGGTAGCGCTGCTTGCCCTGCAGGCTGATCACCGGGTCCAGCCACTCTGACAGGCCAGCGGCTTTGAGGGCCACAGACAGCGTGTCGGCGTTGTCCAGACCCAGGGTGCCACAAGTCAGCCCACGCCCACGGAGCTGTGCGAGCAGCTCGGCCGCACCCGGGCAGGCCGTCAGCTCACGCTGCTGCTTGATCAAGCTGTGCTCATGGGCGGCGCTCAAGGGCAAAGCCAGGCGGGTCGCCGACAGGCGCAAGGCTGCCGCGCTCAAGTCCCAGAAGCTGTCTTTGCGCGCTGAACTGCCGGCGCGCTCGCTGGCCGCGATCATGCGCGTGTACTCGGTCTGCTTTTCGCGCCACAGCAGCGTCAGCGCCTGGCCCTGGCCTGGAAACAACTGCTCGGCCAGCGCCACCACGGGATGCATGTCCAGCAAGGTGCCATGGGCATCGAAGAGGGCTGCACGCAAAACCATTTCCAGATTCTATTCGATACCCAGAAGCACCCTAAACCACTAGAAGTTGGCTGATTAAGTTGGCGAAAATGCATAATCGACCCATGGACAAGCTCAAGCAAGTCGAGTCCTTCGTGGCCGCATCCACCAAAGGCAGCTTGACCGCTGCCGCGCAAGCCGAAGGCGTGGCGCCAGCGGTGATCGGCAGGCGCATCGACGCATTGGAGCGACGCCTGGGTGTCAAGCTGCTGACACGTACCACCCGCCGCATTGCCTTGACGCATGAGGGCAGTGCCTACCTTGAGGATTGCCAGCGCCTGTTGGCCGAGTGGGCACGCGCCGAAACCAGCGTCAGCGCCGGGGCGGTAAAAGCCAGCGGTCATCTGCGCTTGAGCGCGCCGGCGGGATTCGGGCGCCGCCATGTGGCGCCGCTGGTGCCAGGCTTTTGCAGCCAGCATGCCGAGCTGAGCCTGAGCCTGAACCTCAGCGACCGCCTGGTCGACATCGTGCATGAAGGTGTGGATTGCGCCGTGCGCATCGGGCCGCAGCCCGAGGCCCCGCTGGGCAGCGTGCGCCTGGCCGACACCCGACGGCTGTTTGTGGCCGCACCGGCTTACCTGGCCCAAGCGGGCACGCCTGCGCACCCTTCAGATCTGGCTCGTCATGAGTGCCTGCGATTGAGTTCTGACGCCGGCCAAGGCAGCGGCTGGGCATTTCAGATCGATGGCCAGGTGCTGCACATTCGCCCGCCTGGCAGGCTGGACTGCAGCGATGGCCAGGTGCTGCACGACTGGTGCTTGCGTGGCCTGGGCCTGGCTTGGCGCAGCACCTGGGAAGTTGAAGCAGATATCCGCGCCGGCCGCCTGGTGACCGTGCTGCAGCCCTTTGAAGCGCCGGCCATCGGCATCCATGCGGTTTTTGCGCAGCGCAAGCTGCTGCCACTGCATCTGCGCCTGTGGATCGACTGGCTCAAGCAGCACTATGCCGACGCGCAATACTGGCGCCGCGAGCGTCAGGACCCAGGCAGCGCCGCCTGACACCCCTTCCCTGCTTCACTTCACTGCGTCACTTCACTTCGGCGCCGCGTCAGCCATGCACTTGCGGAGGTGGCTGGTCTTGGCGGCGCCCGCCAATTTTTTATCGGCGGCCGATTTCTCGCAGACGGCGCTCGCCGGGGCTGCCGCTTCGGCAGCTTCACGCTCGCACTTCTTGATGTGTGCGGTTTTGGCGGCACCCGCCAGCTTCTTGTCGACCGCAGACTTCTCGCACATCGCATTGGCAGCCAGCGCGGGGCCAGCGATCAGGCTCATCAAACTCAGGATCACAACCATCAAACTCTTGTTCATGGCAATCTTTCTTTCTGTGTGAATGGAAGCAGTATGGGCTGCCACTAGAGTATGCGCCGCGGATGGTGGATGGCTTCGTGGGCGGCGTGCAAGCGGCGCACCAGCACGCCGATGAAGGCCTTGTCAAACAGATGGCGTGTGGGCAAAGAGAGTTGCTCCATGCTGGGGGGCGTAAAAGCAATCGTGGTGGCCGGCTCGGCCACCAGGATGTCGACCGTGTGCACGCCCAAGTCGGGGCTGGGGGCCAGGTAGGCCATCTCGCCCACCGATGCGCCTGCAGCCAGCCGGGCCACGGTCTTGCCGTCGCGCAGCACCTCGACCTGGCCTTGGGTCACGATGTGAAAGGCGTTGCCAGTTTCGCCTTTGCGAAACAGCGCTTGGCCGTAGCTGTGGCGCTGCCAGGTTGCGCGGCGCACCACTTCCCACAGGGCGGCGTCGCCAAAGTCGACAAAAAACTCCAGCGAGCGCAGTTGCGTGAAACGCTCCGAGTCGAGCACCTCCTGCAAGCCGCCGCGCGCCAGTTGCTGCTTGGCTGTCAGGGCCGACAGCGCGCGAGCCACTTCATCCCAATCGGCAGGGCGCAGGTGTCGCTCCTTGGCCAGACAGGCCTCGATCAGCGACTGCAGACCCTCTGGCACGCCCTCACGCAGGCTCGACAACGCAGGCGCAGTACCGTGGTAGATCTGGTGCATCAAAGCCTGTTGATGAGCGGCGTCAAACGGCGGGCGGCCAGCAATCAGGTGGTACAGCACAGCGCCCAGTGAGTAGATGTCGGCGCGGCTGTCCAGCAAATCGCCTTCCAGTTGCTCAGGCGACATGTAGGCCAGCGAGCCGACCCTGAAGACCTGGGTATGGTCGGCGCCCAGGTTGAAGACGCTGCCAAAGTCGGTGACCTTGACCTCGCCAATGCGATCACCATCCAGCGTCACCAGCAGGTTGGCGGGCTTGACATCGCGGTGCACCAGGCCGTGGCGAAAGCAGTAGCCCAGCGCGTTGGCGCACTTGAAACCGATTTCCACCACCTGGGTCAGCGGCAACAGGCTGTCGGCGCGGCAGTAGCGGCGCAAGGTGACACCTGGCACGTACTCCATCACCAGATAGGGCGCTTCTTCGTCAGCCACCGCATCCAGGATCCTGACCACATTGGGATGTTGCAGCCGCCCGACCAGGGCTGCCTCGGCGGCGAAGAATCGCTTCTGGTACTGAACATCGCGCGGGTCATCGCCACCCATCGCCAGCCTGACGCGCTTGATCGCCACATCTTGCTGCGAAAAGGGGTCGTGGGCCAGAAAGACCTCACTGGTCGCCCCTTCCCCCAGCTTGGCCCGCACCAGGTACTTGCCGATCTGCGCCGGCAAGCTGGCTGCCGCCGCGAGGTGCTGCGCCGGCGGGCGTGCGTTGGACCTGTCTGAAGCGCGGTCCGGCCTGCCCGATGATTTGCGGTCGGCGGATCTGCTCGATCCGACGCTTGCAGCGCCAGAAGCGCTGGAAGCGCTGGAAGCGCCGAAAGCGCCGAAAGCGCCGCTGCGGGAGGTGGAGGTTTTCAAAGGCGATTTCAACGCTCGCGGGAATGGAGCGCAGGCCCCTGGATGTTGCAGCCGCGCTGCCCGGTTTGCCAGCCGGAAAAGGCCTGCAAAGCAAGCCTGTTCTTGAGCTGTACCCTTGTGTCGTTGTGCCCAACGGCGCAAAAGTAGAATCTCCCTGCATGATGCAAGCCAAGCAGGATTTGCGCGCGGCGCTGCAATCCGCACTACAGCAATGGGTGGCCGACCAGGGCGGCGACAGCACTGCGCTGCCCGCAGCCCAGTTCGAGTCGCCCAAGCAAGCCTCGCATGGCGACCTGGCGATCACGGCTGCGATGCCGATGGCGCGGCTGTTAAAAAAGAACCCCAGGGAGCTGGCGCAGTCTTTGGTCAAGCTGCTGGAAGCCCAGAGTGCAGTTCAGCGCTGGGTGAGCGCGCTGGAGATCGCCGGACCGGGCTTCATCAACTTGCGGCTCAGCGCAGCGGCCAAACAAGCGGTGGTCGCCGAAGTGCTGCAAGCGGCCGATCAGTTTGGCCGGCAGCCGGCGCAAGCCCGCAAAGTGATGGTCGAGTTTGTTTCGGCCAACCCCACCGGCCCGCTGCACGTGGGCCATGGCCGCAACGCTGCCTTGGGCGACTGCATCTGCAACTTGTTGCAGACCCAGGGACTGCAGGTGCTGCGCGAGTTCTATTACAACGACGCCGGGGTGCAGATCGCCACCCTGGCCAGCAGCACGCAAAACCGCCTCAAAGGGCTTAAACCCGGCGACCCCAGCTGGCCAGAACAAGCCTACCAGGGTGACTACATTGCCGACATCGCGGCCGACTTTGCCGCCGGCAAGACCGTGCACGCAGACGACCGCGCTTTCACAGCCTCGGGCGACCCCGACGACCTGGACAGCATCCGGCTCTTTGCCGTGGCTTACCTGCGCCACGAACAAGACCTGGATCTGCGGGCCTTTGGCGTGCGCTTTGACAACTACTTTCTGGAGTCGAGCCTGTACGCCACAGGGCGCTTGGAGGACACCGTGCAGCGTTTGGTGGCCGCCGGCAAGACCTTTGAGGAAGGTGGCGCGCTGTGGCTGCGCACCACCGACTATGGCGACGACAAAGACCGCGTCATGCGCAAGCAAGACGGCAGCTGCACCTACTTCGTGGGCGATGTGGCCTACCACCTGGACAAGTTCGAGCGCGGTTACACCCAGGTCATCAACGTGCAGGGCACCGACCACCACGGCACGATGGCGCGCGTGCGCGCCGGCCTGCAAGCCGTCGGCCTGGGCATCCCCGCCGGCTACCCCGACTACGCGCTGTACAAGATGATCACGGTGATGAAGGGCGGCGCCGAGGTCAAGATTTCCAAGCGCGCCGGCTCTTATGTGACGCTGCGCGACCTGATCGAGTGGACCAGCTGCGACGCGGTGCGCTTCTTTCTGATCAGCCGCAAGGCCGACACCGAGTTCACCTTTGACGTCGATCTGGCGTTGAAGGCCAACGACGAGAACCCGGTCTTCTATGTGCAGTACGCGCATGCCCGCATCTGCTCGGTGTTGGCCAAGCATGGCGGTGGCACGCCGAGCAGCGAGCAACTGCTGGCGGCCGATCTGTCGTTGCTGGCAGCACCCAGCGAAGCCGCCTTGATGCTCAAGCTGGCCGCATACCCGGAGATGCTGAGCCGCGCTGCGCTGGAACTGTCGCCGCACGAGGTGGCCTTTTACCTGCGTGATCTGGCAGCAGCTTTTCACACCTACTACGCCAGCGAACGCGTGCTGGTAGCAGACGCTGCGCTGTCGCTGGCCCGCCAGGCCCTGCTGGCTGCCACTGCGCAAGTGCTGCGCAATGCACTGGCAGTGCTGGGCGTGTCGGCGCCGCGATCGATGTCCCGCGACGAGACCTCCCCCCAGATCCCGATCGCCGAGGTGAACGCATGAGCCAGAACAAACACGGGCGCGGCGCCGTCAAACTCGCAGGTGCAGGTGCAGGTGCAGGTGCAGGTGCGACCCGCAGTCAGGGCAAGGGCCGCCAATGGGGCGGTTTTGCGATGGGCCTGGTGGCGGGGCTGTTGATGGGCCTGGCGCTGGCACTGGGTGTGGCGCTGTACATCACCAAGGCGCCTGTGCCTTTCATCAACAAGGTGCCGCAACGCACGGTCGAGCAAGACAACGCGGAAACCGAACGCAACCGCAACTGGGACCCCAATGCACCGTTGGGCGGCAAATCGGCGGCTCGGCCATTGGACCCGGCAGCGGCTCCCGTCGAAGGCATGGCCTCGGGCGCCGGGGCTGTTGCAGGTGCGCCGACCGGGCCCGCCGCCGGGCAGGGCCTGCCGCTGCCTTTGCCTCCTGGCAATTCAGGCAATTCAGGCAGTTCTGGCCCCGGCACGCCCACGCCGGTGATTGCCACCGCCCGTGATCCGGCAGCCATCCTCGCCGGCGCTACCACAACACCTGTGCCGGGCTCCGCGGCTGCACCTGGCGTCTCTGCTTTCCCGTCTGCCGGCGGCCCGCCCGCTGCCGGCGTCGCCCAACCCGTCGCGCCGACGACGGCTGCAATCACGATCTCCGACCCTTTTGTCTACTTTGTGCAGGCTGGCGCGTTCAACAGGGGTGAAGAAGCGGAACAACAGCGGGCCAAGCTGGCTCTGATGGGACAGTCGGCCAGGATCACTGAGCGCGAACAAGCCGGGCGCACCGTTTACCGCGTGCGTCTGGGGCCTTTTGCAACCCGCGACGAAGCCGATGTCCTGCAATTGCAGATGCAGCAACAGGGCATCGGGGTACAGATCGTCCGTGTAGAAAAGCCCTGAATGTTTCCTTTTTTTCGCGCTTCGGCTTTTTGAAGCTTTGAACCAGCCTGACCGCGATGCAGCGGCTTCATGGGTGGCTTGACCACCCCCCCCACCCCTACGGCCAGGCTTGCAAAGCCGGGTCTCGACGAAAGGATTCAGATGCAAAGGCGCGATTTCTCCCAGCAACTGGCAAGCGCAGGACTGGGCTTGAGCCTGGGCTTGCCCATGCTGGGAACGGCACAGGCACAGGGCGGCCCGGTAGAAGGCCAACACTACGTGAGGCTGGCCTCGCCAGTGCCCGTCAACTTGCCTTCAGCAGACAAGAAACTCGAGGTGGTGGAGTTCTTCTGGTATGGCTGCCCCCACTGTTATGCCTTCGAGCCGGCGCTGGAGAACTGGGTCAAGCGGCTGCCTGCAGATGTCAGCTTCCGTCAGGTGCCGGTGGGCTTCATGGCACCCCACCAGACGCACCAGAAGCTCTTCTATGCGCTGGAAGAACTGGGCCAGCTCGACAACATGCACCGCAAGGTCTTTGCTGCCATCCACCAACAACGGCTGCGCTTGTCCAGCGAAGACGAGATCGTCAACTTTGTCACCGCACAGGGTCTGGACAAGAGCAAGTTTGTGGCTGCCTACAAGTCCTTCGGCGTCAGCTCCAAGGCCAAACGTGCCAAACAACTGGCGGATGCTTACAAGATCGACGGCGTGCCTGCGCTGGGCATCAACGGCCGCTTCTACACTTCGGGCGCGCTGGCCGGCAGCCACGAACGGGCCCTGGCCGTAGCCGACTTCCTGCTTCAGCTTGCCAGACAAAAAGTCTGAGCGTTTGGCACAGAGGCTGAAAGAGGCGACCGAAGGACCGATCGCCGGAACAGGGGCGAGTCGATCGGTCAAGCGATCGGTCAAGCGATCGGGAACGTCCCGGCGGCCTGAATTCACAGCTTGCTGAGGTCCGCTCGTCGGCGCAGTGTTTATACTGCACTGCAATTTTCGTGCCGATTGATGTCAAGACCTCCATTCCCAACTCCAGACAAACGCCGCCAATTCGGCTGCGCGACATGGGGCCGTTCAACATGGCTGTGGGCGCTGCTGCCTATGCTGTGGGCCTGCAGCGCGCCGGCACTGGCAGAAAAAGCCGACCGCAGCAAGCCCATGGTGGTCGAAGCCGATCAGGGCGGCACGGTGGACTTGCAGCGCCAGGTGCTGGTCTACCGCGGCAACGTGGTGATCACCCAAGGCACGATGGTGCTGCGCGCCGACCGCATCGAGTTGCGCGAGACAGCAGACGGCTTCCGCACGGCCCTGGCCCAGGGCGCCGCAGGCAAGCCGGCCCTGTGGCGGCAAAAGCGTGACGGTGTGGACGAGATCATGGAAGGCTCGGCCGAGCGCATCGAGTTCGACGGCAAGGCCGACACGCTGCGCTTCAAAGGCAACAGCACGGTACGCCGCCTTCGCAGCGGTACGGTGGCCGATGAAATCATCGGCGAGACCATCGTCTGGAGCAACAGCACCGAGATCTTTCGTGTCGAAGGCGGCGCCGCCACAGCCATCAACCCCAGCGGCAGGGTGCGCGCCGTGCTCAGCCCCAGGGTGGAAGCGGGTGCCTCGGCGCCTGGCAGTGCCAGCCCGGCTGCAGCCACGACCCCTGCCACCCCACCCACCACGCCAGGCAGTCTGAGCCCCAGTCGAAGCCTGACCCCGGGCCGATGAGCAGCGCCTTCGGCGCAGCCGCAACGATGCCCGCGGCGTCCACCCCCTTGCCGGCAACTGCATTCTCCAGCGGCTTGCGCGCAGAGCACCTGTGCAAGCGCTACGGCGCCCGCGTCGTGGTCAACGATGTGCATCTGGCGGTGGGCGCCGGTGAAGTGGTCGGGCTGCTGGGCCCCAACGGCGCCGGCAAGACCACCACCTTCTACATGGTGGTGGGCCTGGTGCGCGCCGACGCGGGCCAGATCCACATCGATGGCCAGGCCGTGCACAAGCTGCCGATCCACCAGCGGTCCAGACTGGGACTGTCCTATTTGCCGCAAGAAGCGTCGATCTTCCGCAAGCTGACGGTGGAAGAAAACATCCGGGCCGTGCTGGAGTTGCAGCGCGGCCCCGACGGCAAGGCGTTGGGCCAGAGCGCGCAAGAGCAACTGTTGCAACAGCTGCTGCACGACCTGTCACTGGAAAAATTGCGCGACTCGCCGGCGCCGGCCTTGTCGGGCGGTGAGCGGCGGCGCGTCGAGATTGCCCGTGCTCTGGCCACCCAGCCGCGTTTCATTCTGCTCGACGAGCCCTTTGCAGGCATCGATCCGATCGCGGTGATGGAGATCCAGCGCATCATCGGCTTCTTGCGCGCGCGTGGCATCGGCGTGTTGATCACCGACCACAACGTGCGCGAGACGCTGGGTATCTGCGACCGCGCCTACATCATCAGCGAAGGCCGGGTGCTCGCCGAAGGGCTGCCGCGAGACATCGTCGACAACCCCCAGGTGCGCAAAGTCTATCTGGGCGAAAACTTCCGCATGTGACGGGCTGAAGACCATGAAGCCTTCACTGCAAGTGCGCCTGTCGCAGCATCTGGCGCTGACGCCTCAGCTGCAGCAATCGATCCGTTTGCTGCAGCTCTCGACGCTGGAGTTGCAGCAAGAGATTGGGCAGATGCTCGAACAGAACCCCTTTCTGGAGGTGGAAGAAGACCACGAGCTGACGCCCTACGACTTGCCGCAGGAGCGCGAGTCCACCGACCGGGAAGTTGACCGCGATGCAGATCGTGAAGCCGACTTTGACGACCGCCACCCGCAAGCCGATGCTGCCGCAGCGCTGAACGGCGACGACGGCCATGGCGCTGAAGGGCCTGCCAATGGCTCGGCAGAAGAGAGCCCCTTTGATCGCGCACAGAAAAGCCAGGCCAGCGACAACAGCGTTGGTGACGGCATTGACGGCGCTGACAGCGGCGATGGCGGTGAGGCGTCGGACGGCTCGGAGCTGCGTGCAGAAGAGTTTGGCACCACCGAGCGCACGGATTGGGAAAACGGCACGGAGTCTGACGACTTCGATGGCGTGCGCGAGTTGCCCTCTGCCAATACTCCGGGCCCGGGCAACGGCAGCGGCGACAACGAAGAAGCGCAAGATCGCAACGCTGCTGACACCTCGCTGCAAGACCACTTGCGCGCGCAGACAGCAGGCATGCGCATGTCCGACGAAGACCGTGCAGCTTTCGAAGTGCTGCTCGAGTCGTTGAACGAAGACGGCTACCTGATCGAGCCGCTGGAAGAGATCGCACTGGGCCTGAGCAGATTGCTCGAGATCGAGGGCGAAGAAGCTCAAGAGGACTTGATGCAGCGGCTGCGCTGCGCGCTGCACTGGCTGCAAAACCTGGAGCCGCTGGGCGTGGGCGCGCGCTCGTTGGGAGAATGCCTGACGCTGCAACTGCGCCAAAAGCCCAAAGGCCCGGCGGCCACGGCAGCGCTGCTGATCTGCGATGGCCACCTGGAGCTGCTGGCCAGGCGCGACATGAAGCGACTGTCGGAGCTGACCGGCACCGGTGAAGACCTGGTGCGCGCAGCGCACGATCTGATCAGGTCTTGCGAACCCAAACCCGGCCGCGCCTTTGCGCCCGGCGAAGGCACACCGATCGTGCCGGACGTGATCGTGCGCAAGAGCGGGCGCAACCTGATCGTCACGCTCAACCCCGACGTCATGCCCAAGCTGCGCATCAACGACCTGTTTGCCAACGCCGTACGGGCCCAAAGGGGCCCGGCCGGCGCCCCGGCGCTGTCCAGCAGCCTGCAGGAGGCACGCTGGTTCGTCAAAAACATCCAGCAGCGCTTTGACACCATCCTGCGCGTCAGCAAAGCCATCGTCGAACGCCAGAAGGCCTTTTTCAGCCACGGCGACATCGCGATGAAACCGCTGGTGCTGCGCGAGATTGCCGACGAGCTGGGTTTGCACGAAAGCACCATCTCGCGCGTCACCACCGCCAAGTACATGGCCACCACGCTGGGCACCTTCGAGCTGAAGTACTTCTTTGGCTCGTCGCTGAACACCGAAGCCGGTGGCAATGCTTCGAGCACTGCGGTGCGGGCCTTGATCCAGCAGTTCGTGACTGCAGAAGACATTCTCAAGCCGCTGTCTGACAGCCAGCTCAGCCAGATGCTGGAAGAGCAAGGCATCCAGGTTGCCCGCCGCACGGTGGCCAAGTACCGCGACGCTTTGAAAATCGCGCCTGCCACCCAGCGCAAGGCGCTGTAGCGATGGCCGCCCTGTTTCTGCCCTGCGCCCAAGGCGTGGAGGAGTTGCTGCTGGCTGAAGTGCAGCGCATCGGCCAGCAGCAGCCGGCTGCCGAGTCACGCCAGCACAAGAGCCGTCCGGCCGAGCTCGAAGCGCAAGCCACCCGCGGCGGCGTCTGGGTGCAAGGCGACGAAGCCATGGCCATGCGGCTGAACCTGCAAAGCCGCCTGGCGCAGCGCGTGCTGTGGCCCTTGATCGACGCACCCTACCGCGACGAGCACGATCTTTACGACATGGCACGCCATGTGCCGTGGGGCAAGTGGCTGACCCCCTCGCACACCTTGCGTGTGGACGTCAGCGCCCAGCGCTCGCCGCTGCGCAGCCTGAACTTCTGCGCGCTGCGCATCAAGGACGCCATTTGCGACACGCTGCGCGACAGCACCGGTGAGCGGCCCAGCGTCGACATCCGCCAGCCCGATTTGCCGGTGGCCTTGTTCGTCGGACCCGATCACGCCACGCTGTATGTAGACACATCGGGCGAGCCCTTGTTCAAGCGCGGCTGGCGTGAATTCAAAGGCGAAGCGCCGCTCAAAGAAACCCTGGCCGCTGCGATGCTGGCCGCCGCCGGTTGGCAGGGCCGCAGCGAAGACGGCCCGCTGCTCGACCCTTGCTGCGGCGCCGGCACCATTGCCATCGAAGCTGCGCAGATGGCGTGTGGCATTGCGCCCGGCAGCCAACGCCACTTCAGCTTTGAGCGTCAGTTGCCTTTCCAGCCGCATCTGGCGGCGTGGCGCGAGATGAAACGCGAAGCCCAGGCCCAGGTGCATGCGCCAGCGGTGGCCGTCTTTGCCGGTGATGTGAGCTTTCGCATGACCGACTTTGCGCAGCGCAACGCGCAGCTGGCCGGGGTTCAGGACGCGATCGAATTCAAAAGTGCAGACGCGTTGCAGCGTCTGCCGCCAGCGGCGCAGGGCACGATGTTGATCAACCCCCCTTACGGCGAGCGCATGGAGGCCAAAGGCACCGGCAGCGCACAAAGCCGCCCGGGCTACGACCGCCATGCGCCCCAGCCACGCCCAGCACGCCAGCAATTTGAAGCCGATGCCAGCTCAAGCGAATTTTTTTCGGCGTTGGCTGCGCATTGGAAGAGCCACTACGACCAATGGACGGCGTGGCTGCTGAGCCCCGACATGAAGCTGCCGCACGCGCTGCGCCTGAAAGAAAGCCGCCGCGTGCCGATGTGGAACGGCGGCATCGAATGCCGCTTGTTCCGTTTTGACATCACCGCCAGGGGCTCACCTGCCGGCGACGCCGGCGGCATCGTGCCCACCCCGCACGCGCGTTAAGCTCAGCTCAACTCAGCTCAGTTCAGCGCAACACCGGCAGCGCAGCCACGCGGCGCTCGATTTCGGCCATCTGTGCTTCGTAGGCTGGCGCCCCGACACCACCATAACGGCGCAAGAACTCTGGCTCGGGCATGTGCTCGGGCAGGTCTGCAGCGCGCGGCATGAAGTCGCTCTCGCGCCGGCTGGCGGCGGCGGCTTGTTGCAGGCGCTGCGGGTCCTGCACCGCCAACTCGCCAAAACGGGTGCCCGCACGGTTGGCGGCCATGTCGTTGAAGCTGAAGCCACTGCCACCGCGTGAATCGGCGATCTCTTTGTACAGGCCAATGGCGCGTGACATCGGCCCCGTGCCTTCGGCAGCCAGCGCGGCAGAGATCAAGAAGTGCTTGGGCCAATCGTTGCGGCCATCCAGCAATACCTGCAGGCGCGGCGCGCGCGGCCACTCACGCGCGCTGGGCAGTACCGCACCCAGCCCGTGGCCGTTGGCATAGAGTGTCAACACCACCAGCGCGGCGCGGTTTTCAAGTGCTGCATCGTGGCCGCCGGTACTGCGCTCGCTGGCCAGCTCGAACATCGGACCGATCAAACGGGCCAGCGACACCTGGCTGGCCGGTGTGACCACAGAAGCAGCAGACGCCATAGAAGCAGCAGATGCTGCAGAGGCCACAGACGCCACGGACGCCGCAGATGCCACAGATGCCAGCTCAACGATGCGCTCGGTATAGACACGCAACCGCTCTTGCTCGTCAATCGGAATCAAGGCACCTGCCAGTTGTTCTGTGATGCTGCCCGGCTTCAACTCAGGCGGCCGGGTGTAGCGCACATGGGCCTGCTGCGGCAAGAAATTCACCTGCTGGATGACCTGGCCTACGAGAGGCAACTGATCCTGCAGGCCAGCGCGCTGCAGCGCCCATAGCGCCAGACTTTCAGCGCCGGCTGCGGGCAGGCGCAAGTTGCCGATGCAGATGCGTTGCAGCCGTGGCAGACCCGTGCTTTGCGCCAATTGCAGATCGACGTTGATCCAGCGGCCCCAGGGCTGAAGCCCGCCGCCCAGCCAAGGATTGGGCCAGTGCCTGGGCCACAACCTGCCGGCGTCCAGGCTGAGCTGCAACTGCGCTTGGCCCTGGAGCAGGTCGACGCGGCTGGAGCCGCCCAGCCAGCGGTAGGCCGCGTGGTTGAGCAGCAGTTCCAGATCGTGCGCACTGACACCAATCACTCTTTGCTGGCCAGCGATCAGCCGGCGCGGGTCATGCAGCTTGAGCAGCGCCAAGGCGCGCTCGACGTCTTTGGACTGGATGTCGGTGTGCAAGGCCACGCTGGGCTGACGCTGCAACAACAACACCCCCGCCAGCAGCGGCGCCAGCAGCAGCAGCAGCAGCGAGGCGCCGACAATCAGCGCTCGCCTGGGCCCGAACTTTCGCAGCGCAGGCGCGCGCGACGGGGCGACTGGATCAGGGTTGAGGTGCATCACCCCTGCAGTGTCGCCGCAACCGGCGCAGAAGCAAGCCTTGAACTGAGGCAAGAAATGGCGATCGGCGTGCGCCTCAGGCCCATGCAGCGAAGCCCCACTGGCCCGCACCTGGGACCGCGTGAGGTGTCACGGGAGGCACCACGGGAGGCACCACGGGAGGCATCAGGCGGGGCGACCTGCAAGGCACCCGGCAAGGTGCCACGCCAGGCACCACGCAAGGCATAATTTGCCGTTTCAGGTGTTCTTGCGGTGCTGCTGCCTCCGCCCGCTGGCGCTGCGTCAAGCCAAGCCAAGCGTTGATCTTGCGTTGATCTCCCGCTGATCTCGCGCTGATCGTCTCCTGCAGACCCAGCCAGACCGCCGGCCATGATTGCGATATCAGCCAACCCCGCCGACCTGCCGCTCCACTGATCTTGTCGGTCACCCCAAACTCCTCTCATGCTCAACGTCTTCACGCTGTCCAACGGCCGCCTGATCCAGCAGGAGATCACCAGTCTCGACGCGCTGGCCGAGTTGCGACCGGTGTGGGTCGATCTGGAAGCGCCCAGCACCGAAGAGACGCAGTGGATGCTGAGTCACTTCGGGCTCGTGATTCCGAAAGACGCGGTCGACGACGATCTCGAAGAGTCGGCGCGCTTTTATGAAGAAGACAATGGCGAGCTGCACATCCGTTCAGACTTCCTGATCGATGCCGATGACGCCAGCAAAGGCGCCGGGGCGCGGCCTGCACGCAACGTGCGGGTGGCTTTCATCCTGCGCAACCAGGTACTGTTTTCGATCCACGGTCTGGATCTGCCGGTGTTCAGGCTGCTGCGCTTGCGTGCACGACGCACCCCGGCGCTGATCGAAGACGCACGTGATGTGCTGCTCAAGCTGTACGACGCCGACGCCGAATACTCTGCGGACGCACTGGAAGGCATCTACGACAACCTGGAGAAAGTCAGCGCCAATGTGCTGACCCAGGACGTGGACGACGAGGCTGCAGGAGCAGCACTGACCGCGATCGCCCGCGAAGAAGATCTGAACGGCCGCATTCGCCGCAATGTGATGGACACGCGCCGCGCCTTGAGCTTCATGATGCGCAGCCGCATGCTCAGCGCCGAGCAGTTTGAAGAAGCGCGCCAGATCCTGCGCGACATCGACTCGCTGGATTCACACACCGCCTTCTTGTTCGACAAGATCAACTTCTTGATGGACGCCACGGTGGGCTTCATCAACATCAACCAGAACAAGGTCATCAAGATCTTCTCGGTGGCGAGCGTGGCGCTGCTGCCACCGACCCTGATCGCCAGCATCTACGGCATGAACTTCAAGCACATGCCCGAGCTGGAATGGCTGGCCGGCTACCCCTTTGCGCTGAGTTTGATGCTGGCCTCGGTGGCCGCGCCCTTCATCTACTTCAAGCGCAAGGGTTGGCTGCGCTGAGGCCCGGCGCGCAGCCGGAACTCGGCCAGATGCACGGCGGCGGCTCAGCTGCTGGCGCGGCGCTTCAGCCAGCGCATCAGGCCACCCAGCAGCGGCAGCTTTTCATACAACTCTTCAGCAGCGTCCCAATAGTCACGATGGCTCTGGATACGCCCGTCAGCGGCCAGCAGCAGCAATGAGCCGCCATGGATGCGTTGCGGTGCAAGGTTGAAGCGGCGCATGCGAAAGTGAAAGTCCCAGCTCAAAAAACACTGGCGGCCCTCAATCACACGGTCCTGGATGACAAATCTGGGCTCGTCCAGCGTCTCGAACATGTGCGCGAAGATGGCGCGGATGGCGGCTGCGCCTTGCACTTCATTGAACGGGTCCTTGAAGCGGGCGTCCGGGGTGTACAGGCTCTGCAGTCGATCCAGATCGGCGGCGGAGAGCTCTTCAAACAGATCGATCAGCGGGCCGTAGGCCGACCCCTCGGGCAGCAAACTCTCGGCTGCAAACACTGCCACAGCTGCCACAGCTGTCAGATCTGCAGAAGGCGCTGGCCCGGCGGCGTCCGGGCTCTGCGGCTGGGCCTGGGCCCGGGCATCCAACGCGGATGTCATGCTCACATCCCGGTGGATTTGCGCACGGCGGCAAAGTAGGGGCCATAGGCCAGATGACGCAAGCCCTTCAGCCACAGCGTGAAACGCTTGGGAAAGTGGATCTCGAAGTCCCCCCGCTCCCAGCCGCGAACGATTTCCCTGGCCGCCGTTTCAGGCGTGATCAGGGCCGGCATGCGGAACTCGTTCTGGGCCGTCAACGGTGTCTCGACGAACCCCGGGTTGATGATCGACACCCCCAGCTTCAGCGGCGACAGATCCAGGTAGAGGTTCTCAGCCAGATTGATCAGTGCCGCTTTGGTCGGCCCATAGGCCAGCGACTGCGGCAAGCCCCGGTAGCCCGCCACGCTGGAGACCAGGCTCAAGTGGCCCCCGCGTCCAGTCTGTGCTTGCGCCAGCAGGATCGGCAGCACGACATCCAGCAGGTACAAGGCGCCGACGTAGTTGACCTGCACATGCTGCACAGCCAACTTCAGGTCGAAGGCGGTCGCGCGCATCGCTGCGTAAGTGCCTGCGCAGTAGACCACCAGATCGATGCCGCCAAATGAAGAAACGATTTCCTGCGTGGCCGATCGCAGCGCAGCGCTGTCGGTGACGTCCAGCGGCAGGGCCCGGCTGCCTGCGTGGCCCTGCACAAAGTCCTCCAACGCCTGACGATTGCGGGCCGAGACCACCACCTGGGCCCCCAACCCATGCAGCCGGCTGGCCGTGGCGCGGCCAATGCCGGTGGAGGCACCGACGAGCCAGACGACGCGGCCTTTCCAGTCTTCGATTTTGGGATTCAATGCCATGGGGCCTGTTCTCGTTCTTGGGTTCTGTCCTGGAAAAGACAGGGCGCAGCCAGGCACCCGTCGATCATGGGCTGCAATTCAGCGTTTGGTGAATGAAAGCGTGACCTCGCCCAGCGTGAAGCCGAACTTGCTCATGACTGCCTTGTTCAACATCACCCGCTCGTCGATCAGATACATCCAGTCGTCGAACTGCACTTCGTAGACCTTGCCGTCCACCGGCAGCGACAAGGTGTAGCGCCAGTTCAGCGCATTGCCTGCAGCGCGCCCTTCCGCCACGCCCACCACGTCGTCGGCACGACCGCTCCAGCGGCCACCGCCTTCATCCTTGAGACGCCAGACGCGGCGTTCGGTCTTGCCGTCGCTGTAGGTGAAACGCTCGTCCAGAACCCCTTCGTTGCCGGTCCAGGTGCCGGTCATCTGCACCACGAAGCGGCGCACCACCTTGCCGCTGCGGTCGGTGAAGATGCCGTGCGCGTCCAACTCGCCATTGAAGTAGGTCTTCAGATCGAGCAGGGGCTTTTCTGCCGCGTAGTCTGCCGGCGTGGGTGCCCCGGCACAGCCGAGCAGGGCAGCCAGGCTCAAAGCAGCAGCGGCCAAAAGATAACGTCGTTTCATGTTTTCCCATCGTGTCGGAGCCAAAGGCGCCACAAAAGGCCCGCTGCAATGAGCTTGAGCACACAAGGCAGCAGGCAATAAGCAATCGTCAGGGCTTGCAAAGCGTCTTCGCTCCGACTGCCTGGCGCATAGCCGAACTGGCCCAGCAGCGGCAGTGCAATGCCAGCCGCCAGCGCCAGGTTGAGTTTGGTGGCGAAATTCCACCAGCCGAAATAGGCGCCTTCCAAGCGCTGGCCGTGGCCAGCGCGCTGGATCACGCCCGCCAGCAGCGCGCCAGGCAAGGTCAGATCGGCGCCCAGCGCCACCCCACTGGCCAGACAGACCAACGCAAAGGCCAGCACATCACCGCTGCCCAACAGAGCTGCCCAGGCAAAGGTCACCACCGCCAGGCCCATGCCCAGCAGCCAGGCATGGGCCAGCCCGAAGCGGCGCACCAGACGTACCCAGAGCGGAATCGACAAGGCGCCGGCAGCGAAGTAGGTGGCCAGAAACAGCGGCTCGAAGTTCTGCGCCTGCAAACGGTCGCGGATGAAAAACAGCACCAGTGTGGCGGGCACCGCACTGGCTACGCCATTGACGAGGTAGATCGCCAACAAGCGCTTGAATGCCGGCACCTGCAGCGGCGATGCCAGCGTGGCAGTCAGCGGTTGACCGGGAGCCGGCTCGAGGGTCCCGGGGCCCGCCATGGCAGCCAAGCCGAGGCTTGCCGCCGCCGCATCCTGTTGCGGCGGCGGCGCCCAGCACAGTGCCAACAATCCCAGCGCCAGCAGCACGGCAAAAACCACGCTTGCGACAGACAGGCCCAACACCGATGGCAATACGCTGGCCACCAGCACCCCCACCAGAGAAAGCGCTTCGCGCCATGACACCACTTGCGCGCGCTGCGCTTCATCACCCCCGAGGCGAGCGCCCCAGGCCTGATGCGTCACGGTCATCACGCTGTAGCTGAGGTAGGTCACGGCCAACACCGCACCACACCACCACAACAGGGCCTGCTGCGTCTGCACGGCGGGAAAAAACAGCGCTCTGAAGCTGATCGCCAACACCACTGCCGCGACCAGTGCCACGCCCAGCACACGCTGACGCGAATGGGCAAACCAGCCGTCGGCCCAGCGCCCGATCAAGGGATCTACAAAAGCATCCAGCAGCCGCGCACCGAGCAGCAATGCGCCCAGCACAGCCAGCGGAATGCCAAACTCGCTGGCGTAAAAGTTGGGCAGGATCACATACAGCGGCAAGGCCACAAAGGCCAACGGCAGACCCAGGCCACCATAGGCCAGGCCCTGGCGCCAGGTGCCGCGCCACGCTGTCGAGGCCGTTACGGCCGCTGAGGACGCCGAGCCCGCTGACCCCGCAGGACCTGCCGAAGGCGCAGCGCCACGTTTGGCGCCGCCAGTCATGTCCGCGCCTTCACCGGTCGGGCTTTCCGACACTGCCCAGCAGCGCAGCGCGCAGCTCGGGCTCGGAAGTGCCGGACGACAACCAGATGGCAAAGAAGGCCTCGGAGAACACCGGGTCGCTGACCTCGCCAAGCGCTTGGCCGTTCATGAAAAAGCGCGCGCCGCCGCTGGGCAGGTGCAGCGCCGACAATCGGTCGCCTTCGCTGACGTCAGGAAACAGGGTCTTCAGCTGAGTCAACCAGCGCTGCGCAGTGTCAGGGGCGATTTCTTTCTGGCGCTGCATCTCTTTGAGCGAGCGCTCGGCGATCTGGGTGCCTTTGAGGGCGCGTTCGTAGCGCACTTCCAGCGCAAAGGGGCTTTTGCGCCAGTCGCCAAAATTATCCTCTGCACCAACCCACAGTTGAGCTTCGTAGACGCGAAAGCCCAGAACGCGCAAACGGCCCCGGCCTTGCAGGCGGGCGCGCGGCAGCAGTTGGGTGATTTCCACCGGCGCCACCGCCATCTGGGAAGCCAGGGCCGAAGCCACGGGCTGTGCCTGGACGGCCGCCGGTGTGGCCCAGCCGAGGGCAGCAGCCAAGACACAGGCAAACACGGCACGGACAAGCACAGGCAGTGGCTGGCGCAAGCGCTTTGAGGGCTCAAAACGCCGGGCCCAGCTGAAGATGGCGCTGCTCACGACGGCGCCTGCAACTGGCTGCCGGCAGGCATCGGCTTGCGCAGCGTGAACTGCACGACGTCGGTGTTGCCAGTGGCAAAGGCTGCTTCGCAATAGGCCAGATAGAACTCCCAGATACGCATGAAGCGGGTGTCGAAACCCAGCTTGCGCAGCGGGCCGTCCTGGCTCAAAAAGCGCAACCGCCAGCGCCGCAAGGTCTCGGCATAGTCGACGCCGAATGCGCACTCGTTGACCAGCTCCAGCCCGGCCCTGGCTGCTGCCTGCCGGAACTGCGAAGGGCTGGGCAGCAGGCCGCCTGGAAAGATGTACTGCTGGATGAAGTCGGCGCCGCGGGTGTAGCGCTCGAACAGGTCGTCGCGGATCGTGATGGTCTGGATACAGGCCCGGCCGCCTGGTTTCAGCTGCCCACTCAATGTGCTGAAGAAGCTGCCCCAGTACTCGTGGCCGACCGCCTCGAACATCTCGATCGAAGCGATGGCATCGAAGGGGCCGTCATCCACATCGCGGTAGTCCTGCAACCGCAAGTCAGACCGAGGCGCCACGCCGGCGCGTTGCAAACGCTGCTGGGCAAACTCGAGTTGCTGCGACGACAAGGTCACACCCCTGACCTGTGCGCCATATTCAGAGGCCGCCGTCTCTGCCAGGGCACCCCAACCACAACCGATCTCCAGCAAGCGCTGGCCGCTTTGCAGGCCCACCTCGTCCAGCGCCCGCCGCACCTTGGCCAACTGAGCTTGCGCCATCGGCTGCTCGAAGTCGCCTTCGAACAGCGCGCTGGAGTAGTTCATCGTCTCATCCAGCCACAGCTTGTAAAACGGGTTGCCGATGTCGTAGTGGGCGTGGATGTTCTTTTTGCTGCCTTGACGTGTGTTGCGGTTGAGCAGGTGCTTGAAGCGGTAGATCAGAGAGCCCCACCAGCTGCCGTAGATGATTTCTTCTACGGCCTCGCGGTTGCGGATGAACAGCTGCAGCAACGCCACCAGATCGGGGCTGCTCCAGTGGCCGGCGATCCAGCTCTCGGCAAAACCGATGTCGCCACTTCTCAGCGCCGCCTGGCAGGGCTGCCAGTTGTGCAGGCGCAGCGCTGCGCGTGGCTCATCGGCCGCTGCCGCGCCGCTCTGGGCAGTCGGCCCGAAACGCAACTGGGTGCCGTCTGGCAATTGCAGATCCAGCGTGCCATGACGCAGCCGCCGCAGGATCTTGAAGACCGCACGGGCTGAGGCGGGTGCGTCGGCCGGCAAAGGCAATGAAGTGAAGGTGGAGGTGGAAGTGGAAGTGGTCATGACGGCTGAAGCTGAGGAACGGGTCATCGGGTCGTGAAGGTGACAGGGGGCTCGGGTTTACGCACAAAAGGCACCCCTTTGAGCCACAAACGTACAGCCTGGAAGTGGATGCGCGCCATCACGGCCAGCGTCATCAAAGGCATGCGCAGCAACACCGCGCGCGCAGCACCCGGCGTGAGCGGCTGCAGATGGCCGCTGACGCTGGTTTGCAGCAACGCGCCTTCGGCATCGTGGTGGTCGACACGCGCCACCGTACGCTGCGCCGTGCGCATGAATCTGAAGCGGTAGTGGCCACGCACCTGACAAAAAGGCGAGACATGAAAGACCTTGCGCGCCTGCTGTTCGCGGCCAAAGCCCAGCTCGGGGCCGCTGAGGAAGTAGCAGTGGCGCTCGCCAAAGGTGTTGTTGACCTCGACCACCACGGCTGCCAGGCTGCCGTCAATGCGGTGGCAGTACCAGAAGCTGACGGGCTTGAAAACGTAGCCCAGCACACGCGGGTAGGTGTGCAACCAGACTTCGCCCTCTGCGTCACGAACACCTTCGCTGTCCAGCAAGGCGTCCAGCCAGGCCAGGGCGTCGGGGCCGCCTTCGCCATGGTCACGGTCATAAAAGCTCAAGGCGCCGAAGCGGTTACGCCGCAAAGCCGTCTGGGGCCGCGTCTGGGGCTGCGTCTGGCTCTGTGTCTGGCTCTGCAAGGCCAGGCTGCGCATCGGCAGCATCAGAAAGTAGGTGCGGTAGCTGAAGGCATGGCCAGTGGGGCGCAGCCGGCGGTGGCGCACTTCGCCCAGGCCCAACAGAGGCAAGGCGTCGAGCACCGGCTTGCCTGCCGAAGCTGGGTCGAGGCCCGAAGCGAGCGGCGCATCGCGCATCAGGCGGCCACCATTGGGAGGGGAGCCCTCAGCAAGTTCCCTTGCAAGCCTTGCACCACCGATTGCGCCGACATCAAACCGTCCTCGTGAAAGCCATAGCGTGTCCAGGCGCCGCAGAACCACAGCCCGGCCACACCCTGAATCTGCGGCAGCAGTTGTTGTGCCCGCACCGCCGCCGGGTCGAAGACCGGATGGCTGTAGTTGAACTCTCCCAGCACGGTGGCAGGCGCCGGAGGTTGTGCCGGGTCGGGGTTGAGCGACACCACCACCGGCTGCTGCCAGGGCAAAGGCTGCAGACGGTTGATGAGGTAGTGCAGACAGACCGCACTTTGCTCGCGCTCCTGATGGGCTGCGCGCACGTAGTTCCAGGCTGCCCACGCCAGCCGTCGCTTGGGCAGCAAGCTGGTATCGGTGTGCAGCACGGCGCGGTTGGGGTGGTAGCGGATGGCACCCAACACCGCTGCCTCCTGGGCACTGGGGTCGGCGATCAGCGCCAGCGCCTGATCGCTGTGGCAGGCCAGCACGACCTCATCGAAGCGCTCGCTGCCCTGATCGGTGCTCAGCAGCACCTGTCCCACCGGGCCCAGACGGCGCAGGCTGCGTACAGGCGTGTTCAGACGTTTGTCGTCCAGCCCCTGCAGCAGTTTTTGAACGTAGTGCTTGGCGCCTCCCCGCACGGTGTACCACTGCGGTCGGTCAGCCACCTGCAGCAAACCATGGTTGTGACAGAACCTGATCATCGTGCCGACCGGAAAGCGCAGCATCTGGCCGGTGGGGCAAGACCAGATGCAGCCGATCATCGGCATGAAGTACCAGTCGGCAAAGGCGGCGCTGAAGCCGTGGCGAGCCAGGAAGTCGCCGATCGGTTCTTGCAGCTCGCTGTCTTCATTGCGCTGGGCGATGCCCGTAGCCAGCCGGTTGAAACGCCCGACATCGATCAGCATGCGCAAGAAAGCAGGGCGCAGCAGGTTACGGCGCTGCGCAAAGACGCTGTCGAGATTGTTGCCGCTCCACTCCAGTCCGATGTGAGGGACCTGGACCGAAAAGGACATTTCTGAGGGCGCAACCTCAACCTGCAGATCTTTGAACAGCCGCACCAAGCGCGGGTAGGTCTGCTGATTGAAAACCAGAAAACCGGTGTCCACGCCGTGGCGCACACCGTCCAGCGTCACATCTACCGTGTGGGTGTGACCGCCGAAGTAGTCTGCGGCTTCAAACAGGCTGACCTGTGCCTGGTTGGCGAGCGCGTGGGCGGCGGCCAGACCTGAAATGCCCGACCCGATGACGGCGATGCGCTTCACGCATGACCGCCTTGCTGAAAAATTGCCGTGCGGCGCCCTGAAACGAAGGAGGGAGGGAGGGAGGAGGAGGAGAACCGTTTCAGGATTGCAGCCGGACGAGCCGACCGACCGCACGACAGAAAACTTGCTGACGCTGCCAGCGCATTGACACGCGCTTTCACATCAACCTCTGCGCATGTGATGCAGGGTTGCGCAGAAGAGTTCCGTGAAAAATACATGGCAGACCAAGACCTGTAACGTTTGATATCTGAACTGATGAGTCACAAAGAGACCGTATGGTATCTTCGCTGCCGGACCGGGGGGCATTTGACCATGTCAATCACAGGGTCAAATCAGCCTCCAGGCTTGGCGGGCTTGCTGGTTTCTTCAGCAAGAAACGCGATTTCTGCTGCATATTTGGACAGTTCCACCAGCCAATAGAGTATTGTCCAAGACAAGATGGCTTGTTTGTCAATCCTGAGGAATGCGCATCGACGAGCAGCCCAAACTGGTGAAGCGGTTGTCGGCTGGCCGGCACGGGCGCTCAAACGCCTGCTCAAACCCTGCGCAAACCTCGTTCAAACCTCGCCCCCGACCTTGCTCCCCACTCTGAGAACTTCGGTCGGGACTTTTTATCTCAGGCTTGACCCACCCTTCAAAGGCCGGTTGTGAACGACCGCACTCTCATCACTCCCATCACACTGTCCATTGCCGCAGTCGAACGCGACACCGGCTTGAGCAAGGACACTTTGCGTGTCTGGGAGCGCCGCTACAACTTCCCCCAGCCCGAGCGTGACGCCATTGGCGAGCGCGCTTACCCGCTGGAGCAGGTCGATAAGCTGCGCGTGGTCAAGCGTTTGCTGGACGCCGGCCATCGACCCGGCCGCATCGTGCCGCTGCCGATGACGCAATTGCAAGCCATGACCGAGCAGACGGTAGACCAGCCGTTGCGCCAGTCGCCTTCGGCGTTGGGCAGCGAAGACCTGCGCAACCACCTAAACGCCATCCGCAGCCATCGCATCGGTGAACTGCGCCAGCAGTTGGCCCGCCAACTGATGCAACACGGCGTGGCACGCTTCGTCAACGAAGTGGTGGCGCCGCTGAACGCTGCCGTGGGCGACGCCTGGATGCGCGGCCAGCTGGAGATCTTTGAAGAACACGCCTACACCGACGTCATGCAGTCGGTGCTGCGCCAGGCGATCGGCGGTATCCCGACGCCCTGCGAGGAAGGCGCGCCCGTGGTGTTGCTCAGCACCTTCCCTGGCGAGATGCATCTGCTGGGCTTGTTGATGGCAGAAGCCATCCTGAGCCTGGAGGGTTGCCGCTGCGTGTCTCTGGGCACCCAGACGCCGCTGTGGGATTTGGTGCTGGCCGCCGAAGCCTACCGGGCTGACGTGGTGGCCCTGAGTTTCACCGGGGCTTTGAACCCCAATCAGCTGGTCGACAACCTGACTGAGCTGCGCTCCAAACTGCCCGCCACGGTGCAGGTCTGGGCCGGGGGCAGCGCACCGGTGTTGCACCGCCGGGCGGTCGAAGGCGTGCAGGCGATTTCGAACCTTGAGCAGATGGGGCAGCGTGTGCGGGCACTGAAACTCGGGCGTCCGTAGAATTGCGGTCATGAACTCCACCCAAGGCATGCTGTACCCGGAGCTGTTCAAACAGCTCGAAGCGGTGCGCTGGAACATGGACACCGACATCCCCTGGAGCCGCTTCGACGCCAGTCTGCTGAGCGACGAACAGGCGCAGACGGTGAAGATGAACGCCATCACCGAGTGGGCGGCGTTGCCGGCCACCGAGATGTTCTTGCGCGACAACCGCGACGACAGCGACTTCTGTGCGTTCATGAGTGTCTGGTTCTTCGAAGAACAGAAGCACTCGCTGGTGCTGATGGAATACTTGCGCCGCTTCAGGCCCGAATTGGTGCCCACCGAAGACGAACTGCACGCGGTCCGCTTCGAGTTCGATCCGGCGCCAGCGCTCGAAACGCTGATGCTGCACTTTTGCGGCGAAATCCGGCTCAACCACTGGTACAGGCGCGCCGCACAGTGGCACACCGAGCCGGTGATCCAGACCATCTACGAAACCCTGGCGCGGGACGAAGCGCGCCACGGCGGCGCCTATCTGCGCTACATGAAGCGGGCAATGGGCAAGTTCGGCGACGAAGCACGGGCAGCCTTTGCCAGGGTGGGTGTGCTGATGGCCAGCGCACGCCGCACCGCCCAGGCGTTGCATCCGACCAACCTGCACGTCAATGCGAAGCTGTTCCCCAAAGACACGATCCAGAGCCGGCTGCCTGATCCGCAATGGCTGGAGCAATGGCTGGACAAGCAAATCCAGTTCGATGCCACCTGGGAAAACAAGGTGGTCGAACGCATCCTGCACAACCTGAGCCTGTTGCTGGAGCGCAGCTTCGCCAGCGTGCAAGAGCTCAACCGTTACCGCAAGGAAGTGACGGCATTGGCGGCGGCGCAAGCCGCCAAGGCGGCTCAGGTCAACCCTTGGCAGCCGCCTGATCCCGCTTGCGATCTGCGGTGATGCGTTGTGCCGAGGGCCGCTCGCCAATCATGCGCACGTAGCTCTTCCAGTCCACACCGGCCGCCGACAGCAGGTCTTCGCCCAGAACGGTCTTGGTCGCCATGCCCACCAGCGGCAGGCTGACCCAGCCCGACGCGTCGGCCAGGCCGAATTGCTCGCCGGCCAGGTAGGGCGAAAAACGCGCCAAGCGCTTGAAGCCGGCGATGTTCTTGACCAGGGTCTTGTGCACCCGCGCCTTGGCGCTGTCGCTGAGCTGGCCGCCAAAGAAAGCTTCGCTGTACAGCTCACGCGCCACCAATTCGAGGTGCATGTCCACAAAGGTGACCAGCTCACGCACTTTGGCGGCAGCCAACGGGTCTGCAGGCAGCAGCGCGGGCTGCGGGTGGGCAGCTTCCAGGTAGTCGACGATGACCTGGCTTTCGCACAAGGCCTGGCCATCGACACGGATGAACGGGATCTTGCCCAGCGGTGAAGCCGACAGCGTGGCTTCGTCGGTGGCCCCGGTGCGCACCACCTCTTCGGCAAAGGGCAGGTCCTTTTCCAACAACACCATCTTGACCTTGTTGTAGTAGTTGGAAATCGAAAAGCCACACAGCGTGATCATGTCTGCTCCTGGTTGTTGAGATGGGCGGGCGCAGTCTACGGCAGCCGTCAGTGTCCAACTTCAGCGTTCAACTTCAACGGCCCCATTTCAGCCGAACGACTTCAGCGCCCCTTGAGTGCGCCAGCCCCCTGCAGCAACAGCCAGCACAGCAAGCCGGCCACTGCGCCGCTGCTGTGCGCCAGCGGTACCACCGCGATGTCCCAGTCGGCACTTTCGCGCAGCACCGGCCCCCAGGGTGCCTCACTGACCAGTTTGATCACCAGCCCCAGGCTCACCGCGGCGCCTACCCAGCGCCGCGCACCCTGTTGCTTGAACAGCAACTCGGCGCAGACGATGGCCACACCCCCGTGCAACATGCCGGACAGGCCGCCGTAATGCAGCAGGCCCTGGCTCAAGTGGGGCAACAGCAGCGTGCCGAGCTGGGTCAGCGGCCAAGCCGCCAGCCACGCCAGTGTGGCCGATACCGGCATGCGCGCCGAGTAGCCGTAAGCACCGACCACCACCGCTGCGAACAGGTTGGCGCCGAGGTGCAACAAGCTCCAGTGCACCCACACCGAAGTCCAGGCGCGCCAGGGCTGTTGCCAGGCCAGAGCGGGCTGCCAGTCCAGCCACAGGGCAGGCAAGAACCAGCTCAGCAGCGAGCCCACACACAGGGCAGCCGTCAGCACAACCCACCAGCGGCCGGGTGGTGAGGCGGCTGCAAGTGTTGCTGGTGCTGCAGGGGTTGCAGGCGCTGTAGGCGCTGCAGGTGCTGCAGGTGCTGTGGGAGCTGCGGGCGGGTTCAAGCTTGGGATGGGCAAAGGGTCCATCGACACGACGCAGCCTCTTTGCCTGTAGCTCAGCGTGGCGGCGTGCCGAGCTTGGAGGCCATGCCTCGGTTCATGAGTCTGGCATACCAAAAACCAACCGCCACAGCGCCAGCACGGCAGCTTGCGACCTGGCCAATTTGCCGGCTTCAAACTGTGGCACTTTTTCGTCCAGCCGCGCCCGGTGCTGGGCGTGGCGCAACTCGCGGTAAGCGTCGGCCGCGGCGCGGCCAATGCCTGCAGGCAACAGGCCAGCGCTCTCTGCCCGCAACAAAAGGGCGATGTTGCCCACGTTGTCTTGCAATGCAGGGTGTTTGGCACTGTGGGCCAGCACCAGATACTGAACAGCAAACTCGACGTCCAGCATGCCGCCGGGGCTGTGTTTGACGTCGAAGAGCTTGGCAGACACCGGGCGCGCTTCGCGCAGCTTGGCGCGCATGGTCTTGACTTCACCACGCAGCGACTCTGGGTCTCTGGTGGCTGTCAGTACCGCTCTGCGCGTGGCTTCGAAACGCGGCGCCACGCTGGCGGCCCCAGCGGCCCAACGGGCCCGTGTCAGGGCCTGGTGCTCCCAGGTCCAGGCGGTGTTGTTGCCGCGCCCCACCTGATAACGCTCAAAAGCACCGATGCTGGTGACGAGCAGGCCCGAGTTGCCATTGGGACGCAGGGCGGTGTCGATGTCGAAAAGCTCGCCGGCCGCCGTGCGCAAAGTCAGCCAGGTGACGAGCTTGCGGCCGAAGGCTGCATACACCTCTTGTGCCAATTGTTGGTCGGCTTCGTCAGTCGCTGCTGTCTCGTCGTAAACAAACACCAGGTCCAGGTCGCTGCCGTAACCCAGCTCTTTGCCGCCATGTTTGCCGTAGGCGATGATGGCCAAAGCGCCTTCAGCGCGATGGCGCTGCTTGAGGCGGTCCCAAGCCCAACGCAAGACCAGCGACAGCACCGCGTCGGCCAGGTTGCTGAGGTCATCGGCCACCTCTTCGACGCTGAGCGCGCCTTCGACGTCACGCACCAGGGTGCGGAAGAGTTCAGCGTGATGCGCATGGCGCAAGGTGTCGAGCAATTGCCCTTCGTCGTCCTCACCCGAGCGCTGCCAGCCTTGCAGTCGCTCTTCCAGCTCGGCGGTGAAGGATGCGGGGTTGAAGCGCTGACGCAGCAGTGCTTCGTCGGCCAACTCGTCGATCACGCCGGGGTGGCGCAAAAGATACTGGGTCGGCCAGCGTGCCATGCCCATCACACGCAACAGCCGCTTGTGCACCTCCGGGCGCTCGACCAGCAAAGCCAGGTAGTTCTCGCGCCGCAGCAGCGGCTCGACCCAGTCCACAAAACGGGTGGCAGCCAGCTCGCTGCACTCTTGCGCGTCCAGCAAACGCCCGGTGCGCTGCATCAGCCGGCCCAGGCGCAGCCGGCTGACATCACGCAAGACTTCCAGCCTGGGTTGGCCGATCAAGGGCCGCAGTTTGGCGGCCAGGGCTTCGGGCAGCCGATCGAGCAACTTCGGGTTGTCAATGGCGAGCGGCTTGGGCACACAGCTGCGGCAATCGAGGCGCACTTCTTCGGGCGTCTGGCCCTCGCTCAGCATGGCATCAAACTCGCCAGCCACCAACTCGCGCACTTCGCCCAGGCGGGCCAGCAGCTTGCAGACCTCGGAGGGCGCGTGAAAACCCAGGCTGTTGGCCAGCCAGGACAGGTCCGCGTCATCCGTGGGCAGCAGGTGCGTCTGCTGATCGTCCAAATACTGGATGCGGTGCTCGACGCGGCGCAAGAACACATAAGCCTCGGCGAGCTGGGTCGCCGTCTCGGCTTTCATCAGACCACGGCCCACCAGCCGCTCCAGGCTGCGCAGGGTGCTGCGGGTGCGGATCTCGGGAAACTGCCCACCACGGACCACCAACAACAACTGCACGATGAATTCGATCTCGCGGATGCCACCGCGCGACAACTTGACATCGTTGGCGCGCTCGGGCCGCCCGGCGGCGCGGCGCTGGGCTTCCTCGCGCACGCGGCGATGCAACTGACGCAGCCCTTCAAACACCCCGTAATCCAGATAGCGGCGATACACAAAGGGCGTGACGAGCGAGCGCAGCGCCAGCGCGCGGGTACTCTGCACTGCAGATCGCGGCGCCACGACACGGCTCTTGAGCCAGGCAAAACGCTCCCACTCCCTGCCCTGCACCTGCAGATACTCTTCCAGCATCGACAGGCTCAACACCGGCGGGCCGGAATGGCCGTTGGGCCGTAAAGCCAGGTCAACCCTGAAGACAAAACCGTCTTCGGTGGTTTCTCCAATCAGCGCATACAACTGCCTGGCCACGAAACAGAAGTACTCGTGCACCGAGACCGGCTTGTCCCCTGTTGTCTGGCCGTCCGATTCGCAACTTTCGTAGACGTAGATGAGGTCGATGTCAGACGACACGTTGAGCTCGCGGGCGCCCAGCTTGCCCATGCCCACGACCCACATCTGCAGCCGCAGTCCGGCCGCATCCAGCGGTGGCCCGTGGCGCTGATCGGCTTCCTGCTCGGCCTGGGCCAGTGCCCGCTCCAGCGTCGTCTCGGCCAGGGCCGTCATCGTCAGTGTGATGTCGTCCAGACTGGCACCGCACTCGACATCCAGCGTGGCCAGCCGTTCGAGCACCAGTTGGCGCGCCACCCGCAATGCCGATACCAGGCTGCGACCACCGGCCATCAAATCCTGCACCAGGTGAGTGATGCCGCCAGCGTCAGGCAAACCCGGCGCCAACGCCCGCAGATCGGCGGCATAACGACGGCGGATGCGCTGCACAAAGCGGCTGTGCGCAGCGTTGGCGCCGCCAAAGGCAAAGTGTGCGGCAGCAACAGGCGGCAAACCCTCGCCCGCCAGCATACCCGCAGGGGCCGGCAGGTCGGTGCTGGCAGGGGCACTCATCGTCGCGCCCCGATCAAAGCGGCAAGCTGACGCTCGTCCGTCACTGCTGTGCAGCGGTGTTTCATCCTCGATTCCCTCCGGTCAGGGTTGACCCTGCCGACCGTCATGCTGACTTCTTTTTTGCCGGCTGGCGGCCTTGGCAAATGCGCTTGGCCAGCCTGTACAAAGCTTCCAGCCTGTACAAAGCTTCAACAACGACCCCGAGCTTAGTCGTTGCGCGCAAGCTCGGCGCGGCAGGGGTCATAGGCCTCTCCTCGCCCAACCCACCCTGCTGCGGCGTTAACATTTGGTGATGAAAATTGCTGCGCTGCAGATGGTGTCCACTCCCGCGTGGCCACAGAACAGGGACGCCGCGCAGCGCCTGGTGCGCCAGGCTGCGGCAGCGGGCGCAGAACTGGTGGCTTTGCCAGAATATTTCTGCCTGCTGGGCCGGCGCGACAGCGACAAGCTGGCGCTGGCAGAAGCCGCCGGCAGCGGCCCGATCCAAGACTTTTTGTCGGCGCTGGCGCAAGAAAACCAGGTCTGGATCGTCGGCGGCACACTGCCCGTGCGGCACAGCGCAGAAAAGGTCTACAACCGCTGCCTGGTCTTTGCGCCCGACGGCAGCGCTGCGGCGCACTACGACAAGTTGCATCTGTTCGGCTTCGACAACGGCACCGAACGTTACGACGAAGGCCGCACCTTGCAGGCCGGCGAGCAAGCGGTGGCGCTGCAGGTGCAAAGCCGCGCTGGCCAGCCCTGGCGCGTGGGTTTGAGTGTCTGTTACGACCTGCGTTTCCCTGAGTTGTACCGCGCGCTGATGCAGCCGCCCTGCGACCTGATCTGCGTGCCTTCTGCCTTCACCCACACCACCGGCCAGGCGCACTGGGAAGTGCTGTTGCGCGCCCGCGCCATTGAAAATCAATGTTATGTGCTGGCCCCGGCCCAGGGCGGCCGCCACGACAACGGGCGTCGAACCTGGGGCCACAGCCTGGTGATCGATCCCTGGGGCGAAGTGCTGCAGGTGCTGCCCGAAGGCGAGGGCCTGGTGATGGCGGAGCTGGACCCGCAGCGCCTGGCCCAGGTGCGCAAGCAACTGCCGGCGCTGCAGCACCGCCGCCTCTGAGAGACTTCCCCGGCAGCACAGCGGTCCATTCGCCGCAGCTGAACCAAAGCTTTGGCTTGAGCACAGATCCGGCGCGCCCTGTTGCGGTGCGTTTCAACACATGGCTGCACCAGCACGTCCGTTTCGGCAGCCTCAGGCGACGCTGAACAAGTCTGCGCAAGTGTCCGCGCCCTGGTTTGGGATGGGATGCAAGGCGCAAACCGCAGACATAGCCTGGGCTATGGCGAGGATTTGCAACGCCGCAGACCGCCCAAAGCAGGGATGCGGGCGCCGCGAGGGACTCGTTCAGCGTTGCCCTCAGGCGACGCTGAACAAGTCCCCGCGAGTGTCCGCGCCCTGGTTTGGGATGGGATGCAAGGCGCAAACCGCAGACATAGCCTGGGCTATGGCGAGTGTCCGCACCCCTGCTTTGGGCGGTCTGCGGCGTAAAGGCCTGGCCGGGGAGCGCACCCGGACCACGCTGGAGCGTAGGGGTGTCGGGCGACTCAAGCTTTGGCAGCCGAACCCGCTGCAGACAAGCGCTGCAACACTTGTTGGCCACTTTGGGCCACGGTCTGCATCGTGCCCTCCAGCAGCGCCATCTCGCGCAGTGAACTGGCAAAAGCCTGGTAATCAGCAGAGCTCGATCCGGTCCCCACCCCTGGGGGCCGCAGCGCGGCCAGCGCCTCGGCAACCGCTGCAAAGCTCGACTGCAGCCGAGCCAACTGAAGGCGCAATTGATCTGCGGCCTGTGCAGGCACAGGCGCCTGGTCGGCCAAGGCAGCCACAGTCTGCACCAGGTTGTGCTGCACCGCTTCAAAAGCGCCACTCTCGCGGGCAGCCACCAACTGCGCGTCCAGACCATCGCGCGCGCCATCGCTGAGTTGGCGCGTCGAGGCCTCTCGCATGCCTTCGACCTGGGTTTCCAGATCGCGGTTCAGCGTGCCCAACCGGGTGCCGACGCTGACCACTTCGCTCAGGATGTGGTCCAGGTCCTGCACCACGCCCGCAATGCGGTCCAGGAAATGGTTCAAGTCTTCTGCCAGCTCACCAAACTCATCCTGACTGAAGACCGCAGCGCGCGGCGACAGATCCATCACGCCCTTGGCCAGGCCAGCCACCGTCGAGCGCAACGCCAGCAGTGGCGCCATGCGCACCTTGAGCAGAAAAAACAGCACGATGGTGTGCATCAGGATCTTCAGGCTGAGCGCACCCGCCGTCAGCCGAACCTCTTGCCACCACAGGTCTTCCTTGCGGCCGAGGTAGCTGCGCACCGTCACGGTCCCCAGCGTGTCGCCCACCTTGGCCGAAACATGGCAATTCAGGCAGAACAGCTCGGCTTGCAGCGGTACCGAAAAAGCCTGGTGCAGACCCTGCGGCCAGTTCGGTACCAGGCCCTTGACGTCCATGTTGAAGCTGCGCTTCATCGACTCGATGGTGACCTCGGAGGGCAGCACCGCAATCGACAGGCCCAGGTCGTCGTAGTTGCGGTTGAGGATCGGGTAGACCGTCTGCGCAGCCAGCGGCCCGCCCGAATTCAACATGATCGACTTGACGTCGCTGGCCAGTTGCTGCGCAGCACGCTGCACCCGCGCCGGCTCTTTGCTGCTGAAGTCAAAGCGCAACGATGCATAACGTATCGCCAACTCGACCACCGCCACCAGAACCAGCAACAAAAAGAAATCCCGGATCATGTGAAACACGAAGGACTGCTCGAAGCGACTGGCGCCGGATACTGCTTGGGCCATGGTGATCCTGGGGTAAGGTTTGAAACGACGTCCCGCTTGACCGTGCACTTGGATCGCCAGCGGCTCCGGCTGGTCGCGCAATCCTTGGGCGCCTTCGGTCCAGACCATCAGCAGACGTGGGCCGATGGTATCGAATCCGGGGTATTGCAGCTTCGCCTGGCGCAGCGACGGGCTGACCGCGGCCACCGAATCACAGATTAGACCTTCGACGTCTCAGCGTACGTCGGTGCGACCGTGGGACAGCTTTGTTCCACCTGGCTTCGGCTTGGTATATTCCTTGGTCTCGATAGCGAAGACACCCAGGGCCGAGAACACGACGTGGTCGATGTTGAAGCCGTCGGCGGGCAGGTCGTGGAACACCACCGCACCTTGGCGCATTAACTGGTTGAGCTCTTGCCCCACGGAGAGCTCGGCGTCATAACCCTCCAATTGGCGATCGCCGCTTAGCCCTGGCGCGCCGCTTGCGGTGCAGCATGAAGATCAGAGCAATCGCTGACCCACTGAAGCCAGCGAGCAGGACACCTCCCGCAACGAGGATCTGTGCTTGGACAATGACCATCGGTTTGGGTCAGAGCATAGGCATTTGAGAGTACGTGGGCTGGCATTCTGCCGATGCATCCGCACCTTGAACCGCCTCAACTGGCGACCGATGTCCCTCGCCTATCGCGACGCGATCATGGCCTACGTCGCCCAGGACAACCCGACAGCCGCGATCGGCCTTGACCTCGAATTCGAGGCCAGGGCGGAGAACGCCAGGCAGTGGCCAAAGCTGTACAAGCCCGGCCGCATGAAGGCACGCGCGAGATCGTCGTGCGATTGAATTATGTGATGGATTACTGCATCACCGGCCACCTGGTCGAGGTGCGGCTGTTGCTGCAAGCGGCGCAGCAGCGACCCTGGCCCATCGCGCCCGAGCATGTCCCACTTGGCGAGTCGGATGCTTCTTGAACAGCGCGACACGCACGTTGCGATCAGAGTCGGAGGCAATTGCCGGAAAACTGACACCAGACTGGCACCAGCGAGACAGCAAGCCCAATAAGTCAAGGTTCGCTACCTCAATAACGCCAGCCAATCTGGTAGGCCGTGTTGGGCTCGAACCAACGACCAAAGGATTATGAGTCCTCTGCTCTGACCAACTGAGCTAACGGCCCCCTACACGATTGATTCTAGGCGGGGGTGACCCGGGGTTCAGTCTTGCGAAAATTCAATCTATGGCTTCGCGGACAGCGCATTGCTGACCAGCCGCGAAGTGATGTCCACGATCTGGATCATGCGGTCGTAGGGCATGCGGGTGGGGCCGATGACACCCAGGGTGCCGACGATGCGGCCATCGACCTCGTACGGTGCAGTGACCACCGACAAATCCTCGAAAGGCACGACGCGGCTTTCGCCGCCGATGAAGATGCGCACCCCTGCTGCGCGACTGCTGACCTCCAGCAAACGCATCAGCTCGGTCTTTTGCTCGAAGACGTCAAACAGGCGCCGCAAGCTGCTCATGTCGTGGCTGAAGTCCTGCACCGTCAGCAGATTGCGCTCGCCTGACACGACCACGTTGTCGCTGTTCTCGGCCAGCACTTCGGTGCCCGCCTGTACGGCCGCCTGCATCAGTGCGGCGATCTCACTGCGCAAGGCATCGATTTCGCTTTTGAGTCGCTGGCGCACTTCTTCAATCGTCAGGCCAGCGTAGTGGGCATTGAGGAAATTGGTGGCTTCCACCAGTTCTGATTGCTGGTGGTCACGCGCCGTGAAGATCACCCGGTTTTGCACATCGCCATCGGGCGCCACCAGGATCACCAGGACCCGTTTGTCGCCCAGGCGCAAAAATTCGATGTGGTGAAAGACACTGGGCTTGCGCGGTGCGCTGACCACGCCGACAAAGCTGGACAGGCTGGACAGCAGCGAGGCAGCCTGTGCAATCACGCGCTGGGGCTGGTCGGGGTGCAGCTGCTCACGCGCAGCCGCCACCTCTGCCGAGACCGCATGCTGGTCCAGCGGCCGCGTCGTCAGCATCGTGTCGACAAACATGCGGTAACCGCGGGTGGTGGGGATGCGGCCGGCGCTGGTGTGTGGGCTGGCGATCAGGCCCAGCTCTTCCAGGTCGGCCATCACGTTGCGGATGGTGGCAGGCGAAAGATCCAGCCCCGAGGTGCGCGACAAGGTGCGCGATCCCACAGGTGTGCCGTCGGCGATGTAGCGCTCGACCAGTGTCTTGAGCAGCGTGCGGGCGCGGTCGTCGAGCATGGAGCTCTGATTGTAGGGAGCCCGCTGCTCAGTGGCACCTGTTGCGGCAGCCCCTATGGTGTAATCATTTTCATGACTTCAGGCTTCCGTCACGCAGCGATCATCGGCAAGTACCAGGCCAGGGGAATCCGTGAGGTGCTGGAAGAAGTGGCGCACTTTCTGGTCAGTCTGGGCATCGATGTCTCGCTGGAGCGCGACACCGCGCTCGCCACAGGTGTGACCGGATTTGACGCACTGACACCGCAGGAGTTGGGGCGTCGCTGCGACATCGGCATCGTGGTGGGTGGCGACGGCACGATGCTGGGCATCGCCCGCGAGTTGGCGCCCTTCGGCATGCCGCTGGTGGGCATCAACCAGGGCCGGCTGGGCTTCATCACCGATATCCCGATGGGCACCTACAAAGAAGCACTGGCGCCGATCATCAGCGGCGACTACGAGGTCGAAACACGCTCGATGCTGGAAGGCGAAGTGGTGCGCGACGGTGTTTCGATCTATCAGGGCCTGTCGCTGAACGACGTGGTGGTCAGCCGCGGCGCCACCGCCAGCATGGTGGAGCTGCGGGTCGATGTGGATGGCGACTTTGTGGCCAATCTGCGTGCCGATGGCCTGATCGTGGCCTCACCCACCGGATCCACGGCCTACGCGCTGTCTGCCGGCGGCCCGATCCTGCACCCGGCCATTGGCGGCTGGGTGGTGGTGCCGATTGCATCGCACACGCTGTCCAACCGTCCCATCGTGTTGCCCGACCACGGCGTGGTGGGCATCGGCATCGTGTCGGGCAAAGACTTGTCGGCCAATTTCGATATGCACAACCTGGCCAGCCTGATGAAGGGCGACACGGTGCAGGTGCGTCGCTCGGCTTTCAAGGTGCGGTTTTTGCACCCCCGTGGCTGGAGTTATTACGCCACGCTGCGGCGCAAGCTGCGCTGGTACGAAGGCGGTATCTGAGATGTTGCGCCGCCTGGCCTTGCGCGACGTCGTGATCGTGGCCGGACTGGAGCTGGATTTTGCTGCCGGCTTCACCGTCTTCACAGGCGAGACCGGGGCTGGCAAGTCGATCCTGATCGACGCTCTGCAGTTTGCGTTGGGCCAGCGCGCAGATGCCAGTTTGGTGCGCGAAGGCGCCGCCCGCGCCGAGGTGTGCGCAGAATTCGACACCCCCAGCAGCCTGCGGCCCTGGCTGGAAGAAGGTGGCTTTGCCGAGCAAGACGGCAGCGTGCTGCTGCGCCGCACCGTGGACAGCCAAGGCAAGAGCCGCGCCTGGATCAACGGCAGCCCGGCAACGATGTCGCAGTTGCGCGAGACGGCCGAACACCTGGTCGACATCCACGGCCAGCACGCCTGGCAAAGCTTGACGCGGCCAGCAGCCGTGCGTGCGCTGCTTGACCACCTGGCCGGCACCGATTTGCAGGCGCTGGCGACAAGCTGGCAAGCCTGGCGCAACGCCCTCGTGGTGTTGGACAACGCTCGCCAGAAGCGCAACACCGCGCAGCAAGAACAAGAGCGCCTGGCCTGGCAGGTGGCAGAGCTGGGCAAGTTGCAGCCCGGCGCAGACGAGTGGGAGCAGATCAATGCCGAACACCAGCGCCTGGCGCACAGCCAAGCGCTGCTGGACGGCGTGCACGTCGCGCTGCAAGCCTTGAGCGAAGACGAGGCCCAGGTCGGCGCAGTTGTGCAGACCGCTCGCGCCGTGGCGGCGCTGGAGGCTGTCGAGTCTTTCGATGCCGAGCTGGGCGCAGTGGCAGACGTGCTGCGCACGGCGCTGGCGCAGATCGAAGACGCCAACCAGTCTCTGAACAGTTACCTGCGCCACCAGGAGCCCGACCCCCAAAGACTGGCCGAACTGGATGGCCGCATCGGCGAGTGGGTGTCGGCGGCGCGCCGCTGCCGCCGCAGCCCGGCCGAATTGCCGGCTTTGCTGGCGCAGTGGCGCGATGAGTTGCAATCACTGGAACAAGCCAGCGACCTGGCTGCGCTGGAGAGGGCGGCAAATGCGGCCGAGCAGGTGTTTCTGGCCCAAGCCACTACGGCTTCTGCCTTGCGCAAGAAGGTTGCCCCCAAACTGGCCGCCGAAGTGACGCAGGCCATGCAGCACCTGGGCATGGCAGGCGGTGCTTTCGAAGTCGCCGTCATGCCGCTGGACAGCCCGCAGTCTGGCGGCATCGACACGGTGGAGCTGCGGGTGGCCGGGCATGCAGGCAGCACGCCGCGGCCATTGGCCAAGGTGGCTTCAGGCGGTGAGCTGTCGCGCCTGGCACTGGCCATTGCCGTGGTCACGGCCAGGCCCTTGGCAGCGGCTGCAACTGGCGCCCCTGGCCGCAAACGGGTACAGACGGTTTTGGCGGCTGAAGAGGCTGGGGCGACATCCTCGCCGACCCCAGAGCATGCCGCAGTGCCGACGCTGATCTTTGACGAAATCGACGCCGGGGTCGGCGGCACCGTGGCCGATTCAGTGGGCAAGGTCATGAAGGAGCTGGGCCGCAGCGCGCAGGTCATGGCTGTCACGCACCTGGCGCAGGTGGCGGCTTGCGCAGACCAGCACTTCGTGGTCAGCAAGACCTTGCAAAACAAACAACCGCTGTCAGCGGTCAGCCCGGCCGAAGGCGAGCGACGGGTGGCCGAAGTGGCACGCATGCTGGGCGGCGAGACCCTCTCCGGCATGGCCCATGCGCAGACTTTGCTGGGCTCGGCTGCGCAGCAGCGCACCGCTGGGGCCAGAACATGAGCGAGTGGACACTGTTGGACGAAGAAGGCCCCTATGAGGTGATCCTGGTCACCGGCATCTCGGGCTCAGGCAAGTCGGTGGCCCTGCATGCCTTGGAAGACGCAGGGTATTTTTGTTGCGACAACCTGCCGCCGGAGTTGCTGCGTGAATTCATCAAGCTCGAGCAGGGCCGTTTCACCTACCGCGTGGCGGTGGCCGTGGACGTACGTACAGCCGCCTCCTTGCCCGCATTGGTGCCGATGATCGACGAGTTGCGCGCCGAAGGTGTGCGCATCCGGCCGATCTTTCTGGAAGCGAACACAGACACGCTGGTGCGCCGCTTCTCTGAAACCCGCCGCCCCCACCCTTTGACCACACTGGCCAATGCCAACGACAGCGCCAGGGCGCTGATGGACGCGATCGAGATCGAGCGTGGCCTGTTGTCTGAGTTGCGCGAAGTCTCCACCGTCGTCGACACCAGCCAACTGCGCCCAGCGCTGTTGCGCGATTGGGTGCGCTCGCTGGTCGGCGCCACCGAATCGGCCTTGACGCTGGTGTTCCAATCCTTTGCTTTCAAGCGCGGCGTGCCAATGGACGCCGACATGGTGTTTGACCTGCGTGTGCTGCCCAACCCCTACTACATCCGCGAGCTGCGCCCGCTCAACGGCCGCGACGCAGCCGTGCGTGCCTATTTGCAACAGCAGCCTGAAGTGACCGACATGCTGACTCAAATTCAGACTTTTTTGACCCACTGGCTGCCAGCCTACGGCAACGATCTGCGCAGCTACCTGACAGTGGCCTTGGGTTGCACCGGCGGCCAGCACCGCTCGGTGTATGCGGTTGAGACGCTGGCCAGACACTTCAAGCCGCAACTGGCCACCCTGGTGCGCCACCGCGAACTGGATGCACGGGATTGAGATGACTGAAGCCACCTCCACCATCATGAAAGAAACAGACTTGCCTCAACCGCTGCCGTTGTTCCCGCTGCAACTGGTGCTTTTCCCAGGGGCTGTGCTGGCCCTCAAAGTCTTCGAAGCCCGCTACCTGGACATGGTGGGTGAATGCATGCGCCGCCGCGCGCCCTTTGGCGTCGTCTGCCTGAGCGCAGGGCAGGACGCCGCAAGAGACTCACGGGGCCAGCCAAGCCAACAACTGGAATCGGTGGGCACCATCGCCCACATTGACGAAGTGGACGCAGAGCAGGCCGGCATCCTGCGCCTGCGCTGCCGCGGTGGCCAGCGCTTCAAGATCAAATCCGAGCCCACGCAGCGTGACAACGGCTTGTGGGTGGCAGAGGTGAGCCCGCTGCGAGACGATGCCGTGCGCTCGCCCGGGCCGGCGGTGTTGTCCACAGTCGCCGCGCTGGCCGATGCCATCAAACAACTGCAACAACAGGACCAGGTGCCCTTCTTGCAACCCTACAAGCTGGACGATGCCGGTTGGGTCGCCAACCGTTGGTGTGAGCTGTTGCCCATCTCACTGGCCGCCAAGCAAAAGCTGATGGAGCTGGACGACCCGGTCATCCGCCTGTCGCTGGTGGACGGTTATCTGCGCGACAAGAAGGTGGTGATCGGCTAGTGGTCCGTTCCGCCGAACCGATGACATGAAATCGCGCATTCGCCCGCCAGGCGTGGTTGCAAATCCGCGCCACAGCTGCCGCTATGGCTGTGGTTTGCGCCTGGCCTGACGATCGAATGCATCCCTTTCATGTGTAACCTCATTGACGGAACGGACCACTAGGCGGCTGTACTGCCCGGCCCGAGGTGCTTGAGAAACAGCTTTCTCACTGGTGCAGGCAGGCCAAGCGCCAGCGCTTGATCAGCGTCGTGCCAGCCACCCGGTGCTTGCAACGCCCACTGTGCGGCAGCCTGCGTTTGATGGGCAAGCGCTGGCCGGGTTTCTTCTTCGACCTTGGGCGCCACCGCCAGCGCTGCGCCATCGAGCCAGGCAGCTTCAGGCTCAGCTTGGTGCAGCGGCCAGTGCCAGACCAGCACCTGCAGCTGCCAGTCGAAGTGTGTCAGCACATGCTTGACAGCCGGCAACCAGTGCCCGTGGCCGGGCCAGCCGCTGCTCAAGCCTTGCAAATCACTTTTGCTGCCGAACTCCGGCAGGCTGTAGAGCCCCGCCCAGACCCCCACTGGCGGCCTTTGCACCAGCCAGGACCGCGAGCCGTGACGTAACCAGAGCAGCGCATTGCTGCGCAGGCTGCGGCGCAGTTTTCGGCTCTTGCGCGGAAAGTCTGCAACGCGGTCCAGAGCCCGGGCCCGGCAGAAGTCCTGCAAAGGACAGCCTTGGCAAAGCGGCGCTCGAGGCAAGCAGACGGTGGCGCCCAGGTCCATCAGGGCTTGGGTGTAGGCGGGTAGCCGATCTGGCGGCAACAGTGCTTCGGCTTGGGCCCACAACAGCTTTTCTTGAGCCGAAGCGGCCAGATCACCTTCAAAGGCCAGCACGCGGCTCAGCACACGTTTGACGTTGCCGTCCAGGATCGCCACGCGCTGGTCGAAGCAGAAAGCGGCAATCGCAGCGGCCGTCGAGCGGCCGATGCCTGGCAGCGTGGTCAGTTGGCTGGCGTTGGCAGGAAAGCGCCCGCCATGCTGCTCCATCACGGCCTGCGCACAGCGGTGCAGGTTGCGCGCCCGGCTGTAGTAGCCGAGCCCGCTCCACAGCGCCAGCACGTCATCCAGCGGCGCAGCAGCCAGGTGGGCCACTGCAGGAAAGCGGGTCAGAAATCGGTCGAAGTAGGTCAGCACCGTGCTGACCTGGGTCTGCTGCAGCATCACCTCCGACAACCACACGCGATAAGGGTCGCGCGTTCCTTGCCAGGGCAGACCGTGGCGGCCGTGGCGGGCCTGCCAATCGATCAGCGTGGCGGCCCAAGGGTTGGGCGCACCCGCTGCGCCTTGCGAATCAGGCTGCAATCTGTTGCGCTTCGCCCTGCTTGCGATCTTGTGCTGCTGCTTGTGCTGCTGCTTGCGCTGCTGCCTGCGCTGCGGCTGTTTGAGCTGCGGCTGTTTGAACCGGATCCCCTGCCCTGCCGGCCTTCAGGCCCGCAGGACCCCGTTTGGCCAGCTCCAGCACCTGCGTCGCCAGCCGGTTGACATGGGCCTGTGCTGCGCCCAGCGCTTCGTCTTGCGCCTGCACCTCGGCGATGCGCTGCTCCAGCTCACCCGCCGCCAGTTGCACTTTCTGCAAAGACTCGCGGCGGCGTACGAAACTGCGGCGGCGCTCGTGCAATTGCGCCTCCAGCTGTGACTGTGCCGTCTTGCCCCATCGGTCCAGCTCATGAGCTGCGGTGCTGAAAACCAGTTCCAGCTTGGTCTGCAACATGCGCCTGAACTGCTCTGCAAAACCCGGCGCTGCCATCCGCCAAGCCTGGCTGAATCCCAGATAACGGCCGTAGTTGCGCTCGATGGTGTCAAGCTCGTCGGCGTGGCTTTGCATCGCGGGCATGGGGTCGAGAACAAAGGTAAAACCGAATTCGGTGTTGAGTTGGTCAAAACTGGCTTGCAGCATCTGGCGCAGTTCTTCCACGTCGGCACGAGATTGCGCCAGGGATTCACGCAGGCGCGCCATCGAAGCTTCAAAAGCCGCTCGCGCGCCCAGATTCAGCAGCCGGGCCGACATCGCCGCTTGCAGCCGGCTCAGCTCATAACGCACGCCTTCGGTCTTCAGCGAAGCCAACACGCCCTTTTGCTGCCGCAGCTGCACCGCACGCAAAGCCACCAGGCGTGATGCGCAGCGCTCGAACTCACCCGACTCGGTCTCCACACGCTCGACCAGCATGCGCAGCTTGGCACCACTCTTGCCGCGCAGGCCTCGCAACTCCATCAGTTGCTCGGCCTGCTGGCGCTGGCGGTCACCCAGCCGGCGCAAGACAGCGCCGCGCACCTGGTCCACAGCCACGGCCGCGGCCTGGGTCAACAACTCTTGCTGGCGTGGCATCAACTGCGCAGACAAAGCATCTTCCAGCGGCTGCAAGCGGCTGGTTCTGAGCAGCGCAGGCTTGTTCTCGACCCGCGCTGCCAGCGCCTGCCGCGCCGAGACCGGATAGACGCGGGCCAGCGGCACTTCCAGCGTCTGCGCCACCTGGCGGCGCTGCTGCTCGATCTGGTTTTGCACTTCTTCGGCCTTCAGCAACGGGTCAGCCAGCGCGTCGATCTTGTTCATCACCACAAAGCGCTCCAGGCTGGCCTGGCCCAGATGCTCGCGCCACATGCGCAGGTCTGACTTGGTGACACCGGTATCGGCGCCCAGCACAAAGACCACGGCGTGCGCGCTGGGCAGCAGGCCCAGCGTGAGCTCCGGTTCGGCGCCGACGGCATTCAAGCCGGGCGTGTCGATGACCACCAGGCCACGCTGCAGCAATGGGTGGGGATAGTTGATCAGCGCATGGCGCCAGGCAGGCACTTCGTACAGGCCATCTTCGCCAACAGCCGGGTTGTCGTCGGGCACTTCGGGATCCCAGAAGCCCAGCGCGCTGGCCTGCTCCTGGCTGACCCGCACGGTGCGTGTGACGGCAGCAAGCGACTCAGCCAAACTCTTCGGATTTTGGGGATCCAGCGGCACTTGCTGCCACTGATCGGGCAGCAGGCGCAAGTCGGTCAGCGACAGTTCTTTGAGTCGAGTCCGGATCGACAACAACGACAGCAGAGGCGGCTGTTTGGGGTCGAAGCACAACTCCACCGGGCACATCGTGGTGCGCCCGGGTGTGGCGGGCAAAACTCGGCGGCCGGTGTCGGCAAAGAAGATGGCGTTGATCAGCTCGGACTTGCCGCGCGAAAACTCTGCCACAAAAGCCAATACCAGCTTGTCGGCCTTGAGCCGCTCACTCAAGCCGGTCAGCGTTGCCTGCTCGGATTCTTCCAGCAGGCTCTGGCTGTGCAGAGCGACGCCAAAGGCTTGCACATCGCGCGCCAGCGCTGCGCGCCAGTGAGCGAGGGAATCAAGGCCTTGAACGATGGTGCTGGTCATGGACAGGGGTGAGCTGGAATCGAAACTGCTCAAGCCATGCTAAAGCAGTCTGCACGCACCAGTAAGAGCTTAATTCGGGCACAAAGCCCTTCAATTCTTCCCAGCCACCCATTCGGAGCATTCGACGGCGAACTCAGCGGCGCTGGCATCGCGGGCAGAAATAGCTGGAGCGTTGGGCCTGCACGATGCGCTTGACCGCACCGCCGCAGCCGCGGCATGGCAGACCAGCCCGCCCATAGACCGCTGCTTCGGTCTGGTAGGCGCCGCTGACTCCGTGGGCGTCGCTGAAATCACGCAGGGTCGAACCTCCCAGCTCCAGCGCCCGCCCGAGTATCAGGCGCAGGGCTGCCAGCAGTTTGGCAGCGCGGGGCCGGCTCAGCCGCTCGGCGCGCAACAAGGGGTGTATGCCGGCAGCAAACAAGGCTTCGCACGCGTAGATGTTGCCTGCGCCAACCACCACATCACCGGCCAGCAGCACCGACTTGATCGGTGCGCGACGGCCTCGCAGCGCGGCGTGAAAGCTCTGCGGTGTCAGCGAGGCATCAAAGGGTTCGGCCCCCAACCGGCCCAGCAAGGTGGCTGCAGGTGCCGACGCATAGCCGGCCGACCACACGATGGCGCCAAAACGCCTGGGGTCGTTCAGCCTCAGGGTGCCACGGTCGGTCTGCAGGTCAAAGTGATCATGCGCACCCGCCGGGGGCGCCAGCAAAGGCGCTGCAGTCAGCACCGACATGGAACCCGACATGCCCAGATGCATCAAAAGCCCTGCGCCCGCATCACCCACGGGCAGCCACAGGTACTTGCCTCTGCGCTGCACTTCGCCCAGTTGCAGCCCCACCAGGGTTTCAGGCGCACAGCCCAGCGGCCAACGCAGTGGCTTGCCAAGCCGCACGGCAAGTACCTTTGCACCGTGCAAAAGGTCCGCAATACCTCGGCGCGTCACCTCCACTTCGGGTAGTTCAGGCATGCGGCCATTATGTGAGAATGATTTGCAAACCCGAGGAAATACGATGTTTCAACACCTGCCTTGGCGCTTGTGGGCAGTCGGTTCTACGAGTCGCCCGTCCAACCTGCGCAGACCGATGCGGGCGCAGCCCAGCCGGCTCACCCTGCAGCCCTTGGGGCACCTGAGGCACGTGAAGCCCTTGAGGCAAGTGAAGCCCCATCTCTGGATCGCCCTGATCTTTGCCGCTGGCTCAACACTGGCCAGCCTGCAGGCGCTCGCGCAGCCAGCCAGCCAGGCGTCAGCATTGTTTGGCCAGAGCAACCCCGCGAAACCAGCAGCATCACCAGCACCCGCACCAGCACCCGCACCAATTGCACAACAGCCCGGCAGCAAAGCTCAAGACGCCAGCACGCCGGTTCTGAACTCAAGCCTGGACGGCAGGCTGATGTACCAGTTGCTGGCCGCAGAGTTGGCGCTGGCGCAGGGCGACAACAGCACCGCCTTTGACTGGATGCTGGATGCAGCGCGCCGTACCAGCGATGCAAGCCTGTTCCGTCGGGCCACCGACATCGCCTTGCAGACACGTGCCGGAAACCAGGCCCTGCTTGCCACGCAGGCCTGGCGTGTGGCTTTGCCCGGCTCGCTGGATGCGTTGCGCTTGCAGTTGCAGATATTGCTGGTGCTGCGGCGCAACACCGAGCTTGAAGAGCCACTCAAAGCGCTGCTGGAGCAAACCCCCAAAGCCGAGCGGCCCGCATTGATCAGCGCCTTGCCGCGCTTCTTGCAGCGCGCCACCGATTCGCGCCTGGTGGCCACGCTGCTGGAAAACACGCTCAAGCCCTACCGCGAAGATCCGGTCACCCGGCTGCCGTCGATGTTGGCCCAAGGCCAGGCCTGGCTGGAAGCGGGTGAGCCAGACAAGGCCCTGGCCCTGGCCCGCCTGGCGCAAACCCTCGAGCCTTCAGCGCCTGGCCCCGCCTTGCTGGCGCTCGAATTGATGGTCACCCGGCCACCCGCCGAAGATCTGGTCAAGCTGCATCTGCAGCGCGGCGATGCGCAAAGCCCGATGCGCCTGGCGTATGTGCGCAGCCTGGTGGCCAGGCAGCGTTACGCCGAGGCGGTGGCGCAGCTTGAAATCGCCACCCGCAAGCAGCCCCAGGCGCCAGCACCCTATCTGACTCTGGGCGCGCTGCAGCTCGAGCTCAAACATCTGCCTGAGGCAGAAGCCGCGCTGAAGACCTACGTTCAGCTCGTTCAGCCCCAAGGCGGCGTACCCCATTCGCCCTCGACCACACCGGCCAAGGCCAACGGCTTGCCATCAACCACGCTGCGCCCCGAGGAAGAGGAAGACGACGAAACAGGGCTGGGCGCCAACAATCGCGCGGATCAAGGTCTGAGCCAAGCCTGGTTGATGCTGGCCCAGGTAGCGCAGTTGCGCGCTGACTTTGCAACAGCAGAAAGCTGGTTGGCCAAGATCCAGGACCCCGAGCGCACACTGGAAGTGCAAACACGTCGCGCCGCAATCCTGGCCAAGCAGGGCAAGGTGTCCGAAGCACGCGAGCTGATCCGCGAAACGCCGGAGACGCGCCCCGAAGACCTGCGCGCCAAGCTGGTCGCAGAAGCCGCCGTAATGCGCGAGAGCAAGCGCTGGCAGGACGCCTACGAGGTGTTGGCCAATGCCAACGTCCGCATTCCTGACGACCCCGATCTGCTCTACGAGCAAGCGATGATGGCTGAAAAGCTCGGCCGGCCAGGTGACATGGAGCGTCTGCTCAGGCGCGTCATCGGCCTCAAGCCCGACAACGCCCATGCTTACAACGCGCGGGGTTATTCGCTGGCCGATCGAGGCGAGCGCCTGCAGGAAGCACGCCAGCTGATCGTCAAGGCGCTGGCACTGATGCCGGGCGACCCCTTCATCACCGACAGCCTGGGCTGGGTTGAGTTTCGACTGGGCAATCTTGAAGAGGCCCTGCGCTTGTTGAGGCAAGCCTACTCGGCCCGGCCTGATACCGAGATTGGCGCCCACCTGGGTGAAGTGCTTTGGTCGATGGGCCAGCAAGAAGAAGCCCGCCAAGTCTGGCGCCAGTCCAAATCGCGCGACGCAGGCAACGATGTCTTGCGTGAAGCGTTGAGCCGGCTGCACGTTGAGCTTTGAGCCCAGATCCGAAGATGGGAGAGGGCGACCGCGTAAGCCTGATGCAAACCCAAACGCTGCGCCAGTTGTCGTGCATTTGCAGGCTTTATGTTGCCGTGGGCGCGCTGGCTTTGGCCTTGATCATTTCGGGCTGCGCCTCAACGACCGGCGGCCAGCCGCCAAGCTGGACTCAGGGCAGGATGCTGTTGCAGGCCGAAGCCACTCAGGCCAGGCCGGCGCTCAACGAACGTGTGTCCTTCGAGCTGATGGGCTCCGGCACACAGGGTCAGCTGCGTATTTTCTCGCCCTTGGGCACAACGCTGGCCACAGCCAGTTGGGCGCCTGGCCAGGCGCTGTTGCAGACGAGCGAAGGCGAGCAACGCTTTGCAGATCTGGATCAGCTCTCGCGCAAAGCACTGGGCGAAACCTTGCCGCTGGCCGCATTGCCCGATTGGCTGGCCGGCCGGCCGTGGACCGAAGCCCCGTACCAGCCCACCAGCAACGGGTTCAGGCAATCAGGCTGGTTGGTCAATCTGCAGCAGCAGGCGCAGGGCTGGATCGAAGCCAGCCGTCAGGCGACGCCCGCTGTCAAACTGCGCATCAAGCTCGAAGCGTCACCCTAGTGGTCCGTTCCGTCAATGAGGTTACAAATGAAATCGATGCATTCGATCGTCAGGCCAGGCGCAAACCACGGCCATAGCGGCAGCTATGGAGCGGATTTGCAACGACGCATGGCGGGCGAATGCGCGATTTCACGTCATCGGTTTGGCGCAACGGACCACTAGCGGACCGAGATGTTCTTACGCGCCATCTACGATGTGCCGGCACCTGCCAAGCTGAACCTGTTCTTGCACATCGTGGGTCGTCGAGCTGACGGCTACCACTTGCTGCAGTCGGTCTTTGTGCTGATCGACTGGGCCGACCGTCTGCAGTTCGAGATTCGGCACGACGGCGCCTTGCATCGCCGCGACGAAGGGGCAGCGATGCCCGCTGAGGATCTGTGCCTGCGCGCCGCGCGAGCGCTGCAGGCCGAATCGCAATGCACCAAAGGCGTGGACATCACGCTCGGCAAACACTTGCCCTGGGGCGCGGGCATGGGCGGCGGCAGCTCGAACGCCGCCAGCACGCTGCTGGCGCTGAATCGCCTGTGGGGCCTGCACTGGCCACGCAGCCGGCTGGCGGAGCTGGGCCTGGGACTGGGCGCCGACGTGCCGTTTTTCATCGGCGGCCAAAACGCCATCGTGCAAGGCATCGGCGAGTTGCTGCATCCGGTGGATCTGCCTCCATCGCGCTACATGGTCCTCAAACCCGCCGCCTCGATCAGCACCGCCGAGATATTCGGTCACCCGCAATGGGTGCATGACACCCCGGCTGTCGACCTGCAGTCCATACAGGCTGCTATACTCATGGGCTGTTTGGACGGCAGGGCGATAGAACACCATCAACCGGGAGTTGCAGCAGCAGGTTCGACGCCGACAGCAGAGTTCGGCAACGAATTCAAGAACGACTTGCAAGCACCTGCCCAAGACCGATGTGTGCAGGTCAGTCAAGCAGCAAGGCTGTTGAGTCAAACATTCGGCAACAGCCGCATGACGGGTTCAGGCAGCGCGGTTTTTGCGGCTTTGGGCTCTTTGAACGCGTCGAAGTCCAGCCAGGCAGAACAAGAGTTTGGCGCAGGGAAATTGCCCGGCAGTGCTTCACCCGAGGTGGCCTTGCAAGCTTTCCAGCCGCCAGCAGATTGGGTGTGGCGTGAATGTGTCAGTCTGGCTTTTCATCCCTTGAAAGACTGGGCAGACTGAGAGAGAAGTCGTATCTGGCTTTGACGACAGGACGTCATCGTTCTGTCGTCAAGTTCAAGGGTGGCGGTGCAAACCGTTTCCCGCGTAGGGGAGTCGCCAAGTTGGTCAAGGCATCGGATTTTGATTCCGACATGCGAGGGTTCGAGTCCTTCCTCCCCTGCCAAAATTTTTCCGAGATCACGCGCGGCGTGTGCTGCGTATGACGGGTTATCCGGTCGGAGACATCCCCGTGCTGTTCAACACCTTGCTATTCAGCGGCAACGCCAACCCGGCGCTGGCACAGGAGATCGCGGCCCATCTGGGCATCGAGCTGGGCAACGCCTTGGTCGGGCGTTTCTCAGATGGTGAAGTCACGGTCGAGATCAAGCAAAACGTGCGCGCCCGCGACGTTTTTGTGGTGCAACCCACCTGCAGCCCGACCAACGAAAACCTGATGGAACTCTTGATCATGGTCGATGCCCTGAAGCGCGCCAGCGCCAGGCGCATCACGGCTGTGATCCCTTACTTCGGCTATGCACGCCAGGACCGCAGGCCACGCAGCACGCGGGTGCCGATCAGCGCCAAGGTGGTGGCCAACCTGCTGGAGACCGTGGGTGTGGAGCGGCTGCTGACGATGGACCTGCATGCCGACCAGATCCAGGGCTTCTTCGACATCCCGGTGGACAACATCTACGCCAGCCCGGTGCTGTTGTCCGATCTCAAAAGCAAGAACCACTCGAATCTGGTCGTGATCTCGCCCGATGTCGGCGGCGTGGTGCGCGCCCGCGCCTTGGCCAAGCAATTGGGCTGTGACCTGGCAATCATCGACAAGCGCCGCCCCACCGCCAACGTCTCGGAGGTGATGCACGTCATCGGCGAAATCGAGGGCCGCACCTGCGTGATCATGGACGACATGATCGACACGGCCGGCACCTTGATCAAGGCCGCCGAGGTGCTGAAAAGCCGCGGCGCCAAGAGCGTGATGGCCTATTGCACGCACCCTGTTTTTTCCGGTCCTGCGATCGAGCGCATCGAATCCTCGCACATGGACGAGGTGGTGATCACCAATACCATCCCGCTCAACGCCCAGGCCAGGGCCTGCAACAAGATTCGGCAGTTGTCGGTGGCTTTCCTGTTTGCCGAAACCATCCGTCGCATCAGCGACGGCGAATCGGTCACCTCGTTGTTTGCCGAGCAGAACAACAACTTTTAGCTGTAGACCCCATGACTGGCCCTGATGCGGGTTGCCAAACCCGCATCAAGGCCGGCTTCTCCGGCGCCTGGTCGCGGGCGCCTTGTTTTTTGAACTCAACGGAGTATTTTTTATGCAATTCACCGCTTATGAGCGCACGCTGCAGGGGACCGGAGCGAGCCGCCGCCTGCGCAAAGCCGCCAAGGTGCCCGGCATCGTCTATGGTGCTGGCGCCCCCGTCAAGATTGAACTCGATCACAACGCGCTGTTTTTTGCGTTGAAGAAAGAAGCCTTCCACTCTTCGATTCTGGAGATGGACCTGGCAGGCAAGGCCGAAAAGGTGTTGCTGCGCGACTACCAGATGCACGCCTTCAAGCCGATGGTGCTGCATGTGGACTTCCAGCGTATCGACGAAGTCACGCGGCTGCGCAAAAAAGTACCGCTGCACTTCTCCGGCGAAGAAAACTCGGCTGCAGTGAAGACCGACAAGTGCCTGGTGAACCATGTCAGCACCGACCTGGAGGTCGAGTGCCTGGCTGCGCAACTGCCTGAATTCATCAACATCGATCTGTCGGACCTGGTCAAGAACCAGAGCCTGCACGCCAGCGACCTGAAGCTGCCCGAGGGCATCAAGGCCGTCAAGCGCGGTACCCAGGATCCTGTGATCGTGGTCGTGACGATGCCCAAGGCCGAAGTGGAAGAAGTTGCCCCAGTGGCTGTGGTACCCGCAGAAAAGGGCAAGGGCGCCAAGCCCAAGAAAGACGAGAGGCAGAACAAGAAGTGAGCAACAAGTGAGCAACAAGTGAGCTCGAGCGGCTGCGGCCGCTTGAGCCGGCCCGCGATCGAGATGGCGGGCACCCACTTCAGCGGGCCCCACTCTGGTGGGGCTTTTTTTTGCCCACGGCACCTATAGTGAGCCCCCATGATTCGATTATTTGTAGGCTTGGGCAACCCAGGCGCCGAGTACGAGCAGACCCGCCACAACGCAGGCTTCTGGTGGGTGGACCAGTTGGCCGCGTCACTCAAAGCCAAGCTGGTGCCCGAGCGCAGCTGTCAGGCCTTGGTAGCCAGAGTCAACCACGGGACTGGCGCCCAGGGCGAGGCTGGCGGGCCGATCTGGTTGCTGCAGCCGATGACCTTCATGAACCGCTCGGGCGTTTCGGTGGCAGCGCTGGCGCGATTCTTCAAGATCGCGCCAGACGAAGTGCTGGTGGCGCATGACGAACTCGATCTGCAACCCGGCCAGGCCAAGCTCAAGTTTGGCGGCAGTGCAGCCGGCCACAACGGCCTCAAGGACATCCACGCGATGCTCGGCACGCTTGACTTCTGGCGGCTGCGCCTGGGCATCGGCCACCCGGGTGTCAAGTCAGAGGTCGTGCACTACGTGCTGCACAAACCCTCGCCCACCGACCGCGAAGCGATGGACAAATCCATCGAGCAGTCATTGCAGGCCGTACCCAGGCTGATCAGCGGCGAGATGGATGCAGCGCTGGCATTGATCCACGCCCAGCCGCCTCGACCCAAGCCAGCCAAGCCACCCAAGCCACCCAAGGCTCCGAAGCCGATCGAGCCCCCTGAGCCACCCAAGCCCCCCGCATTTGAGTAATGTCTGGGACCGCTTTTCTTCACCGACGCAGGTACCGCCCATGAAAGCGCCCTCAGTGCTTGTTTTCCTGTGCCTGACAAGTCTGGCTGTCCTGGCAGTGCTGGCTGGCCAGAGCGCGTGGGCGCAACAGGTCTGGCGCTGCGGCCAAGCCGCCAACAGCTACAGCGACAAAGCCTGTGCACAGGGCCAGCAACTTCAACTCGCAGACCCGCGCAGCGCTGATGAGGTGGCCAACGCACAACAACAAGTCAGGCGCCAACAAGCCCTGGCAGACCAGATGGCCCAGCAGCGTCAGGCCGAAGAACTGAGCTTGCAGCGTCAGTCTGCAGTGGCCGCGAACCTGGGCCCTTCGCTGGGCATGCCCAAGCAAAAGTTTCGAGCAACGAAAAAGCGCAATTCAACGACTGCTGCGAAGCAGTCGACACGGCGCCTCACATCGCAGACGCAAGCTCCCCGGGTTCAGCCGCAACCACGGTCGCAGCGTCAGCCTGCAGCGCCTGAAATTTTGCCAGCAGCTCAACCCGCGTCTCGACAAAACCGGGGTTGACCGGGATGCAGCTGACCGGGCAGACCTGAACGCATTGGGGCTCGTCAAAGTGCCCCACACATTCGGTGCACTTGCTGGGGTCGATTTCATAGATCTCTGGCCCCATGTAGATCGCGCTGTTAGGACACTCGGGCTCACAAACATCGCAATTGATGCACTCGTCGGTGATCCACAAAGCCACTTCAGCTTCTCCGGTTTGTGCACGGGTGTGCGTGGTTCAGGATGGCACCTGCTTGACGCGGTCGCGCAGTCTGCTGAGCACAGACGGCGCCACGAACTTGGAGACATCGCCACCCAATTGGGCAATCTCGCGCACGAAGGTACCACTGACAAACTGAAACTGGTCTGAAGGGGTCATGAAGACCGTTTCGACTTGCGGCATCAGGTGCCGGTTCATGCCCGCCATCTGAAACTCGTACTCGAAGTCACTGACCGCACGCAAGCCCCGCACCACCACCTTGCCGCCAGCATCAGTCACAAAGTCGCACAGCAAGCCCCTGAAGGTGGTGACTTGCACATTGGGGTAAGGGGCTGCGATCTCAGTGGCGATCTCCAGCCGTTCCGACACGGTAAACATGGTGCGTTTGTGGTGGCCCACAGCCACTGCCAGGATGAGCTTGTCAAAGAGGCTGGAGGCTCGACGCATCAGGTCTTCATGGCCCAAGGTCATCGGATCGAAGGTGCCTGGGTAGACGGCTGTGATGGGGCTGCTGAAGCTCATGACGGGTCTCCTCGTTTATCTTCGCCAGGTGATAGAGCCGCCAGAGTTTAAAGATCGACAGCTCTTCAAGGGATGGCAGTTTCAGACTGCGGCTTGCCACAGCTCGGCGACCACTGCGCCCATTCGGCATTGGCGCCTGGCGTGCATGCCGGGTGGCGGCTCGCCAACCGGTCGGCCGCTCTCGACAAACAGCCAGCCTCCGGGCACCAGCAAGCGCTGTGCAGCCAAGGCAGCGGTGTAGGCCAAGTCCGTGTCGAAAGGCGGGTCCAGAAACACCAGATCCAAGGTCGCAGGGGCGCAACGCGACATCCAAAGCAAGGCATCGGCGCGCTCTACCGTGACGCCGGCAGCACCCAGACGCGTCGCGCTTGCCTTCATCTGGGCCACCAGTGGGGGTGACTGATCCAGCAACACCACGCTCGCAGCACCGCGCGAGGCGGCCTCAAGGCCCAGCGCCCCAGTGCCGGCAAAAGCATCCAATACGCGCCAACCGCTGAGATCCTGACCCAGCCAGTTGAACAAGGTCTCTCGCAAACGATCCGGCGTGGGCCGCAGACCGGGCACGGCCGGAACAGGCAACTTGCTGCGCTTCCACAACCCGCCAATCAAACGGATTTCGCCTGGAGGGGGCTTGCGGATGCGCTGAGGTTTGGGTGGGCGCTCGGGCTGGGTTGACGCTGGTGGCGCGGCCGAAGCCGTAGCCGAAGCCGAAGCCAGGGCCAAAGCGGAAGACCTGGACAGTTTGGACCGCATGCTTACAACCTGACCACGATGCCACGCTGAGCCATCGTCGCCTTGGCTTGCGCCACCGTGAACTCTCCGTAATGAAAAATGCTGGCCGCCAGCACGGCATCGGCTCCCCCCAGAGTCACGCCGTCCGCCAGATGGTCCAGGGTGCCGACGCCACCCGAGGCAATGACGGGCACCGGGACGGCGTCGCTGACGGCACGTGTCAACTGCAAGTCAAAGCCGCTCTTGGTGCCATCACGGTCCATGCTGGTCAGCAAAATCTCGCCTGCGCCCAGCTGCGCCATCTGCCGCGCCCAATCCACCGCATCCAGCCCCGTGTTGTGGCGACCGCCGTGCGTGTAGACATCCCAACCGTCGTGAGAGGAACGACGCTTGGCGTCGATGGCCACCACAATGCACTGCGCACCGTATTTGTCGGAAGCTTCGCGAATCAGCTCAGGGCGCTTGACCGCAGCCGAATTGAAACTGACCTTGTCAGCACCCGCATTGAGCAAGCGGCGCACATCGGCCACCGAGCGCACACCGCCGCCCACCGTCAAAGGGATGAACACTTCAGAGGCCACCGCCTCGATGATGTGCAGGATCAGATCGCGGTCATCGCTGGTCGCAGTGATGTCCAAGAAGGTCAGCTCATCTGCACCTTGATCGTTGTAACGTGCAGCGATCTCCACCGGGTCGCCAGCGTCTCGCAGTTCGATGAAGTTGACACCCTTGACGACACGGCCTGCAGTGACGTCCAGGCAAGGAATGATGCGTTTGGCAAGCATGCCCGGATTATGGACGGCAGTTTCGGCCAGGTTCGCAGCTTCGAGCCTCGCATCCTTCAGGTGGGCGCGTGCGCTCCCAAGCCCCAGCGACGAAGTCGAGAGAAGGCAACACCCCCCCTGAACGCGGGGTGCAGGCAAGATGCAGGCTGGTCTTCAAGCTGGATTGGGTGCAACATCCTGAGACAAATCGAGCCATCTTGCTCGCACAAGAATCAGGAGTTGACCCATGAAACACCTCATCCAGGCCACCATCGCAATGGCCGCAGCCACGCTGTGCCTATCTGCCGCAGCGGCACCAGTGACCTTCACTGCCAACCTCAGCAGCGCTGGTGAGCCAGTGCCCACATCCACGGCCACCGGCTTTGCGACGGTGAGCTTCGATGACGCGCTGTTCAGCGTCAATGTGCAAGTCAGCTGGACCGGCCTTGCCAACACCATGGCGTTCGGCCACATCCACTGCTGCACCGCCGTTGGCAACACCGGCAACGCTGGGGTCGCCTTGGGCTTCAACCCCCTACCGGCGCTGACAACAGGCAGCTACAACGACACCTTCACGCTGAGCTCCACGGCCTTCAACAACCTGTTGACTGGCACCACCGACGGCAAAGCCTATGTGAATATCCATACGCCAGGCCTCTACGCGGGCGGTGAGATCCGTGGGTTCTTGACGCCGGCGTTGACGGTGCCTGAGCCGGGCTCGTTGGCGCTGGCGATGTTGGCTTTGGGAGTCGCAGGTTTCGCAGGTAAGAAGCGCAGCCTGGCCGTTCGCTAGCACCCCCCTGACGGATCAGTCGCTCAGTTCTGCGCAGACAGGGCGTCCGCTCTGTCTTGCGCTGCTGCGAAATCCAGCGCCCCGGTGTAGATACTGCGCCCGCAGATCACACCCTCCACACCTTCAGACTCCACCGCGCACAGCGCTTCTATGTCTGCCATGCCCGACAGGCCGCCCGAGGCGTAGACCGGGATCGACAGCGCCTGAGCCAGCTTGACGGTGGCTTCGATGTTGATGCCGGTGAGCATGCCGTCGCGGCCGATGTCGGTGTAGATCACGCCTTCGACACCGTAGTGTTCGAACTTGCGGGCCAGATCGATCACCTCGTGGCCGGTGAGCTTGCTCCAGCCGTCGGTGGCAACCTTGCCGTCCTTGGCATCGAGGCCGACGATGATGTGGCCGCCAAAAGCGCTGCAAGCGTCTTTCAAGAAGCCAGGGCTCTTGACCGCTGCCGTGCCGATGATGACGTAGCTCAGGCCGGCGTCGAGATAACGCTCGATGGTGTCGAGGTCACGCAGACCACCACCCAGTTGCACCGGGATTTCGTCGTCGACCTCGCGCAGGATGGCTTTGACCGCACTTTCGTTGACCGGCTTGCCGGCGAAGGCGCCATTGAGGTCGACCAGGTGCAAGCGTCTGGCCCCTGCGTCCAGCCAGCGGCGCGCCATGGCCGCCGGGTTGTCGCCAAAAGTAGTGGCAGCCTGCATATCGCCTTGTTCGAGGCGAACGCAATGGCCGTCCTTGAGGTCAATGGCCGGAATCAGCAGCATGGCTCAGGCAAGCAGGTGGGTTGGGTAGAAAGAAGTAGGCGGCAACGAGGTCAGGAGAAAGCTCGGAATCAAGGCTGCCACTGCAAGAAGTTCTTGTACAGATGCAAGCCCTGCTCTGAACTCTTCTCAGGGTGGAATTGCGTCGCGAAAATGTTATCGCGTGCCAGAGCGCAGGTAAAGCAGTCACCATATTCACTGGTGCCAACCGTGTGCGTTGCCACGCTCGGAACCGCATAGTAGCTGTGCACGAAGTAAAACCAGCTTTGGTCGGGCACTCCGGCCCACATGGCGTGCGGTTGCTGCTGCACACGGTTCCAGCCCATCTGCGGCACCTTGCAGCGGCTGCCGTCGGGCTGCAGGCGGCCCTGCAGCGCAAAGCGGCGCACCCGCCCGGGCATCAGGCCCAGGCCCGGGGTGTCTTGTTCCTCGCTGTGGTCGAGCAGCATCTGCATGCCCACACAAACGCCCATCAGCGGCTTGTTCGCGGCGGCGTGCAAAACTGCGGCCAACAACCCCGAATCGTGCAACTCGCGCATGCAGTCGCGCATCGCGCCCTGCCCGGGCAGCACCACACGCTCAGCCGCCATCACTTCTTCTGGGCGCGCGCTGACGAGCACCTCGACACCGCTGCCCACGGCGGCGTGCTGCACGGCCTGCGAGACAGAGCGCAGGTTGCCCATGCCGTAATCCACCACCACCACGCGCCGCGTCATCTCCGGCCGCCTACAGACTGCCTTTGGTGGATGG
>JBBQIB010000005.1:0-58638 GCA_038324515.1 Burkholderiales bacterium
CAGCGTTGATCATGTGCTCGACAGCGTTGCCGCCGCCACCCCCAACGCCGATCACCTTGATCTGTGCTTGGTCAATTTCGTCAATCATTTCGATGGGCATGTGAGCCTCCTGTTGGGTGGGTTGCAGTTGCCAGTGGTGGAGAAAAACTTCAGCTTCCGAGGAAGCCCCGGGATACGTCAGAGCGAGAACGAGAACGAGAACGAGAACGAGAACGAGAGCGAGAACCAGAACTAGAAATTGCCAAGAAACCAGTCCTTGGCGCGACCAACCATGTTTTTCACAGAGCCGGCCTGGGCGGCTGCCTTTTGCCCGCGTGCATGGGCCATGCGGGCTTCTTCAAGCAACCCCATCACCGTGGCCGAGCGGGGGTTGGCGACCATGTCGAACAGCGCACCGTTGTAAAGCGGCAGCCCTTTGCGCACCGGTTTGAGAAAGATGTCTTCGCCCAGTTCGACCATGCCGGGCATCACGGCACTGCCGCCGGTGATGACGACGCCGCTGGACAGCACTTCTTCGAAACCGCTTTGGCGCATCACCTGATGCACCAGCGAGAAGATCTCTTCGACGCGCGGCTCGATGACGCCGGCCAGCGCCTGGCGCGACAACATGCGCGGCGAGCGGTCGCCCAGGCCTGGCACCTCGACCTGGCCACTGGGGTCGGCCAGCAGTTGCTTGGCCACGCCGTACTCGACCTTGATCTCTTCTGCGTCCTTGGTGGGCGTGCGCAGCGCCATCGCGATATCGCTGGTGATCAGGTCACCGGCAATCGGGATCACCGCCGTGTGGCGCACGCTGCCGTCGGTGTAGATTTGCACATCGGTGGTGCCGGCGCCAATGTCCACCACCACCACGCCCAGGCTCTTCTCGTCTTCGCTGACCACCGAAGCTGCACTGGCGCTGGGGTTGAGCACCAGCCGTTCGACCTCCAGCCCGCAGCGGCGCACACACTTGAGGATGTTCTCGGCCGCGCTTTGGGCGCCGGTGACGATGTGCACCTTGACCTCGAGCCGGCTGCCGCTCATGCCGATCGGCTCTTTGACTTCGTGGCCGTCGATCACGAACTCTTGCGGCTCGACCAGCAGCAGCCGCTGGTCGTTGGGGATGTTGATGGCCTTGGCGGTCTCGACCACGCGGTTGACGTCCACGGTGGTGACCTCGCGGTTGTCGCGCACGATCACCATGCCGGTGCTGTTCTGGCCCCGAATGTGGCTTCCGGTGATGCCGGTGTAGACGCTGGTGATCTTGCAGGCCGCCATCATCTCGGCCTCTTTCAGCGCCTGCTGAATGCTTTGCACGGTGGCGTCGATGTTGACCACCACACCGCGCTTCAAGCCATGGCTGGGGGCCACACCCAGGCCGGCGACGCGCAGCTGACCATTGGCGGTGACTTCGGCTGCGACCACCATCACCTTGGAGGTGCCGATGTCCAGCGCGAAAACCATGTCCTTGAATTCTTTGGCCATGCCTTGTCCTGTGTTGCCCGCTGTGCTCAGCGGGCCTTGACCGCGGCCTTGGGGGCCGCGGGGTTGGATGCCACTTCGATGCCGCTCAGGCGCACCGCATAGCCGTCGCTGTGACGCAGATCGGCATAAGCCAGAGGCGCCTGGAACTCGCGCGTGGCGGTGGCAAAGGTGGAAACGAATCGTTCTGCCCGGGCCAGCAGTTCCTGTTCTGTGCCGCGGCCCAGCTCGATGTGGGCACCGCCCTCCAGCTCGGCCCGCCAAGAGCCGCGCTCGCTTTGTTGCAGCCGCTCCAGCACCAGCCGCAACTGGGCCATCTGCGGCGCCAACCGGCGATACAGCGCCAGCATCTGCGGCGCCGTGCCGCTGGGGCCGGCCAGGGTGGGCAGCTTGTCGTCCTGCACATCGCCCAGGTTGGCATCAAAGACCTCGCCTTGCTCGTTGACCAGCCGCTCGGGCTCCAGTCCGCTTTCGCTGCTGTCCCACAACGCCACCGCCCGGTGCTCTTGCAGCCGAACGCTCAGGGTGTCGGGCCAGACTCGGCGCACTTCTGCGCGGCGCACCCAGGGCACCGATTCAAAGGCGCGCCGGCTGTGCTGCAGATCCAGGCTGAAGAAGTTGCCCGACAGGTGCGGCGCTGCATTGGCGCGCAAGGTGGGCACGTTGTTGCGTTGCATGTCGCCTTCGATCTGGATGCTGCGGATCGGGAACAGCGGCGCACGCAGCAGCCAGTAGGCAGCAGCCAGCAGTGCGCCGCCCACCAGCAGCCACAACATCAGGTTGGCTGCGGTGTTCATCAGCCAGACGTCCATCGCCTTCACCGCTGCGGGCTCGGCAGCGTTACCGGAGGCACCGGCGCGCGCGCGCCGGGTGCTGCTGCGCGGCCGGCTGGCGCTGCCGTCGTTGCCGACCCTGCTGCTGTTCCTGGCGCTGATCATCAGCCGCCTCGGTCCAGTCTGGCGGCCTGCAGCAGGCGCAGGCACAGGGCTTCGTAGGAGATGCCGGCGGCACGCGCCGACATCGGCACCAGCGAATGGCTGGTCATGCCCGGGCTGGTGTTCATCTCCAGCAAGAAGAGCTGCTGGTCGCTCTCGCGCAGCATCAGGTCAGCCCGGCCCCAACCGCGACAACCCAGCACACGGTAGGCAGCCAGCGTCAGATCCCTGACGGCCTGCTCGGCGGCAACATCCAGCCCGCAGGGGCAGCGGTAAGCAGTGTCGTCGCTGAAGTACTTGTGCTGGTAGTCGTAGTTGCCATCGGGTGCGTCGATGCGCACCACCGGCAGTGCAATCGCCGCATCGCCTTCACCCAGCACCGGGCAGGTCAGCTCGATGCCGTCGATGAACTCTTCGCACAGCACATCGGCATCATGGCCGGCGGCCAGCGCCACTGCATCCTGCATCTGCGAATAGCCCAGCACCTTGCTGATGCCGATCGACGAGCCCTCGTGCGGCGGTTTGACGATCAGCGGCAGGCCCAGCGTGTCGGGCACCTGCTGCAACTCGGCGCGTGAGCGTTGCGTCGGGCCCAGCAGCACCCAGCGCGGGGTGGGCAGTTGCTCGGCCACCCACACACGCTTGCACATGGTCTTGTCCATCGCCAGTGCGCTGGCCATCACGCCGGAGCCGGTGTAGGGGATGCCCAGCAGCTCGAGCGCACCCTGCACCGTGCCGTCTTCGCCGTGGCGACCATGCAGCGCGATGAAGGCGCGCGCAAATCCTTGTTGCTTGAGCTCGGACAAGTCACGCTGCGCCGGATCAAAGGCCAGCGCTTGCACACCTTGGGATTGCAGCGCCGCCAGCACACCCTGGCCCGACATCAACGAGACTTCGCGCTCGGCGCTGCTGCCACCCATCAGCACAGCGACCTTGCCCAGGTTCTGGGACCTCGGTGCGGTTTGTGGGGTCAGTGGCGTCTGCGTCATGCGGCGACTCCTGATTCATCCGCTGCTGCGCTGGATTGGGGTGCTTCGACGACCTTGCTGCGCAGGCCCTGTGCAGCCCCCTGCGGCTGCAGAGATTGCTGGCGAAACTGCCGCAGTCGCTGCGGCAGAGAGCCAATGGAGCCGGCGCCCAGCGAGACCACCACATCACCGGCCCGTGCCAGCCGATGCAATGCAGCAGGCAGATCGGCAAGCACCGGCACCAGGTGGGTCGGCGTCCCGGCAGCCTGCAGCGACTGCGCCAAGGCCTGCGCATCAGCCCCGGCAATCGCTGCTTCGCCGGCTGGGTAGACCTCGGTCAGCAGCACCGCGTCGGCCTTTGAGAGCACTTGCACGAAGTCGGCAAAACAATCCCGCGTGCGACTGTAGCGATGCGGCTGGAAGACCACCTGCAACCGGCGCTGACCAAAAGCGCCACGTGCGGCCTGGATGACGGCGGCCAGTTCCACCGGGTGGTGACCATAGTCGTCGATCAGCAAGAAGCTGCCACCATGGGCGCAGGGCCACTCGCCATGCGACTCGAAGCGTCGGCCCACGCCCGTGAAACCAAGCAGCGCGCGCTGGCAGGCGGCATCAGTGTCCGCCTCAGTCGCGAGCAGCGCTGCAGCGCCACCGCTTTCGGGCTGCGGCTGCTGTGGTGGCTGCAGTTGCTTCGACAGCAAACGCAGCACAGCGATCGCGGCCAAGGCGTTGCGCACGTTGTGCTCTCCGGACAAGGCCAGTTGCAGCGGCAGGTCCGGGTGGCCGGGCTGGCACGCCACGAAGCGCATGCCCCCGCCGGGCAAGGCTTGCAGATCGGTGCCACGCAGGCTGGCCTGCGGCCCCAAGCCATAGCTCACCACCGTGCGCTGGAGTCGAGGCAGGATCTGCTGCACACCGGCGTCGTCGCTGCACAAGACGACCTGGCCCGACTCAGGCAGGCGATGCACAAAGTCCACGAAGGCGTCCTGCAAACGCTGCAGGCTTTGCCCGAAGGTGTCCATGTGGTCGGCGTCGATGTTGGTCAGCACGGCCAGTGTCGGGTTCAGGTGCAGGAAGCTGGCATCGCTTTCGTCAGCCTCCACTACCATGGTCTGGCTGGCACCCAGGCGCACATGCGAGCCGTTGGCCTGCAGGGCACCACCCACCAGCGTCGTCGGGTCCAGGCCGGCCTCGGCCAGCACCGCTGAGACCAGCGCCGTGGTGGTGGTCTTGCCATGGGTGCCTGTGACGGCGATGCTGAACTGGCCCTGCATCAACTCCGCCAGCATCTGCGCCCGGCCCCATATCGGCAAGCCCTTGACGCGGGCAGCCAGCAGCTCGGGGTTGTCAGGCTGCACTGCGGTGCTGGTGACCAACACTTGCGCGTCGCCCAAGTTGGCGGCATCGTGGCCCAGGCAGATGCGCATGCCCAGGCTGGCCAGGCGCTGCGTGACACCGCTGCCCACCAGATCCGAGCCAGAGACCCGATGACCCCGGGCGTGCAGCACCTCGGCCAGCGGGCTCATGCCTGAGCCGCCGATGCCGACGAGATGGATGCGCTGCTGGGGTTGACTCACGGCTGGGCTCACGGCTGGGCCACCAGTTTCTGGATCTCGTCAGCCACACGCGCAGCCGCTTGCGGGCGCGCCAGGGCGCGCGCTCGTGTGGCCATGGCAGCCAGCTCCTGGCGGCTCAACTGGGCCAGCGTGTCAGCCAGGCTCTGTGCACTCAGAGTGGCTTGCGGCAGGTGCAGCGCTGCACCCTGCGCAGCCAGCCATGCGGCGTTGTCCACCTGGTGCGCCGTGGTGCTGACGATCAACGGCACCAGCAGGGCCGGCACACCGGCAGCGCACAACTCGCTGACGGTGATGGCGCCGGCGCGGCAGAGCATCACGTCACATTCCGCGAGCCTCTGGGGCATGTCGTGCAAAAACGGCAACACCTCGGCATCCATCTGCGTGTTTGCGTCAATCCGGGCGTAGGCATCGCGCACCGCTTGCAGTTGCGCCTGGCCCGTCTGATGCACCACCCGCGGGCGCTGTTCTGCCGGCAACAAGGCCAGGGCTGCAGGCACGGTCTGGTTCAACACTCGCGCGCCCAGGCTGCCGCCCACGACCAGCAGCTTGAGCGGGCCACTGCGACCGGCGTAGCGTTGTGCGGGTGGCGCAATGGCTTCGATCTCGGCGCGCACCGGGTTCCCGGTGACCACAGAGCCCTGGGTGCTCTCGGCCGCCGGGCCGGCAAAGCCGAAAAGCACCCGGTCGGCCACCGGCATCAACCAGCGGTTGCTGAGCAGCAATGCCGCATCGGCGTTGACCAGCAGCAGCGGCTTGTTCAGCACACTGGCCATCAAGCCGCCCGGAAAGCACACGTACCCGCCCATGCCCAGCACCGCATCAGCGCTGCGGCGGCGCAGGATGCCGATGCAATCCCAGAAGGCCTTGAGCAGACGGATGCCGCCGGTGGCGGTGTGCAGCAGCCCTTTGCCGCGCAAGCCGCTGAAGCTGAGCTGATCCATCGCGATGCCGGACTCGGCTTGCGCAGGCACCAGCTTGTTTTCCATGCCGTGCGTGGTGCCCAGCCAGCTGACCGTCCAGCCTCGGCTTTGCATCTCGCGTGCCACGGCCAATCCCGGCATCACGTGCCCACCCGTGCCAGCAGCCATGATGACGAGGTGCGGCATCACGCGCGGCCTCTGCGGCGGGTCATGGGGTTGACGAGGGCTCTGTTCTGGCTGCGCCGGAGCATCGCTTTGCCGCTGCGCGTCAACGCCTCGCTGCGCGCGGCGATCATGCGCGGCCTCCGCGCATGAGGGCTCTGTTCTCAATATCCACGCGCAGGACGAGGGCCAGGGCGATCAGGTTCATCAGAATGGCCGAGCCACCGTAGCTCATCAACGGCAAGGTCAAACCTTTGGTGGGCAGCACGCCCAGGTTGACGCCCATGTTGATGAAGGCTTGCAGGCCGATCCAGACGCCGATGCCCTGGCAGTACAGGCCGGCAAAAATGCGCTCCAGCGCGATGGCCTGGCGCCCGATCTGAAAGATGCAACGGGTGAGCACGAAAAACAGGCAGATGACCACGGCCACGCCCACGAAACCCAGCTCTTCGCCAATCACAGCCAACAAGAAATCGGTGTGCGCTTCCGGCAGGTAGTGCAGCTTCTCGACACTGGCGCCCAGGCCTTGGCCAAACAGCTCACCTCGGCCCAGAGCGATCAGCGAGTGGGTCAACTGGTAGCCCTTGCCTTGTGCGTACAAGGGGTTCCAAGGGTCGAGGTAGGCCAGGATGCGCTCACGGCGCAGATCATCGAAGCCGATGATCAGCGCAAAGGTGATGGCGATGACGGCAGCGATCAGGAAGAACATGCGTGCGTTGACGCCGCCCAAAAACAGGATGCCCATCGCAATCGTGGCGATGACCATGAAAGCACCCATGTCGGGCTGGCGCAGCAGCAGCAGGCCGACAAATGCCACCGCCACCACCATCGGCGAGACAGCGCGGAAGAAGCGCTCGCGTGCATCCATGCGCCGCACCATGTAATTGGCTGCATAGAGCGCAATCGCCAGTTTGGCCAGCTCGCTGGGCTGGAAGTTCATCACCCCCAGCGGGATCCAGCGGCGCGAGGCGTTGACGACCTTGCCGATGAAGGGCAACAGCACCAGCACCAGCAGCAACAGCGAGATCAGGAAAACCAATGGTGCGTACTTCTCCCACACCGACATCGGGACCTGCAAAGCCAGCACTGCAGCAAACACACCGATGGCCATCGCCAACAAGTGGCGCTGCAAGAAATGGGTGGAGCTGTAAGCCTCAAAGCGCGGGTTGCCCGGCAAAGCGACGCTGGCCGAATAGACCATCACCAGGCCCAGCGCCATCAGGCTGATCACCACCGCCACCAGGGTCTGGTCAAAGGCGCCCATCTGTACCTGACGCTCACCCGCCACATGCACCTGGTCACGCACCGGCAGACCACGACGTTGCTGCCGGCTCTCGGCCCACCAGTGGCGCAGGCTGTCCAGCGGATGCAGCGCCCACGAGCTCAGAGAGGCGCTGCCGCGCTGCGCGCGCCCGGTTTCGCGCTTGGATCGGCTCAGCAGGCTCATACCGATCCTGCCTCGGTGGCATGGGCTTGCACCGCTGTCACGAACATCTCGGCCCGGTGCGCGTAGTTGCGGTACATGTCCAGGCTGCTGCAGGCGGGGCTGAGCAACAGCGCGTCGCCGCTGTGCGCTTGCGACAGGCACCACTGCACGGCCTGCGCCATGTCCTCGCAACGCTGCACCGGCAGCCCGCAGCTGGCGATGGCCTGCTCGACGATCGCTGCGTCGCGCCCGAGCGTGGCAACAGCGCGGCCGTGACGGCGCAAGGGCTCGGCCAAGGGGCCAAAGTCCTGGCCTTTGCCGTCGCCGCCCAGGATCAGCAACAACCGCCCGGCGTCATGGTCAGCAGCCAGGCCGCTGATGGCAGCCACCGTGGCACCGACGTTGGTGCCCTTGCTGTCGTCGTAGGCGATCACGCCAGCCAGGTCGGCGACAAACTGCAGCCGATGCGGCTCACCGCAGTACTCGCGCAAACCGTGAAGCATCGGCGCCAGCGGACAACCGATCGACGTGGCAAGCGCCAGAGCGGCCAGCGCGTTGGCGGCGTTGTGGCGGCCGCGCACACGCAAGGCATCGGCCGGCATCAGGCGCTGCAGATGCAACTCTGCTGTTTCATCAGGGGCTGCCGGCGCGCGCGAGCGCTTCTTGCCGCTGTCTTCGAGCGGCAAGGCGCGCACCAGCCAGGCCATGCCGCCTTCGGTCACCAGGCCAAAATCGCCTGGCAGTTTCGGAGCACCCAGGCCGAAATGCACCACCTCGCGGCTGGCTGCCTCCGTTGCTTTGGCCCTGGCACGCGCGGCGCGCGCACCGCCTTTGCCCGCAGCTGATGCGGGTTCAGCGGGCTCCAGTGCCTGCGCCATCGCCATCACCGCCGGGTCATCACGGTTGAGTACCAACACCGCTTGCTGACCGAAGATGCGCGCCTTGGCGGCCTCGTAGGCGGCCTGGCTGCCGTGCCAGTCCAGGTGATCCTGGCTGATGTTGAGCACCGTGGCGGTGCTGGCCTCGAAACGACGCACGCCCTGACCACCGCCCTGCAACTGAAAGCTGGACAACTCCAGCACCCAAACCTCGGGCCAGGTCTCGATGTCGTGCCCGATGTGTGTGCTCAAGGTGTCGAGCAAGGTCGGCCCGATGTTGCCGGCCAGGGCTGCTCGTTTGCCTGCGCGCTCGACCAGCAAGGCCGTCATCGCGCACACCGTGGTCTTGCCGTTGGTGCCGGTGACGGCCAGCAGTCGGGGCTGATAGCCTTGGGTCTGTTGCAGATCCTCCAAGGCCTGCACAAACAGATCGAGCTCGCCGAGCACTGCCACGCCGGGGGCAAGGGCCAGAAAGGCGCTGATCTGCGGCTCGTGCGGGGCCAGGCCCGGGCTCTTGAGCACCAGGCGCCAGCCTGGGCTGCTGCCGCCGCCAGCAACGCCAGCAACGCCAGCAACACCTTCATCGCCTTCATCGCCTTCCGCGCCTTCACTGTCGCGAGCCGCCCAGGGCTGCGTGGGCAGTGCGGCCACCCGCTGCACCTCAGGCAACTCGCGTTGCAAGGTGGCGAGATGCGGTGGCTGATCGCGCGAATCCCACACGCTGACCTGCGCGCCACAGCGCACGCACCAGCGCGCCATGGCCAGGCCGCTGTCACCCAGGCCCAGCACCAGCACGGACAGGTCTTTGAGGAAGTTCATGCTTGCCTGCCCCGCCTCACCGCAGCTTCAGGCTGGCCAGCCCGATCAGGCACAACAACATCGTGACGATCCAGAAACGCACCACGACCTGACTCTCTGACCAACCCTTCTTCTCGAAGTGGTGGTGCAGCGGCGCCATCAGAAAGATGCGACGGCCCTCGCCATAGCGCCGCTTGGTGTACTTGAACCAGCTGACCTGCAGCATCACGCTGAGAGCTTCGGCCACAAAGATGCCACCCATGATGGCCAGCACGATCTCTTGCCGGGTGATCACGGCGATGGTGCCCAAAGCGCCCCCCAAAGCCAGCGCTCCGACGTCGCCCATGAAGACCTGCGCCGGGTTGGTGTTGAACCACAAGAAGGCCAGGCCAGCGCCAGCCAGCGCAGCGCAGAACACCAGCAACTCGCCTGCCCCCGGGATGTGCGGAAACAGCAGGTAGCGGCTGAATACCGCGTTGCCCGTGACGTAGGCAAAAACGCCCAGTGCCGAACCCACCAGCACGACCGGCATGATGGCCAGACCATCGAGCCCATCGGTGAGATTGACGGCGTTGCTGGTGCCCACGATCACCAGCCAGGTCAGGATGATGAAACCGAAGACACCCAGCGGGTAGCTGATGGTCTTGAAAAACGGCACCATCAGATCAGCGCGCGGCGGCAGGTCGTTGGAGAATCCACTGCCCACCCAGCGCAAGAACAATTCCAGCACCCGCATGTTGCTGGTCTCTGACACGCTGAAGGCCAGGTAAAGCGCAGCGATCAGGCCGATCAGCGTCTGCCAGAAGAATTTTTCGCGCGAGCGCATGCCCTCAGGGTCTTTGCGCACCACCTTGCGGTAGTCGTCCACCCAGCCGATGGCGCCAAAGCCAAAGGTCACCAGCATCACGACCCAGACGAAGCGGTTGGTCCAGTCAAACCACAGCAGCGTCGAAACACCGATGCCGATCAGCACCAGCACACCACCCATCGTCGGCGTGCCGCGTTTGCCCAGGTGCGATTGCACGCCGTATTCGCGGATCGGCTGGCCGATCTTCAGTGCGGTCAGCTTGCAGATTACCCAGGGGCCGAAGGCGAGGCCAATGACCAGTGCCGTCATCGCTGCCAGCACGGCCCTGAAGGTCAGGTACTGCACGACGCGCAGAAAGCTCAGGTCTTCGGGGTAGAGAACCAGCAGCCATTGACTCAGGCTAAGCAGCATCTGCGCCCCCTGATGCAGTGCCTGGGCGGGCGCTTGCCCCGACACCTGGCTGGTCGCCTGCTGCCGTGGCCGGCTGGGCGCGTTGTTCGATCGCCTGCACCACACGCTCCATGCGCATCGAGCGCGAGCCTTTGACCAGCATCGCTGCTGCTGACGGTGCTTCTGGCAGGGCGCGCAGCAGGGCCTCGACGCTGTCGAAGTGGCGTCCACCGCCCAGGTGGGCGCACAAGGGGCCCACCGACCAGATGTGTTCGATGCCACTGGCCAGCGCGCGCGCACCCACTTCGGCGTGGAACTGCGGGCCTTCGCTGCCGACTTCGGCCATGTCCCCCAGCACCAGCCAACGCGGGCCAGGCAACTCCGCCAGCACCTCGATGGCCGCAAGAACCGAGTCGGGATTGGCGTTGTAGCTGTCGTTGACCACAGTGCAGGCCTGGCCCTGCCAGTGCAGCGCCAGCACTTGCGAGCGGCCAGACACCGGGCGAAATTCGCGCAGGCCCTGGGCGATGGCGGCCAGTGACTCGCCAGCAGCCAAGGCACATGCGCCTGCAGCCAGCGCATTGCGCAGGTTGTGACGGCCCGGCTGGTGCAAGGTGGTGTCCACTTCGCCAATCGGCGTGTGCAAGCGCAAGCGCCAGGCCGCCGCCGAATGATCCCAATCGGCACCGCCAAAGACATCAGCACTGCTGTCGCTGCCAAAGCTGATCACGCGGCGCTTGCCGGCCAACTGGCTCCACAAGCCGAAGTAAGCGTCATCCAGCGGCAGCACGGCCGTGCCGCCAGCACCCAAGGCACGAATCACCGCGCCGTTCTCTTCGGCCACCGCCTGCACGCTGCCCAAGAACTCCTGATGCTCGCGTTGCGCGTTGTTGACCAGCGCCACCGTGGGCGCCACCAGACGCGCCAACAAGGCGATCTCGCCGGCATGGTTCATGCCCAGCTCCAGTGCGGCCACCCGGTGCCAGACTTCGTCGTCCTGGCGCAGGCGCAGCAGCGTCAAAGGCACGCCGATGTGATTGTTCAGATTGCCTGCGGTGGCGAGCGCACCTGCACCATGCCCGGCGCGCAGGATGCTGGCCAGCATCTGGTTGACGGTGGTCTTGCCGTTGCTGCCGGTCACGGCAATCAGCGCCAGGTGAAAACGCGCGCGCCAAGCGGCAGCCAGGTGCTGCAGCGCCAGCAAGGCATCGGGCACCAGCAGGCCTGCGATCGGCTGCTGGCCTTGACCCAGACCGCGCTCGGCCAAGGCCGCGGCAGCGCCGGCTTGCTGGGCTTGAATCAGAAACTCATGGCCGTCGAAACGCTCGCCGCGCAAGGCCACGAAGAGGTCGCCCGCCATGACGCTGCGGGTGTCACTGTGCACACGCAGCAACGCAGTGGCCGGGTCGCCGATCCGTTGGCTGCCGGGCAGCAGCGCATGGGCCTGGCCCAGGGTCATCAACATGGCGCCATCCCTGCAGCCGCGCGATTGCGGGTCTGCGTGTGGCGCTGGGCCAGTGCTGTGCGCACTTCGTCCAGATCAGAGAAAGCATGGCGAATGCCGGCGATCTCCTGGCTGCTTTCGTGGCCCTTGCCGGCCACCAGGATGCAGTCGCCGCTTGCAGCCTGCAACACCGCGTGGTGGATGGCCTGGCGGCGGTCGGCCATCACCTGCACGGCTGCTGGCTCTTTGCAGCCCGCCAGGATCTGCTGCAGGATATGTGACGGGTCTTCGGAGCGCGGGTTGTCGCTGGTCAGCACCACACGGTCGGCCAAGCGCTCGGCGACCGCACCCATCAACGCCCGCTTGCCGCGGTCGCGGTCACCGCCACAGCCAAAGACGCACCATAACTGCGCTGCTGCCCCGCCTGGCGCAGCGGCCAAGACCGGGCGCAGCGCCTGCAACGCCTTGTCCAGCGCATCGGGCGTGTGGGCGTAGTCCACCACCACCTGCACGCCAGCGCCCTGCAGCCGCTGCATGCGCCCGGGCACGGGCTGCAACTGCCGCACGGCCGCTACCGCGTCGGCCACGGGGTGGCCCAGCGCAAGCAGTACCCCCAGCACCGACAGCAGGTTGCTGGCGTTGAACTCGCCCACCGCCTGGCTGTGCAGCCACACCGTCTGGCCAATTTGCGGGCTTGGCTCGGCAGGCTGGTCTTGCAGTCCGTGCTGCTGCGCAGAATCTGCGGGCTGACGCAGCAGCACCTGCAAGGAGATGCCCTGCCCTTGCCCTTGCTCTGGCTTTTGCTCTTGCACCTGCTGCACCTGCAGCGCCTGCAGGCTGGCCGGGCCGCGCAACGACACGGTCCACAAGGCCAGCCCCTGCCCAGCCAGCTCTGCTGCCAATGCAGCCCCATGAGCGTCGTCGATGTTGATCACTGCAGCACGCAAACCGGGCCAACTGAACAACGGGCGCTTGGCGGCCCAATAGCGGTTCATGCTGCCGTGGTAGTCGAGGTGGTCTTGCGTGAAGTTGGTGAACACTGCCGTGTCGATATGCAGCCCGTTCAGTCGCTGCTCTTGCAGACCGATCGACGAAGCCTCGATGGCGCAGGCCTGCACACCTGCGTCCAGCAACTGGCGCAAACTGCTGTGCACCGTCACTGCATCGGGTGTTGTCAGCCCACTGTCCTGCAGCGCTGGCGGCTCACCGATGCCCAGCGTGCCGATCACCGCACAACGTTGCGGTTGCGGCAAGGCCTGCAAAGCCTGCGCGATCCACCAGGCGGTGCTGGTCTTGCCGTTGGTGCCGGTGATGGCCACCACGGGCATCTGTTGGCTCGGCTGACCGTACCAGCGGTCCGCCAACGGGCCTGCTGCCGCTTGCAAGCCAGGCAGCGCAGCGACCCTGGAGCTGAACTCGACACCATTGTGTTGCCAGTCAGCCAGCAGCGCATCGAGCGCATCGGCTTCAACCAGACAGGCTGCAGCCCCGGCAGACAGCGCTGCAGCCACGTGTGCGCGGCCATCCTGGCGATGGCCCGGCCAGGCCAGAAAAGCGTCACCCGGCCGCAGCTTGCGGCTGTCGGTTTGCAGCGCGCCGCTGACGCGGGGCTGCAACCAGGCCAGCGCGGCAGCAACTGAGGGCAAGTGGGTCAGCACGTCAGAAACTCTCGCGCTCTGCCACTGCAGGCTTGGCCTTGATCTGCGTTGCCACATCCATGTCGGGCGCAACGTTCATCAGGCGCAGCGTTTGCTGCATCACCTGCCCAAACAACGGCGCAGCCACCTGGCCGCCATAGAACTGACCCTTGCTGGGCTCGGCCACCATCACGGCCACCACCACACGCGGGTTGCTCAGCGGCGCCAGGCCGACGAAGAATGCGCGGTGACGGTTGGTGTAAGCCCCTTTGGCGTGGATACGCGCGGTACCGGTCTTGCCACCGACCGAATAGCCCAGCGTGCTTTCCTGGGCCAGCGGCGCAGTGCCGCCCTTACTGACGGCCATGCCCAGCATCTTGCGCACTTCAACGGCCGTGCGTGCAGACATCACGCGCTGTCCAGCGCTCGCCGCTGCCGGCGCCTGGGCCGCCACAGGCGTGCTGCCTGTGCTTTGCCCTGGCTGACCTGGCTGGCCTGGCTGCAGTAGGTCAGCTTCAAGCTCACGCTTGATCAGGCTGACCGGCACCAGTTGGCCATCGCGGGCAAAGCTGGTGTAGGCCTGGGCGATCTGAAACAGGCTGGCCGACAGGCCATAGCCGTAGCTCATCGTGGCGTGCTCGATCGGGCGCCAGGTCTTGTAGGGCCGCAGCCGGCCATGGGCCACACCCGGGAAGTCGAGCTGCGGCTTTTGCCCCATGCCGATGTCGCTGTACAGGCTCCACATGTCACGCATCGGCATCTGCTGCGCCAGCTTGACGGTGCCGACGTTGCTGGATTTCTGGATCACTTCGGCCAGGCTCAGCATGCCATGCGGGTGCGAGTCGGAGATCGTGGCGCCGTGGATGGTCAGCCGGCCAGGCGCGGTGTCGATCATCGATTGCGGGGTCCAGCGCCTGCTGTCCAGCGCCATCGCGGCCACAAAGGGCTTCATCGTCGAGCCGGGCTCGAAGATGTCGGTGACTGCGATGTTGCGCAACTTGTCGCCGCGCCGGTTGCCCGGCTCTGCAGGGTCAAAGCCTGGATAGTTGGCCAGCGCCAGGACTTCGCCGCGCAGCGTGTCGATGACCACCACGCTGCCGTTTTTGGCCTCGTGCTGTTTGACCGTGTCACGCAGCTTCTGAAAAGCATAGGACTGGATGCGCGAGTCGATGGACAGCACCACGTCCTGCCCATTGAATGGCTCGCGCGCTTCTCCGACCTGCTCGATCACCCTGCCCAGCCGGTCACGCATCACCGTGCGGGCGCCCGCTGCGCCAATCAGGGTTTTCTCGAAAGCGAGCTCGGCGCCCGCCAAGCCCTGGTCTTCGACGCCAGTGAAGCCCACGACATGGGCTGCCGCCTCGCCCTCGGGGTATTGGCGCTTGAATTCGAGCCGCGCGTGCACGCCCTTGAGCTTGAGCGCCTGCACCTGCGCCCATGCAGACTCTTCGACATGACGACGTAACACCACGGTGGCGGCGCCTTTGTCGAGCCGGGCATTCAGCTCGGTCTCCGACATGTTCAGCGCTTTGGCCAGGGCCCTGCGCTCAGCGGGGGTGGCTGCGAAGAGCTTGCCATCGACCTGCACCGAAGGCAGCTGGACGCTGATCGCCAGCAGCTTGCCGTTGCGGTCCAGCACGCGGCCGCGGCTGGCGGCCAGTGCCTCCTGGTGCAGGAACTTCTCTTCGCCCTTGGCCTGATAGAACTCGGTGGCCAGCAGTTGCACGTACACCGCCCGGCCCATCAGAATCGCAAAGCCCACCGCCACCAGCAGCATCACGAAGCGTGAGCGCCAGGGCGGTGTACGGCTGGCCAACAAAGGGCTGACGGCGTAATGCACGCTGCGTGTATTGGCAGCGCTGCTGGGGCTGCCGGCGCCCGCCATGGCGTCCTTGAAACGCCCCAAGACACTCATCGCGGCCCCCTCACAATCCCCACCAACGCAGCGCCGCTGCTGGCCGCCACGGCAGTCCTGGTTTCGCCTGTGCCGTCACCCGGAAGCTGCAGGCCACGCTCTGCCTGGCCACCAGGCGCGTTGACATACAGGGTTGCGGCCGGCGCCGTCATCTTCAACCGCTGCGCGGCCACGCGCGCCACCTTCTGGTGGGTGGCCTGGGTCTGGCGCTCGGCTGCCAGGCGGGTGTGCTCGGACGCCAGGCGCGTGCTCTCGCGTTGCGCGCGGTCCAGCGCAGTGAACACCAGACGCGACTCATAGGCCGTGTGCACCAGCAGCAAGGCACTCGCCAGCAGCGCCGGCAACAGCACCACGTTGAGCTTTTTCATGGCACCCCCGTGCGCTCTGCCACGCGCAGCACCGCGGAGCGCGCGCGCGGGTTGTTGAGCACTTCGCCGGCCGAGGGTTTGATGCGGGCCAGCGCGCGCAGCTTCAAGGGCTTGGGGGGCGCCATCGGCACCCGGCGGTCAGGCACGTCGCGGCTGTGGCTGGCGATGAAGGTCTTGACGACCCGATCCTCCAGGCTGTGAAAGCTGATCACCGCCAGACGGGCCTGCGGCGCCAGCAACTCAAGCGCTGCGCTCAAGCCTTGTTGCAGGGCTTCAATTTCGGCATTGACGTGAATCCGAAGAGCCTGGAAGCTGCGGGTGGCGGGGTTTTGCCCCGGCTCACGGGTCTTGACTGCAGCAGCCACGAGCGACGCCAGCTCGGCAGTGGTCTGCACAGGGCTTGCGCTTTCGCGGCGCGCAACAATCGCCTTTGCAATGGGGTAAGCAAACCGCTCCTCGCCGAGTTCACGCAGCACCCTTTCGATTTCTTGCACGTCTGCAGCCAGCAGAAACTGCGCCACCGTCTGACCACGGCTGTTGTCCATGCGCATGTCCAGCGGCGCATCGAAACGAAAACTGAAACCCCGCTCGGGGGTGTCGATTTGCGGTGAGCTGACGCCCAGATCCAGCAGCACGCCTTGCACTTGCCGCACGCCCAGACTGGCCAGCAAAGCCCTCATGTCGGCGAAGCTGGCGTGGTGGATCTCAAAACGCGGGTCTTGCAGCTGCGCTGCAACCGCCACCGCGTCGGGGTCTTTGTCAAGCGCCAGCAAACGGCCACGGCTGCCCAGCAACTCGAGCACGGCGCGGGCATGGCCGCCGCGGCCGAAGGTGCCGTCGACATAGATGCCGTCGGGGTGCGTCACCAAAGCCTGCACGGCTTCGGAAAGCAGCACGGGGGTGTGGCTGGAGGTCACGGCAGCGGTCACGGAAGCACTCTCGGCGGCACTCTCGGCGGCACTCTCGGCAGCACTCACCGGATCACCATGTTGCGCAAGGCATCGGGACGGCTTTGCTTGAGCGTCAAGGTCTCGCGGGCGGCGTAGAGGGCCTTGTCCCACAACTCCAGATGCGCACCCATGCCCAGCAGCTTGGCTTCCTTGTCCAGGCCAGCCCAATCGCGCAACTCGGGCGGCACCAGCAAACGCGCTGCGCCGTCGATCTCCAGCTCGCAAGCGCTGCCCAGATAAAAGCGCCGCCAGTTGTCCTGGTCGCTGGGCAGGTTCAACAACACTTCTTCAACGCCTTGCCATATAGCCGGGGGATACAGGGACAATCCACCGTCGACATGTTTGACGGCGTGCAATTTGCCGATCTCTGGCGCCATCAACGCTTCACGCCAGCGGGTCGGCAGGGTCAGTCGACCTTTGCCTTCCATCATCAACTCAGGACCGCCCGTAAACCGCATCAGTTCCACCAAGACCCAAATCCACTAAAACCCTAAAACATTCAGCAATTTACCCAGAAGTTCCACTTTACCCGAAGGTATCTGTGGGGTCAATTGGTCCGTTGCGTGAAATATCAATCAAATCAATGACTTAGCCAGACCATTTGCAGAACGGTGTAAAGATGAAAAAGTTGTTTGAAATGAACAGGTTGGTGTGGCTTTTGAATGCGCAAGATGAGATCTTGCGTGCAACTTTGAGCCAACCCTAGGTGCAGGACGACCCACTCTGGCGGATGCGCCACGCGCTGGCCGGCGTTGCGCTGGCCCTGATGCTGTCGGTGTTGACGGCCGCGATGGCGGGGGCTTTTCTGGGCGACCTGGTCGCCGGCACCTATGGCGCGCGGGTGGCCTTTTACGGCGCGCTGCTGCTGTACGTGGTGGTGGGTGCTGGCGTGCTGTTCGTCAAGCTGGCGCAGCACGAGACGCGGCCGCTGAACCTGGGCCGGGTGCTGTTGTGGTACGTCAGCCTGTGGCTGTGGCCTGCACTGCTGGCGGGGCTGAAGGGCAGAGCTTCTTCAGCAAGCGCCAAATCGCCTGGGGACAAACCGCCGCCGCCAGAACCGAAGATCTAGTCGTCCGTTCCGCCAAACCCGTGACATGAAATCGCGCCTTCTTCCGCCATGCGTCGTTGCAAATCCGCGCCATCGCTGCGGCCATGGCTGTGGTTTGCGCCTGGCCTGACGAACGAACGCATCGATGTCATTTGTATTTAGTTTGACGGAACGAACTGCCAGCCGCCGGCTATGACCGGGCTCGGGGCGCGAGGTCAGGGCGACTGCAGGATGCGTCGGCCCTGGGCTTGTTGCAGTGGGCGCGCGTTCATCGGGTACAGGCGCGCAAAGATCTCGATCTGGTGTGCTGAGACCGTGACCGGCTGGCGCATCACGATCCAGCGCACGCCCTCGCTGCACGGCGGCGTGGTCAGCGAGCCCATGTAGGTGTAGTAGCGCCGGTCAGCGGGCAGCAACTCGGCCAAGGGCATCGGTACGCGGGCCCGCACTTCGTCGCGCTTTTCCAGCGGCAGGTGGTTCCAGACCTGTTGCACGGCCTCCAGCGCCGGGCCTTCGTCGAGCAGCAGTGCCACCACCGCCAGGCGTCCCTGCGCGTCCTTGTGCACCAGGTGCAGCGACATCGCAAACTGGCGCCCGTCGATGCGCTCTTCAGAAGGGCGGTGAAAGTGGAACTGCTGCAACTCAAAACGCTGGCCGGCCACCTCGATGCTGTTGCCCGCGCCCAGGTTGGTCTGCACAGTGTGGCCGCTGTCCAGCACCGAAAACGAAGTGGGCTGGTAGTTGAACTGCACCGGCTCCAGTTCGACTTCAAAGCCGGCTCGGATGTCGATCGGGCTTTGGCGCTCACCTTTGCCGCACAGGTTGAATTCAGGGCGCAGGCCACCCCAGGCAGCCGGGCCGGTGGGGCCGGTGTAGGCCCAGTGCAAGGCACCCGGTTTGGCGCCGTGCGCAGACGACACCCTGGGGCCTGCAGATGGGCCAGATGTGTGCGAACCGGGTGAACGCGCGCTGCGCTGCGGGTTGGCGGCGCCGCTCGCCTTCCCAACTGCATCCTCGTCTGCCACGCCGGCGATCGTGGGCCGGCTCCTGGCAACCGAGGCAGGCGCTGCAGAAGCCGCGGATGGATCAGCCATTCGGGTGCTGGGCACCCCTTCTGCGCCTTGCACGGAGCGCACCTCGACCCGGCCCGGCACCGCCTTGCCGCTGGCTGACAGCCTCTCGGCCAAGCGCTGACGCAGCCGCTCCATCGGGTCTGCACCGGCCTGGCCGGGTGCAGGCTGCGGGGCGGCGGTGGGCGGGGCAGTGGAGGAAGTGGGAGAAGGGGGAGAAGGGGAAGAAGTGGAAGAAGTGGAAGAAGTGGGGGGAGCAGCAGCGGCTGCTGGCGCATCTGAAGCACGAACTGGCCCAGACCCGAAGGCCAGGAGCAGCAGCCCGCCCATGAACCCCCAAACACCCAGGCAAACCCTCGGCAGCGGCGAGATGCTCAAGCACCGACGCGATCCGAGCCGGCCAAGCACTGGCCAGGCAAAAAGGCGAAGCCGGCCAGACGTGTCAAAGCCGGGAAGCGGGCCAACGTGGAGGCAAGGTTTTGTCAACATCCTGTGCCCGATATCGGCGGCTGGCGGCTCGACTTGACCCGAGTTGATCCGAGTTGAGGCCATCAGCCGAATTCAGGCGCCTGCCATGCTTGCGGCATACATCCGGCATGCACTCGGCATACACCCGGCATGCAGCGAAATCAGCTGCCTTTGCCCCAGGACAGTGGCTTCAGCCGCGGTTTGACCCACCACCAGGCCAGCAGGCCGATCATGAGCATGCCAAACGACGCCAGCGCCAAGGCGGCGGTGGAATGCATGACCAGCGGCACCAGCACCCCGGCCACTGCAGCGTTGGCCAAGCTGCCCACGCAAGCCTGCACCGAAGAAGACATGCCGCGCCGCTCAGGAAAAACATCCAGCGCCAGCAGCGTGACCACCGGCACCATCAACGCCCAGCCAAATGAAAACACTGCGATCGGGATCAGCGCCCAAGCCACATGAGGCGGCAGCAGCAGGTTGAGCACGACATTGACGATGGAAGTCGCCAGCATGATCACAAAGCCATGTCTGATCTGGCGCTGTGGCTGGATGCGCCCGGCCAGCCGGCCCGACCACCAGGCGCCCCCCATGATGCCGCTGACCGAGAGCATGAAAAACCAAAAAAACTGCCCCGGCGCCAGTTGCAGGTGCTGGCCCAGAAACGCGGGTGCCGCCAGCACGTACAAGAACATGCCGTTGAAAGGGACGCCGCTGGCCAGCACCAACGCGACGAAGCGCGGCTCACGCAGCAATTGCCCATAGCCCTGCATCAGGTGGCCGACCGAAAAGGGTTGCCGGGACGCCTCGTACAGCGTCTCGGGCAGCCAGCGCCAGATGGCAAGGCTGAGCGCAGCACCCAGCGCGGCCAGCAGCCAGAAGATGCTGTGCCAGCCCAATGATTCGAACAACAAGCCCCCGAACAATGGCGCGATCGCAGGCGCCACGCCGAAGTAGATGGTCACTTGCGACATCACCTTTTGCGCGTCTGCAGGCGCAAACATGTCGCGGATGATGGCGCGTGAAATCACCATACCGGCGCCTGCCGACAAACCCTGCAGACCACGGAAGACGATCAACGAAGTGATCGAGTCGCTGAGCGCGCAGCCCACTGATGCCAATGTGAACACGACAATGCCCACCAGCACCACCGGCTTGCGGCCCAAACTGTCGGAAATCGCGCCATGAAACAGGTTCATCAACGCAAAACCCATCAGGTAGCTGGACAGCGTCTGCTGCATCTGTACCGGCGTGGCGTTGACACTGCTGGCGATGCCGGCAAAGGCCGGCAGGTAGGTGTCGATCGCAAACGGGCCCACCATGCCCAGACAGGCCAGCAGCAATGCCAGCGTCCAGCGTGGGCCGCGCCACAGGGTGGCAGCGTCAGGGTTCATGGCAGCAAGGGTGGCCGATCCGATGCACACACAGTGCTGACGACATCCTTGTTCTTAAAACCCTGAGTGTAGTGATGATGTTGGGGGGCTGCTCCAATCCGGGCATGAACGGATCACCCACACCACCTTCCTCCCGCCGCTTCTTGCTGCAAGCTGGGCTGATGAGTTGCTTGAGCCCTGCATGGACCCGGCCGCTGGTCGCAGGCATCGGCGCCGCTGCAGGCAGTGCTGCAGCCGCTTCAAACCCGGCTCAAGCTGCAGCAGCCGCGCCTGACACTTCAGCCGACCCGGGCCCCGCGTTGGCGCCGATGTCCGACGGGCCCTTCTATCCGCCCCGCTCGTGGCGCGAACGTTGGGACGACTGGGACGCCGACCTGACCCGCGTACGACGCAACAACAGCGAGCAGCGTGCGCGTGGCCAATGGCTGGGCCTGGAAGCGCGTGTGCTCGACAGCCAGGGCAAGCCGCTGGACAACGCCGAGGTCGAGATCTGGCAATGCGACGCGTTGCAGAGCTATCACCACCCACGCGTCAACGTGCAGCCAACACAAATCGACAGCGGATTCCAGGGTTTTGGCGCCACCCGCAGCGACCGCCAGGGCCAATTGCGCTTCTTGACCATCAAACCAGTGCCCTACCCCGGGCGTACACCGCACATCCACGTCAAGCTGCGCCATGCCAGTTTTGGCGAGCTCAGCTCGCAGTTGTTCGTGGCTGGCGAGGGCGATAACGCCGGCGATTTTTTATGGCGTCGGCTCAACGCCCAGCAGCAAGCTGCACAGACGATGCAGTTGCAGCCAGCCGCTGCCGACAGCGGTTTGCGCTGGATGGCGCAGCAAGTGCTGCGCGTGCCGGCTTGACGGAGCCCCCTGACCTGCCGCTTCGCGTCAGAGGCTGAGAGTTTTTCGAGCGTGACCGAGCAGCGCGTCAACAGGCGTCCGATCTAGGCGCAAAGCACAGCCATAGCTCGGGCTATGGCGCGCATTTGCAACGACGAGCGGGCGTCTTTTGGCGTGATGAGTGGGCATGATCGAAAGACTCTCAGCCTCTCAGTCCCCCCGAGGGGGATGAGGAAACTTGGGGCGGCCCGGCGTTTCCTCGTGCGCCCGCAAAGCCCGCAGACCCGAAAAAAGTGTGAAGTGGGCCGATAGGCCGGATTCTGTGCAGCCCAGCGCCTTGCGGCGCCAAACCGTGACCGCCATTCCTCTGGGCCGAGAGTCACCTCTCGGCTCGGTGCTACCTACCCGCACACTCCTCGGGCCGAGTCAACGTGTGCCTACTTGGTATTGCTGCGCGTAGAGATTGCCCGTTTCACCCGTTGCCGAGCTTTGCTCCGCAACGACTCGTCTCTGTTGCTCTGATCCTCACCTCGCGGTGGACAGCCGTTAGCTGCTGCGCCGCCCTGTGCAGTCCGGACCTTCCTCCCGTGCCGTGTTTCCACGCTTGCACCGGCGGCGGTCTGGCCCACTTCACCGATACATTATCGGCGGCTGGGTCGATTCTGGGCGCAGTTCATCCAACCCGCAGCCCGACCCAGCACTTTGCAATGGCGCTGAGCGACTTGTGGCCTGGTAGTTCGTTCCGTCAAACTGGTTACAAATGAAATCGATGCGTTCGTTCGTCAGGCTAGGCGCGAACCACAGTCATGGCCGCAGCTGTGGCGTGGATTTGCAACGACGCATGGCGGACGAAGGCGCGATTTCATGTCACGGGTTTGGCGGAACGGACTACTGGACTGCTCGGCCGTGAAGTTCCGCCCATCACACCTCCAGCGCTGTCTGGCCTCAAGCCCGGACACGCCAAGCCCCAGAGGCCAGGCATGTGGACATTTGCCCGCGCTGCTTGTGGTGTGCAGTCTGACGTTGAGCATGCTGACGTCGCTGCCAACCCAGGCGCGACCCGCCCACCCCGATCCAACCGGGATGACCCCATCCGGCGCTTTGCCGACGCTGGACGGATGGCCCCGGCCCAGCGAGCCACCGCTGGAGCGTGGCCCTGTGTTGCCGGAACACGTCGAGCGCTGGCGCAAGGACGCCAAGGCGATGGAGTATGGCGAGCCGGGTTTCGCGCGTGACCCGGTGCGGGCTGCAGAGCTGTATTGCCGCGCGGCACGGCACGGTGACGCAGAAAGCCAATTCAGCCTGGCCTGGATGCTGACCAATTCGCGCGGCATCGAGCGCGATGAAGCGCAGGCGGCGCACCTGTTTGCTGCCGCAGCAGAGCAAGGCTATGTGCAAGCCGCCAACATCCTGGCGCGCATGGGGCCGCCGCGCGGTGATCTGCCGGCTTGTCTGCGCTCGCCCGATGAAGACAAGGCGCTGCTGGCTGCCGCTGCTGCTGCTGCTGCTGCGACGGCTCTATCCAGGTCTGCGGCTGCCGAATCGACGCCAGTGGGCGGCGGGCGCAATGACCCAGCCGGCGGCAGCTTGCGGGGTAGCGCAAGAAGCGCCCCTGTGACCGCAGAGTCAGGAGCACCGTCAGCAGCACAGTCAGCAGCACAGTCAGGCGTACGGTCAGGCGCACGGTCAGACCATCAGTCCGGCACGCAATTCAGCACACAATTCGGCAACCTGGCCAGCCCCCCACCGCCCCCGCGCGGCGCGCCCGAAGCGCTGGTGCGCTTTGTGCGTTTGTTGGCGCCGCAATATCAACTCGAGCCGCATCTGGTGCTGGCCTTCATTGCCACCGAGTCGAACTTCGACGCCCAGGCGGTCTCGCCCAAGAACGCGCAGGGCTTGATGCAGCTGATCCCGGGCACCGCTGCACGCTTTGGCGTGCGCAAAATCATGGACCCGACCGAGAACGTGCGCGGCGGCATGGCCTATCTGCGCTGGTTGATGGCCCGCTTCCAGGGCGACGTGGTGCTGGTGGCTGCCGCTTACAACGCCGGTGAAGGCGCGGTGGAACGCTATCTGGGCGTGCCCCCTTACGCCGAGACCCGCCAGTACGTGTGGAAGATCGTCTCAGGCAGCGGTGGCATGCTCAACCACGGCTTCGACCCCAGCGTGACGGCGGTGTCGGATCAGATGCCGCTGATGCGCAGACCCTGGAAGCCGCGCTGAGTCTGGGCTGTGCTCATGGCTCAGCACGCTGCTCTTCGGCGGCTGGCCCAGAACCTGCGGCACTCCGGAAAGAACACCAGCAACAGCGCCACGGCATACAGCAGGCTCCCCCACAACGAGGCGATCACCAGCCCCCAGACGTCGCTGCCCAACGGCCACACCCACAGGCCCGCCGTCATCATCGCGGTGGCCGCCGCAAGGCGCAAGGTGTAGTTCCAGGGCCAGCGAAAGCCCAGGTGCCGCTGTGCCAGCCACATGCTGACGGCCAAGGTGGCGAGCGAGCCCAGCGCCTGACCGATGATGGCGCCACGCACGCCGTCGTAGATCAGTCCCACCAGCGACAGCAGAGCGCACAGGACAATCTCGAACACATCCAGCTTGGCCAGCATGCCGATCCTGCGCTCCAGCACCATCAGCTGGTCGGTGGTGTGCATGTGCAGGTTGCGCAGCGCGCCGGCCAGCACCGACAGCATCAGCAGCTCGCTCGTCACTTGCTGGTATTCCTGGGCAACAAACAGCTTGACCAGTGGCGGGCCCAGCAACTCCAGCGCTGCGGTCACCGGCATCAGCACCCCGACCATCATCGCCGCATTCAAGCTCAGCTGGCCCAGCGCTTCATCGCGCTTGTTGGCGTCGAGCAAGCGCGCCGCCAGCGGGAACGACGCGGTGGTCACCAAGGTGGCCGCCACCGCAGCACAACGGCGGCCCAAAGACCAGCCGACGATCATCAAACCCAGCGCGGCGGCTCCCGAGTGCCACTGCACCAGGTAGCGGATGTAGTTCTCGGCCACCCACCCCAATGCCGACAGGCCCAACACCGGCCCACCAAAGGCCCAGGCGGCGCGCAGCAGCTCTGCATCGGGCCTGGGCAACTTCCACACCAAACCCAGGCCAGGGATCGCCAGCACGATGCCCAGCGCCTGGGCCAGCGCGTAGGCCCACAGCAAGGCATTGGCGGTGGGCCCCACATGCTGCATGGCCAGCCAACCCAGCAGCAAGCCACCCAATGGGCCCGCACACTGCAAGAGGGTGTAAGCCGCAAAGGATGACTGGGCGCGTGCTCTTTCTGCGTAGTGGGCACTTGCAGCCTTGCTGGCGAAAAAGGCTGCGATGGCCATGGCGCTGTTGGCCCAGCCATGCTCTCCCGGCAAGAACAGGGCCGTCACCGCAGCCACCCCTGCGCTCATCGCCAAGCCGCAGAGCACGACACTGTTTTCGGTATGCAGGAAGCGCAGCCTGGCCGCAGCATCGTTGTCTGGCGGCAAACTGCGCAGCGTGTAGATCGCAAACCAGCCCAGGCAACCCAGGTAGGCGATCTCCTGCGTCACAGTCACGAGCGTGAACAGCCCCATCTCCTCGGGCGCCAGATAGTGGGTCCACAGGATGATCGAGGCCAGTTGCGCCAAGGGCGCAAAGAGTTGCGCCGGCAGGTACTTGAGGGTGTGGCTGATCAGCATGATCAGCCCGGTCGCTCGCCGCCCGGCGCACTCAAGGCATTTGGGCCGACATGGTGGCGAGACTGTGGGCCCCGCAGGCCGTCCAGCAATTGGCGCCAGGCCGTGCAGGCAGCCGTGTCTGTGAAGCGTGCTGCATGGGCTCTCGCTCCCGCCGGCAAAGCCGGGTGGTCCAGGGCTTGCATCAAGGCGCGTGCCATTGCAGCAGGGTCGGCCACCGGCACCAGACTGCCGAAACGCCCGCCGTCCAGGATTTCGCGCGGGCCCACCGGGCAGTCGGTGCTGACCACTGGCGTGCCACTGGCCAAGGCTTCGATCAGCACATTGCCAAAGCCTTCGTACTGGGAGGCCAGAGCAAAGACCGTCGCCGCCTGCATCCAGGCTCTGGGCTTGCTGATGCGACCGGGCAGAGCCACCACCTCGTCCAGACCCAGCTCGGCCACCAGACGCTGCAACATGCTGCGCGCCGGGCCTTCGCCGGCAAGCAGCAGGCGCGCTTGCGGCCGTTGCCCGTGGACTTGCAGAAAGGCCCGCAGCAGCGTCGGAATGTCCTTCTCTTCGCTCAGCCTCGACACACTCAACACCACCTGCAGTCGCTGGTCCTTCAGCCAGGGGTGCAGTGGGGTGCCAGCATCACCGCCATCACCGCCATCGGGCGCTGCAGAAGTGGCGCCTGCAGGCCAGGCCGTTTCATCGTCCAACACCGGGTTGGCGATGGTGTGCAAACGCAGACCCGGCCCCACCAGGCGCTGCAGATCATCCCGCACGCCCTGCGAGACCGCGACCACCGCATCGGCCCGTGGGTAAGCCCAGCGCACCAAGGGCGGCAGCACGCGATAGCGCAAATTGCCCTGACGCTGAATCTGCAGCGACAGTGGTGCATGCTCGCTGATCACGCAGCGGCAGTCGCTGCGGGCCCAGGCGCGGGCGGCCACGGCGGCGACGTTGGTGTGCGGGAAGGCGCTGAGCAACCAGTGTGGCCGCCGCTGCTGCGGCCCACGCAGCCAGTTTGCCAACACGCGCACGCTGCCCAGACTGCCGAGTCGGCCGTTGCGATCCAGCTCGACCACCCCCAGTTCGGCCGGCACCACCAACTCGGCTTGCTGCAGCGTGTGGACCAGCAGATCGACCTTCAGGCCGCCTCGGGCCAGCCCGGCGGCGAGACGCAACATCGACAGCTCGCCGCCCCCGGTGCGCAAATGCGGAATCAACACGGCCACCCTGCCCGCGTCTTGGCTGGCCCGGGCTTGCACTGCTGTCATGGCGCAGCAGTGCGGCCCAGACGCCGCCGCACTTTCCACCACACCACCGATGGGCTGAAGACGTAGCGCTTGCCATCGATCAGCGTGCGTTCGCCCCAGGCACTGAGGGTGTGCAGGCCATCCGGGCAAGGCCCATTTGGATCCGGCACCAGGCTGCGCACCGGCTCTTCTTCAAATTCCGTGGCAGTGAGTTTGCGAATCCTGTAAATCTGCACCGCTGCGCCATAAGCGCCGAGACAATTCTGCCCTGGCCGATACAACGCGCCCTGGTGCAACAACATGCCACCTGCCATGCGGGCACCACCAATGTCGATCTTGACCGGATTGCGCGGATGCGGCGTCCACGGCCCCTGCAATGAAGGCGCACTTTGCAGGCACAGGTTGTCCATCTCGCCGACGTCGATGTCGGTGTAGGCCAACCAGTACAGCCCCTGCCACTGGAACAACACCGGGTCGGCCGCCGCAATGCCTTTGAGCGTGGCTGCGATCGGGTGCCACTGCCCTTGGGCGTCGACTTCGTGGATCACGCATTCCCGCAGGGCTGCGGTCTCTGCAATGCCCAGCAAGCGGCCGTCGATCTGCACCAGCAGTGGAAACGAGGCATGTTTGCCGGCGCCCATCGGCAACAGCTGGCGCTGCAGCACTTCGCCATCGGGGCCGAGCGCCAGGCTCTCGATCTGGCCCAGGCCTGTCAATTCGCTGTAGTACTCGCACACCAGGTGGTCATGCTGCAGCCCCAGACCCATCGGGTCGGCCCAGTAGCCCAGGCCCGGCGGCGTGGACAACCAACGTGGCGGCGGCATCGGATCGCCCTGCAACAACCGGTGCACAGGCGCATCGACAACACCGATGCGCCACTCTTCGCGCAACAGCCTGGAGCGCTGGACCGCCCGCCAGGCGCGCCAGGCGCCAGCCCAGCGGCAAGCCCAGACCTGCGGTGCCGTCAGCGGCTGCGCGGCCGACACCGACCGGGCATCCGGGCTCCCGCTGCCGACCGGTGTCGTGGACGCGGCCGCACCCAAGTCTTGCCGCCTGACCTGCCCCAACAGCAGTACCAGGGCCCGAGCCAACACCGTGCCGCTTTCAGCCCAGCGGTGACCCGCTGCCAGTCTGGTTTGGTGGCTGCGCTGCCAGCGCCGCTCACCCAGCCACTGCCACAACACCAAACCGACGCCGCGCCCAGCCGTGATGTCGTGCAGCAAGGGCCAGCGGGGATGCAACAGCCGGCCCTGGTCATCTGTCAGCAGGAAGGCAGTCGGCACCGAGACGCCTGCAGATGAGGCCATCCCAGGCGTGGCGGGCTCCAGTTGCAATACCGCCGCTGGCTGCGCCGAATCGGAGGCCAGCCCAGCAGCAGACTGGCGCTGCAGCATGTCAAACGCACGCTGCAGCCAGGCCGGCGCAGCGAGGGCTGGATCCAGTTGCCAGCGCACCGGCTGGAATCCAGCCTGGGGGTCCGCAGCGGGCGCGCCTTCAGTCGGACCCAGGTTGCGCAAGACGCTGCTCACAACCAAAGCACCGCGTTTGCCAACGGCCCACAGCGCTGGCTGGGGTGCCAGTGCAACAGCAGCGAGATCCAGCGAGGATCACAACAGCCGTGGCTCACAGCCAGCGATAGAGCCGAGCAGGCAAATGAAAGCGTCGCTTGTTCAGCACCGTGCCCAGCACGCGGGCTCGCACCGCGTCCAGGTTCTGCAGCAACTGGCTGACCACGGGTGCCCGGGTGCGCGCCGCCTCCACCACCACCACCACACCGTCGCACAAAGGCGAGATTTTCAGCGCAGCGTCCGAGCTCTCAGCGGATTCGATGTCCACCACCACCAGCTCGAAACTCTCACGCAATGCACGCCACAGTTCAGAGCTGGCCACCAGGTTCCAGGACGCACTGCGCTTGCCATCGGCCCGCACACCCAGCGCAGCTTCGGTGTAGCCATAACTCTGCTTGTCAAAAGCATCACCCATGCGTTCGCCGTCGCGCACGGCGTCGATCACGCTGGGCCGGCTGCCAGCGGGCGCGGCCGTGCTCAGCAGCAACACATTGCGCCCCATCGCCTCGGCGTTGGACTGTGCAAAGGCGCGCGCCACCGTGCTCGTGCCTTCGCCGCTCTTGCTCGATACGAAGCCGATGATGCGCGAGCGCCTGCCCGGTGCCTGGGCGTCGATGCGGGCCACCAGATCGGCGATGGCGCGCTGTTGCAGGGGTGAACTCATGGGGCCTCCAGTATCGCCTTCCGGCGCCAGGCGGGTTTCAACGAAGATCGAAGGCACCACGGTGGCGGCGGGTGCAGGTTCTGCTCGGGCAGCGCGCTCGGCGCTGCGCCGCGCGCCTCCCAGCAGTGCGCCGCTGCGCAGCGTCGCCCACAGGAATGCCGTGTTGGACGACAGGTAGCGCCACCACAGGCGGCCGGGCTCGGCAGACAGCCGGTGCAGCCACTCCAACCCGTAGCTGCGCATCCAGCGCGGCGCCCGCGACACCTTGCCGGCGTGAAAGTCAAAGGCTGCGCCCAGGCCGAGCATCACAGCAGGAATGCGCCCGCGGTGCTGGGCCAGCCAGCGCTCTTGCTTGGGGCAACCCAATCCGACATACAGCAGGCCCACGCCGGCCGCTTGGATGTCGGCACAGACCTGTTCGTCTTCAGCCTCGCTCAACTCACGAAACGGCGGCGCGTAGGCGTAAGAGATCTGCAGACCTGGAAAACGTCTGGACATCGTGGCTTGCAAGGCATCCAGGGTCTCTTGCGTGGCGCCGAACAGGCCGATGCGCACGCCGTGTTCGCGCGCCGCAGCGCACAGCCGCCACATCGTGCCCGGGCCGTCGACGCGGTCCTGCCGTGGATGGCCCAGGCGACGCAAAGTCCAAGCCACAGGCGCGCCATCGGGCACCACCAGATCGGCGCTGCGCAAAGACAACATATGGCTCTTGTTGCGGCTGGCCAGCACGGTGGAGTGCACGTTGGCGAAACAGACCGTTCTGGATTCGAAGGCCCGCGCCCAGCGCATCATGCGGCCGACGGCCGAGCTGCCGCGCAACACATCGATGGGGACACCCATCACCGGGTGGCGGGTGCGCGTCTGCCCTGACTCCAGGTCCTGCGCCGTCACCGCCTCTTGCACCTGTTGCGCGGCAGCCGCCAGCTTGAGGTAACTGCGGTACACCGGCGCCAGGACCTGCGCCGGCGAAAAGGCCTTGACGGCCTGCACAGCAGCGTCGCGCCAGCCCGCTGCATTGTCCAGCGCCAGCCCCATGGCCTGGGCAAAGGCCTGGGCATCGTGGCTGCCGGCGATCATGCCGTTGCTGCCGCTCTTGATGACGCGGCGAACCTCGCCGACATCGGTCACCACTGCCGGGGTGCCACATCCCATCGCTTCGAGCAAGGCCATCGGCATGCCTTCATAGGCTGAAGACAAGGCAAACAGGTCGACGGCCTGCAACCAGGTTGCGATCCTGGATTGCGGCAGCAAGCCCAGAAAATGCACCCTGTCAGCCATCCCGGCGGCCTTGGCCTGGCGCTGCAGATCGCGCTTGAGTACGCCATCACCCACCAGCAGCAACTGCGCGTCGCGGCCACGCCTGCAGACCTTGATGAACGACTCGAGCAACAACGCCGGGTTCTTCTGCGTATCCAGGCGGCCGACGAACATGATCCAGGCAGACTGCGGCGAGATGCCCAGTTCCTGCGCCAACGCCATCCGGTTGTCTGCACGCAGGGCGTCAGAAGCAGGCGCAAAGACCTCGGCATCGACCCAGGTCGGCAGAAAATTGACGCGTTCGGCCAAAGCGGGATAACGTTCGCGCAGCGTTTGCACGCCGCTCTCGCGCACGCACCAGGCGCTGGCCAACTGCGACACGGCGCGCGATTCCAGCTTGGCGTAACCAGCCGGCATGCGCCGCCAAAGATTGTCCGAACCCGCGCCCTCGATGGTCTTCGGGTCCTGGTGCCAAAAGGCATTCTTGGGCCTGGGATCGTTGAGATAAAGCAGGCTGGGCTCGGGCCTGTGAAAGTCGAAAACGTCGAAATCATCGAGCAGCCTGGATCTGAAACGCTGCGCCCCTGCGGTGAACCGCAGCGAGAGCGGAAACAAGCCCCGCCCGCCTGCGTTGGACACCGACACCACGGGAAAGAAATCAAACTCCCGCTGACCGACCTTGCAGCGCGTCCAGCGGCCGACAGGGCGTGCCCGCACATCGGTGCTCATGCCCACCAGGCTGAACTCCAACTCCGTGGGCGCCCACTTGATGATGCCGCGGATAAAGGTGTCGATGCCGCCGGGTACCACTCCGGCAGGATCTGCAGGGTAGAAGATGCGCACCTTGCCCGTATTCATCGCCAAGCTCCCATGACCGTCGGCCGCTCGCCGGCCCGCAGCAGCAGCTGCTTCTGTTGCTGCGGTGACCGAACGAAGGCCGTTGCGCACTGGATCGCCACCACCACATAGAGCAGCGAAGTTGATTTGGACGACAGCGTGTTCGATCCACTGGCCAGCACCAGGTGGACGACCATCGCCAACCGCAGCAGGGGCGGCGACTTCTTCCACATGGACAGCAGCAGCATCGACAGCCCGGCCACGAACAGCGAGAAGCCAAACAGGCCCAGCAACAACAGCAGATAGATCCAGAAGTTCTCGATCGCTTCGTAGCGCGGGTCGATGCCCACGCGCAGCGCGACGGCGTCGATGCTGGTGATCGGGATGCCAAACCAGAAGTCTGCGCCATTGAAGTAGGCCAGCACATCCCAAGCCAGCAGGCGCACGCTGGCGCTTTGGTCCCAGCTCAGGTTGGCGAAGATGCGATCACCGACACCCGTGATGGCCACCAGGGCCCCCAAAGCGGTCAGCCCAAACACGCCGCCCACCAGGCCACCCGTCAACTGCAGGTAGCTGAAGCCGCCTCGCAACGCGCGCTGCAGCAGATACGCACAAGCGAGCAGGCCATAAAAGGCCAGCCCTGCCAGCGAAGCCCGACTGCCAAAGCTCAGCAAGGCCAGCACCAGCAGCACGGCTGCCAGCAAGCGCCAAAACGTCGGCCAAGGCATCAGAAAGATTGCGGGCAACAACGCGATGGTGGCCAGGGCGTTGGACAACGGGTGGCCAATCAAGGCCGATGCGCGAAAGGGATACTCCTCCACGTAGTCCGGCCGCTCAGGGAACAACGGAATCAGTCGCTGGCCCAGCACAACCTCGCCCAACGCCAGCACCGAGTTGAGCAACAACAACACCATCATCGCCACCAGCAGCTGGCGCTGCCGATGGCGCGGCTGCAGTGCGGCAGAGAGTGCGGCCACCGCCGGCATCCACAAGGTATCGAAGAAGAACGCCAGCCCGCCGGGCCCATGGCGGGCGGCAGCCCAAAGAAATGCCAGCACCATGCACACCAGGTAGCCACTGAGCAGCGGCTCCTTCCTGGCTTGCGCAACAGCCTCGGCAATCAGGTGCCCTCGGCTGCCCAGTGCCAGCAGCCACGACAGCGTCAAGAGGTAGGTGCCAGGATGCAGCTTGGCCGGGAAGGATCCGTAGGGCGCGTCGTAGGGGATGCCCAATACGTACAGTCCGGACGCCGACAGAGTCATGTAGGCCGTCATGCCTGCCACCAGCAGCCACCAGGCCATTCGGTACGCTGGTGCCTCGGGGTTTGCCCAGAGCACACCGCGGCTGCGCGGGGCCAACGAATTCATCGCACCATCCTTTGGCTGCTCAGTCCCAGTGCAGCAAAGGCTTCAGAATCCAGTTGGCGCCGGCCCAGATGACCGAGTTGCGCCGATTGGCGCGTGATGCCAAAGATGTCGGTGTAGTCCCACACCGTCCAGCCGATGCCCTGGGTTTCGAGGGCGCGACGCACATCGCCCAGCCAGTGGTAGCGTGAGGCCACATCCACCTGGGCACGGATGCAGCCAAACTCGTTGCACAGCAAGCGCACGCCACGCTGGCGCGCCCACTGGCCGGCGCGCTGCATCTCCGAGTGCATGCGCTGCTGCCCCCAACCGCTGCGGTAGTAATCCTGCAGCTCTTGCGCTGCGCGAGGGTGCGGGCGCGACAGGCGCAGCTCGCCATCGGCTGCTGCACCCGGCGGGTAATGCAAGCCGCTGCGCAGGCCGGCGGTGGTGTAGCGCTCATCCAGCCAGGCCGCGCCCTGGTGCGTGAAAAGAAATGGCTCGTAGTGGTGGAAGACATAAGCCACCGGGCCGGGCGTGCGTGTGGCGAGGCCGGACAGGGCTTCAAAGCTGCCACCGCCCGAACCACTGAGCAGCACCAGGTGCTGCGGCGCCAGCGCGCGCACGGCGGCCAGCAGACGGCGCTGCAAAGGCGGCCAGCGCCAGCGCTGCAAGCCGTAGTACTGCGGCTCGTTGAAGAGCTCGAAGGCCAGCTTGTCTGCGGGCAGACCCACAAGAGCGCCGGCCATCTGCGTCCACAGCCGCACGAGGCCGCTCTCCAGCTCGGGGCTGTCTTCGATGCGCTGCTTGTCGCTGGGCTCCAGGTGCAAATCGATCACCACTTCCAGCCCCGCCCGCACCGCCATGCCGGCTGCATCACGCAGCGCGGCCAGAAAGTCGGGCGGCGCCATGCGCTCGGGCAACCAGCCGCCCACGGCAGGGTCCACAGGGATGCGCACGTGGTCCAGCCCTGCTGCAAGCAGCTGCTGCATCTCGGGCAAATCCAGCCCCTGGCCGCGCTCGTATTCGAACCAGTGCGACAGGTTCAGACCTTTGGCCAGGCGCGGCAACGGGCCCACCGCAGCGCCGCCGCGCCGGCCACCCGGGGCTGCAAAGGCTGCCGTCGGCGTGCCGACCCAGGCTGCGCTGGCGGCCAGCGTCAGCAGACGACGGCGCTCCGCTGTCACGGCGGCGGCGGCTGGCGCAACGGAGGTCGCAGGATCTGTTGCGCGCTGCGGTGTCGCAATCAGCGGGGCATGCAGGGTCACGCCGTCATCCGGGGCACCGACCCCAGCAGCGGCACGCCCAGCCTGCGCTGGACCTCGCCCGGGGTCAGGAAAGTGTCGCGCCACAAAGCGCTGAGAAAACCTGTCAACAGCGCGGCGCACAAGCTCAGCATCAAGCCGACCACCAGCACCAGGCGGCGTGCCGATTGCGCCTCCATCGGCACCGCCGGCCGCTGCACCACGCTGACGTTGGACTTGCGCTGGCGATCCAGCTCGCTGCCCACCCGCTCGTCACGCAAGCGCTTGGTGGCGGCTTCGTACTGTGTTTCGGCCAGGCGCCGTTCGCGCTCCAGGGCGCGCAAATCATCCTCGCTCCGGCTCAGTTCAGCCACGCGCTTGTTGATGGCACTCAGCTGATTGCTCAGCGTGGCAGTGCCGGCCCTGGACTGCAGCAGATCGGCGTTGCTGCGCACCAACTCGGTCTCCGCACCTTCGCGCACCGGGCTGCGGCCTGAGCGCACCACTTTGGGCGGCTGCGCTTCCAACTCGCGCAGCACTTCCTGCGCACGCTGCACGTTGGCGCGCGCTTCGATCACCGGCGGCTCGTTGTCGAAGTACTTGCTGCTGGCTTCGCGTTCTTTCAGGCGCAGATCCAGCAGCACCTTGCGTGCAGCTTCTGCAGCCTCGCCGCGTTGGGTTTCGCTGGACAGGCGCACCTCGACGGGCAGACTGGACAACTGACGGTTCAAAGACTCGCTGCGGCCACCCGCCTGGGCCTGCGCCAAGGCCACGTCGGAGCGCCTTTGTTCGATCGCATTGCGCTGCGCCAGCAACAGGCTTTGCTCTTCATTGAACGAAGAAATGCCACGCTTGCGTTTGAACTCGGCCAGCCTGGCTTCGATCGCATCAAGCTGTGCCTTGCGTTGCAGCATGTCGGCCTCGGCGCCGCCGCGCGAATTGCTGGCAAAGACCTCCAGACGCTTTTCGAGGTAAGCCTCGATGATGCGATCCAAGGTCTGCAGCGAAACCTGTGCGTCTTCGTGTTTGAAACGCACCTGCAGCAGATTGGAGCCACGCAGCAACTCGGCATCCAGCGCCCGCTCCAGCGCCAAAGTGGCGCGCGCCTGCTTGGCTTCGGCAGGCAGGTTGCCGCTGGCCAGATCAGGGTACAGCGTGGCCACGCCGACCTGCTGCACGACGCGGTTCAGCACGTCGTTGCTGGTCAGGATCTTGGCCTCGGCCACCAGCGTCTGCTCGCGGTCATAGGCCATCGTCTGCACCTGGCTGGGGTCACCCACTTCAGGCGTATAGATGTACTCGCGCCCCAGGCGCAGCAACAGCGAGGCTTCGGCGGTGTAGCGCTTGGGCATCAGTGCCACAGCAATGGCAGTCAACAGCAAGCCGATCAGGAACGCTGCTGCGATGCGCTTGCGGTCGTGGAAGACCACGGTGAAGATGTCGCGCAGCGTGAGCTTGGAAGAGAACGGTGCGGGCTCCCACGATGCATCTGCGTGAGGTGAGACTTGCATCTGGGTCTGCGCCCAGGCGGTGTCGATAACGGCGCGCGTAGTCATTGCAGCGAGGTGTTGCGGCCCAGCGTGTAGCTGAAACCCAGACTGATCGGCAACACCCGACGGATGTACTGATCCACCCACAGGCCGACGTTGGCGATGCCGCTGCGCGGCACGATCACCACGTCGAAGGGCATCAGCTGCAGATCGCTGGCCCCCGCCTTGCCGGCCATCAGGGCGTCCAGGTCCAGCCGCAGCACTCTGCTCTGCCCTGCCGCGTCGCGCCGCAGCACCGTCACCTCGCGTGGTTGCGCGGTATCGCGCAAACCGTCTGCAGACATCACAGCCTGCAGCACCGTCAAGCTGCCTGCCAGCGACTGAACTCCGGGCTTGACCACCTCGCCGCCCACGAAGATCCGCTGTGAAGGCAGATTGCCCTGCACGTTGATGACCACCTCGGGCCGTCGCGCGCGTGATGCCAAAGCGCTTTGCACCTGCTGGGTCAGTGCCTCCAGGCTTTGCCCGGCCACCTTGATCTGGCCCAGCAACGGCAAGGACACGGTACCGTCAGCACGCACCTGGGCCACGGTGTTGAGCTCGGGCAGATGGATAAAGCGGAAGTTCAGCTCATCCCCTGCGCCAACGCTGTAGCTTGGCAATGTGCCCAGGCCGGGCACGATTGCGGCCGCATTGGCGGTGCCCAGTCTTGGCGCGCCTTGCGATGTGGCGTCAGCCTGAGGCCCAGTCTGTGTCGGCGCAGATACACAAGCCACCAGCGCAAAGCTCAAGCCCAGAATCCCGATCCGGCGCGCAGCCGCAGTCCAGCCTGCACCTTGCCGGCTGTGCTGGCGAGGTCGGCGGTTTTGCAGTGACATGGGCATGGGCATGGGCGTGGGCAGGGGCATGAGGACCGGAAGTACAACTGGATTCGGATGAAAGGCAAGCACAAACCGCAGGAGGCCGGCTGCAGCCCGCAGGAATGGAGCCCAAAAGCCTCGAAGCTCTGACGGCCTTTTCGGCAGGGCCCCTGCAAGCTTGAGTCTTGTCGCCAGGGTTGCAGAAATCTTAGACAGAAGCGCGACCTTGTGCCTGCAGCGAGCCCCCTCAGTCGCGGGACTGTGAATCGATGCAAAGCCGCAAAGCAAGAAAAAGTGCCGCCCTAAAATCACATGCGAGTTTTGACGTGGTTCGGAGCCGTCGTGGCTTTGCATCAAGATGGCTCGTGCGCCACGCTGCTTTGCCTACCTGGGTGTTTCGAACCTCCCGATCGGACGGCACCGGCGGCACTTTTGTCGATGTGTGACCCATGACACGCTGGGCCGTCACCGCAGGCATGCAACCTTTCCAAGGCGGGAGTTTGTGAGAAGAAACGACGAACCCGAAGCACCCTCACAGCTCAAAATCCGCTGCCAGGCTTTGAACCTGGTGCGAGATGCCTCAAGAGCCGCCAGCACAAGCGCTGCGCGGCTGTTGCCAGGGGTCGGTTTCACCCATCCGTGCTGGCCAACGACCACAAAGTCGCAAGCCGATCAGGAATCAATTTTGCGGAAGCTGGATTTCAATGTCAGCAGACATATTTCACACCTGGAGTGACGAGTCGCGCCAGGGCTGGAACCAGAGGCCCTTGCGCCTGCAGCACCGACTGCACGAGCACCAGGCCTTCCAGGACCAGGCCCTGTGCGCCTTGATCGAACGCTACCCGCGCAGCCAGTACGCCTTGGTGATGACCAATCGTCAAGGAGAAGGCGGACGGGAAAGTGCCCGCAAGTGGCGTGAAGGTGACATCGGCGACGCTTCGGGTGCGCAGCTGATGCAGGCCATCGCAGGCGGCAGCTTGTGGTTGAACCTGCGTGAGGTGCACACACAGGACGAGGCCTGCGCCGGACTGCTGCAGCGCGCCTACGCCGAAGTCCAGGCAGCTGTACCCGGCTTCAGCGCCAGATCGCTGAAGATGGGCATTCTGATTTCCTCCCCCAGGGCGCAAGTCCACTATCACTGCGACTTGCCCGGGCAATTGCTGTGGCAGATCAGGGGCCGCAAGAAAGTTTGGCTCTATCCCCCCGTTGCGCCCTACCTGTTGCCCGAGTGGTTGGAAGACATCGCCTACACCGGCTTTGAATTCAGCCTGGTCTACGACCCGGCCTTCGATCAGCAGGCGCTGGTCTTCGAGTTGCAGCCAGGCCAGATGCTGAGCTGGCCGCTGAACTCCCCGCACCGTGTCGACAACGAAGACTGCCTCAACATCTCAGTCACCACAGAGCACTGGACAGACGAGAACCGGCGGGCGCAGAAGATGCACCTGGCCAACGCCGTGTTGCGACACAAGCTGGGCATCCGGGCCAGGAAGCGCACGCTCGCGGGCCCCAGCTACTGGACCAAGGCCGCGTTGCAGGCGGCCTGGCGGCGCAGCCCTTGGGCGACCACGATGCAACGCCAGTCCCGCCCTGTGGACTTCAGAATGGCACCGGATGCACCGGGTGGCTATGTCGATCTTGTCGCCCGCAGCTGAGCGCAGGTCCTTCTTGAGGGCTGCTCGCAGCACCCAGTTCAGTGCAGAAATCGGCACAGAACTGGATCAGTTCATCGCCTGCTGCGCCGCGCTGCACGACGACCGCTCCTTGCCCTTTCACAGCCCCGCGTGGCTGCGCGCCTGGTACACGACTTTCGGCCGCAGCCCAGGCAGCAAACCGTTGTGGCTGATCGTGCGCCTGCGCGCCAGCGGCCAAGTGGCTGCGTTGCTGCCGCTGGTGAGCAGACGGCGCGGTGGCTTGCGTGTGGTGGAGTTTGCAGACGCCGGCGTGGTGGACTACAACGCACCGATACTGGCCCCGGATTGGCACGGGCAACTGCCTGAAAAACAAGCCGCCCAAGCGCTGTGGGCCGCTGTGCGTGAGGCGCTGGCGGGCCATGACTTGTTTTTTGCCCACAAGTTGCTGCCCTCTGCTTTGCTTGAGGCGGGCGACCGACCCAACCCGTTGGCGCTGGTGCTGGAACAGCGACCCTGCGAAATGTTTGGCAACGTCTTCGACGTGGCGCCCGAGAGTGAGTGGGAAACGTGGCGCCGATCGCTCGAAAAACGCACCCGCAAGGAGATCGAGCGCTGTTGGCGGGTCTTTCAGCGCAGCCCTGTGGCGCGTTTTGAGCACCAGCAAGATCCGCAGCAGGCGCTGGCCCTGTTTGAGGTGCTGGAGCAGCAACAGAGCCAGCGCATGAAAGCGCTGCAGACGCCCTACAAGCTGGATGCACCCGAATGCAAGGCCTTTTATCGCCAACTGATCCTGGACAGTCTGTCCTGCCCCAACCCGGGCAGCCAGGTCGTGATGACGGCCTTGATAGACGGCGACGAAGTGGTCTCGGCGCTCTTTGGGCTGGTCAACGGGCACCGCTACATGGGTCTGCGGCAAAGCATCGGTGGCGAAGCCTGGAAAGCTTGTTCGCCGGCCCGCCTTCTTGACGAACAAACCGCCCGACACTTTCATGGCCAGGGCCGCCAACACTTTGACTTCGGCATCGGCGACTACCACCATAAACACGCCTTGAACATGCGCACGATCGCATTGGTTGATGCCTGCGAGGCGCTCAGCCCCAGGGGGCTGCCGGCCTTGTGGGGCTGGCGGCTGCGCCGCCGCCTGAAGAGTCACCCGCGGGTCGTCGCGCTCTGGCGCCGCATGGGCGGCTTGCGCCACAGCCAAAGGCCTGCCGCTGCTGCTGCGGACGCTGCTGCTTGCGAAGACCCGCAGCGCAAAAATGCCTCATCAGGTGCTGACAGCATCTGATGCACAGCCATGCGCGCGTTTGACGAATCAGAGTTCGAACAAGCCGTTGCGTTGCTGCGTGAAGGATTCCCCGAGCGCAGCGACGATTTCTGGCGTGCCGCGCTGCACAGGCTGCAACGCTTCGGGGGCAACGAACTGGTCCCGCACCCGCTGGGTTACTTCATGCTCGATGGCCAGACACCGGTCGGCGTTGTACTGACCCCGGCCAGCCCACGTCGGCATGCAGACGGCAGCCAAAGCTGCGTCGTCAATATCTCGAGTTGGTATGCCCGCGAGGCCTTTCGCTGGCGAGCCGGCTTCATGCTGCGCGGCGTCCTGGCCAACAAGGCCCATGTCTACACCGACCTCACAGCCACGCCCGAGTTGCAGCAGGTGCTGCCCAAGCTCGGCATGCAGGCCATCAACAGCGGCATCGGCCTGCATGCCTTGCCGCTGCTGTGCATGCACCCAGCCACCGGTGCCCAGGTGCGGCTGCTCGACCCGGCAGAAGCCTGGCCCGACATCGGCCCGCCCAGAGCCATGATCGAAGCCCACCGCGAGCTGGATTGCCTGCCGCTGGTGCTGGAGCACAGTGAGGGCAAAGAGCTGTTCATTTGCTTGCGCAGCAGCGTGCGCGGTCTGCCAGCCGCGCAACTGATCTATTGCGAGGACCGTGAACTGCTGCTGCGCCACCGCGGGGCCTTGGCGCGGGGGCTGATGCCGCTCGGCTTGGCTGTCTTCATTTGCGAGAGCCAGGACACCAGCAGCAGCACGACGATGATGTTCAGACCCCGCGAGCGCTGGTTTGCCAGTGGCGAGTACTTCAACAACCGCACCGATGCCTTTGCCTCAGAGCTCTGCATCATCCACGGCACGGGTGCGGGACCTGCTGCGGGTCAAGCTGGGGCCCCACCCGCCGGCGCGCCACGCGACCTGGGCTGAAGGCCAAGAGGCGCAGGCAAGCAAGTGCTGATCCGACACACCCTGGCCTATCTGCCGGCGCAGTTGCTGAGCCCGCTGCTGCAGTTTGCAACCGCCATCGTGCTGACGCACGCACTGGGCGCCGCCGACTACGGGCTGACGATGCTGATCTTTGCCAGCCAGGAGCTGGTGTTTCTGGTCTGCCTGTCCTGGTGGACCACCTTTGCGCTGCGCTACGGCGCCAGGTTCGAAGCCCAGGGTTCTGCCCATCTGCTGGCCAGCGCGGCCGGCGCCGTCGTGCTGCTGTCTTCAGTGGCTCAGGTGGTGGGCACGGTGGCCATCATCGCTGTCACCGAGCCTTCGGTGCCCTGGCACTTCTACGCTGTGGCGTGTTTGTTCACCGTCACACGCAGCAGCCTCGGATTCTTGAGCGAGCGGGCCCGTGGCCAGGCCGCCATCGGTGCTTATTCGCTGGTGCAGATCGCCGCCCCGCTGGGTGGGCTGGCGCTGACGCTGCTGGGCATGCGCATGGGCTTGTCCACACCCACGCAGGTGCTGGGTGTGTTCGGCTTGTCGCAGGCCGTGATCGGTTTTGCCGTGGCGGCAAAGATGGGCCTGCTGACGCGGCCTGTAGTGCCTGACCGAGAGATGCTGCGTGCTGCCCTGAGCTTTGGCGCGCCCGTGGCCTTGTCCAACTTCTTGTGCTGGATTGGCGGCAACGGCATCCGCTTTGTCGTGCTGCATGGCGCGGGCGCGGTGGCCTTGGGCCTGATGTCGTTGGGCTGGGGTTTGGCCACGCGACTGGCCAGCGTGGCGGCCATGACTGTCTCTGCTGCGGCCTATCCGCTGGCCATCCAGGCCATGGAAGCCGGCGACAGCCCAGGCGCCAAGCGGCAACTGTCCAACAACTCTGCGCTGCTGCTGGCGCTGCTGGCGCCAGCAGCAGCCGGCATGTGGGCGCTGGCGCAGCCCTTTGTCGAACTGCTGGTGGCGCCCGAGTACCACGCCATGACCTTGGCTGTGCTGCCCTGGGCGCTCTTGGGCGCCTGCATCCGCAACTTGCGCACCCACGGCTGGGATCAGTTGTATCTGTTGTGTGAAGCGCCGCGTGCGATGGTCGTGCTGGACGCTGCAGAAGCGCTGCTGACGGTGCTGGCGGCCGTCATCGGCCTGTGGTGGGCTGGCGTGCCAGGCGCGGTGATCGGTTGCGCTGTGGCGGCGGCGCTGATTGCAGTGGGCGACTGGGCCTACTTGCGGCGGCGCTTTGGCTTGCAGGCGCCGTTGGGCGTTTACTCTCGCATTCTGTGCGCCTCGGGTGCCATGTACGCGGGGCTGGCGATGCTTGCCCACATGGGTTGGCAGGCTGGAGCGCAGGTGCTGGAGTTGGCAGCGGCTGCGATGCTGGGCACTTTGATCTACAGCCTGGCCTTGCTGCTGTTGTTTCCTGCGCAGGCACTGCGTGCGGGCCGGTGGGTCCTACAGCGCGCCCGGCAGCAGCAGCCGGAGTCGCACCCCCTTTAAGATGAGAGTTGATTCCAGACCCTCCAGGCGCAGCACCTGGTGAGTGCACCGGGGCCGACTGACACTCCAGGATCGGGCACAAGGCCCGGGCACGACACCTGCTAGGGTGACGCTGAACAAGTCCCTTCGAGCGTCCGCGAGCGTCCGCGAGTCTCCGCGTCCTGGTTTGGGATGGGATGCAAGGCGCAAACCGCAGACATGGCCTGGGCTAGGGCGAGAATTTGCAACGCCGCAGACCGCCCAAAGCAGGGATGCGGGCGCCGCGAGCGACTTGTTCAACGTTGCCCTAACCTGTGCGCGCTTTGGCGCGTTCCTGTGCATTGGCGCAGTCCAGGCACAACGTGGCCCAGGGTTTGGCACGCAGCCTGTCGAAGGCGATGTCGGCCTGACATCTGGCGCAGCGGCCGTAAGTGTTGGGGCCGTTGTTGGGGCCGCGGCGCGTCGTCACCGTCTTGCTGCAACACCTGCCGCGCATGTTCTGTGCGCGACAGACCTTCGTGATGGCTGGCGAGTTGGTTGTCGAGCTGGTGCAATCGCTGCACCAGCGCCTCGCGCAGCAAGGCGCGCTGCCCTGCAGCGAGTGGAGATGTGTTCATGCGTGCGGCCCGTGGCTGATGTCTCAAAACCTATCGTGCCGCTGTGCGCGAGCAGGGCCTTTGAGCCAGGTCAAGGCGGAGTCACTCGGCGTGGCTTGAGCTGACACTCAGCCGCCGCTGCGCAACAGGCGGCCAGGCGAGATGTGCAAGCGTGACAACAGCACTTGCGCCCCGGCGCCCAGGCTCAGCACGCTGACGCCGACTGCGGTCAGCATGCCGGTCCAGTACAAGCCGGCAGGGTCCAGATCCAGCCGCACCCGCAGCAGGCTGGCGGCCAAAGCGCTGCCCAGCACGACGGCAAAAGTTGCGGTGGCCGCTGCCAGCAGCAGATACTCCCACTGCAGCACCCGGCGCAGGCTGCCCACGCGGGCACCCAGGGCATGCATCACGCAAGCCTCGTAGATCTGGCGCGAGCGGCTGGCTGCCACCACGCTGGCCAGCACCAGCAGGCTGGCGGCCAGGCAGGCCAGGGCGATCACAGCCAGGCCCGCGCTGGCGCTGGCCATCAAGGCGCGTGTGGTGTCGAGCACCGCCTGGGTGCGCACGCTGACGATGTTGGGCGCGACAGCGGCCAGGCGGTCCTGCATCTGGATGGCGTCTTCGGGCGACATCCAGGCAGCACCTACATGGCGGGTGATGAACGGGTCGAGCACTCCGTCGCTGAAGATCGCTTCCAGCCACAGCCGGGCCTGCATGCGGCGCTGGGCGTAGATGGCGCTCAGCTCGGCCTCCACCGGCTGGCCCATGATCTCGAAGCGCAAGCGGTCACCGACTTGAAGACCCAGCTGGTCGGCTTCGCGGTCCTCCATCGCCACGCGCGGCCGGCTGTTGTCGCCTGCCGGCCACCAGGCACCGCGGGTGACGACCACATCATCGATGTTGCCTTCGCGGTGGCTGAGTTTTTGCTCGTCTCTGGCTTCTGCGCGGCGGCCTTCGACGGCGCTGTCGGCCAGCACTTCGCCGTTGACTGCGGCCAGACGGCCCAGCACCAACGGCGCGACCTGCACACTTTGCAGGCTGGGCGCACTGGCCATCAGCGCAAGCAGCGGCGCCTCTTGTTCAGGCTGGATGTCGTAGAAGACCAACGCAGGGGCCTGCCGCGGCACGGTTTCGTTGATCTCACGCAGCAGCGAAGCCACCACCAGCGTGCAAGCCACCAGCAGCGTCAAGGCCGAGCCCAGAGACAGCAACGAAGCGCGCAACGGCGAGCCTGGCCGCTGCAGCGCCGACAGCGCCACCCGCCACTCGAAACTTCCCTGCGCGCCGGGAAGGCTCAAGAGCCTGTGGGCGGCCCAGCGCATGGCGCGCAAAACGCCTTCCAGCAAGATCAGCAGCAGCGCTGTCGCCGCCACAAAAGCCAAGCCAAAGCGTGGATCGGGCAGCGCCGTCACCAAGGCGCCGATGACCAGCAAGCCCGCCAGGCCGGTCAGCAGCCAGGCCGCGCGGGGCGTTTGCAGTGCACCGCCGTCGATGCCTCTGAACAACGCAGCGGGGCTGACGCTCAAGGCCCGACCCAGCGCCGGCAGCGCAAAGGCCAGCGCCGTCAGCACCCCGAACAACATTGCCAGCACCAAGGGCGGCACCAGCGTGGCGATGGAAGCCGTCAGCGGCACTTGCGCTGCTGCCATCTGCAAACCCGCCAGCGCCATCGCGCCGCCCAACAGCGCACCCAAGGTGCTGGCCCCCACCGCCAGCATCAGGATCTGCAACAGCACCACGCTGGCCAGCCGGGCATCTCGCAGGCCCAAAGCGCGCAAGGTGGCCAGGGTGCTGAGCTTGCCGTCCAGGTAAGCGCAAACGCTGTTGAACACGCCCAGCCCACCGATGAACAGCGCCGAGAACCCCACCAGCATCAAACCAGAGCCGATCTGCCCCAGCACTTCGGTGACGCGATCGCCGCGCTCGTCGGCCGTGCGTACTTCGGCGCGCAGGGCAGGGAAGGCGTCGAAGAAATCCTTGCGCCATGCGGCTGTGGCTCGCTGGGTCTTGACGCGGTAGTGATACTCCACCCGGCTCAGGGGTTGCACCAGGCCTGTTTCAGCCAGGCCGCCTTCTGCGATCAGTACCGGCCCGCCTCGCCACTCTGCGCGCAAGCCGCGGTCAGGCTGCTTCAGCACCAGCGTGCGCAGCTCAAACGCGGCGTCTCCCAGCTCGATGCGGTCGCCCACCGACAGGCTCAGGCGGGTGGCCACCGTGGCGTCCAACGCCACGCCCCACAGGCCGTTGCGCTGCGCCAGCAGCGTGGGCAGCGGCGCGCTCGGTTGCAACTGCAGGGCGCCGTAAAGTGGATAGGCGGCGTCTGCGGTTTGCAGTTGCACCAGCTGCGACTGGCCGTCTGCCTTGCGCAGCATCGTGCGCATCTCGGTCAGCAGCGAGACCTGACTGCGCTGGCCCATCCAGTCCAGCACTTCGGCTGGCAGCGGCTGGCTGTTGACCACCTCCAGATCGCCGCCGAACAAGGCCCGCACATCGGCCTGCATCGATGCCGAGACCTGGCGATACAAGCCTCCACCTGCGGCCACCAAAGCCACGCCCAGCACCAGACAGGCTGCAAAGACCCACAGCGGGCGGCCACCGGCGCGCAGGTCGCGCCAGGCCAGGTCAAGAAGAAATCGCATGCGGGGTGGGCCTGGCTTGGTTGGTCGCGAGCACGCCGGGCTGGCCACGAGCGGCGGCATCGGCGTCGGTTCGGACGGGTCCCCACGGGCCGGTTTCGGGCACAGGCTTCTCGAGCACAGGCGTTTGAGGCACCGGCGCGGCAGCAGCTTCGCGCAGTTTCCCCTCATGCAGGTGCAGCACGCGGTCGCAGCGCGCCGCAAAGTCCAGGTCATGCGTGACCAATACCAGCGTGGTGCCGCTCTCGCGGTGCAGCTCAAACAACAACTCGCGCACCAGCGCTGCCGTGTGGTCGTCCAGGTTGCCGGTGGGCTCGTCGGCCAACAGCAACTGTGGTCGGTGCACCAGCGCGCGGGCGATGGCCACGCGCTGTTGTTCACCCCCGGAGAGCTGGCTGGGGTAGTGGCTGAGCCGCTGGCCCAGGCCCACACGCTGCAACTGCGCCTGTGCGCGGGTCAGGGCATCGCGCTGGCCGGCAATCTGCAAGGGCAGCGCCACGTTGTCCAGCGCACTCAGGCTGGGCAGCAGGTGGAATGATTGAAAAATGATGCCGATGTGGTCTCGCCGCAGGTCGGCCAGCGCATCGCGGCTCAGCTCGGCCAGGTCGGTGCCGGCAACCTCGACCCGACCGGCAGCCGGGCGCTCCAGCCCTGACAGCAGCAGCAGCAACGAGGTTTTGCCAGAACCCGAAGGGCCGGCAACCGCGACACTTTGGCCCCCGACGATTTGCAGATCAACCTGGCGCAAGACCTCGATGCGCGTCGTGCCCAGCGTGTAGTGCATGCTCAGACCGCGCAGGTTGATCATCGGTGAAACAGCCGTCTCGGAAGAAGAACTCATGTTTCGAGTGTGCTTGCTGCAGCGCGAACCCTGCTGTTGGCGGGGTTTACCCGCGCGAACCCTGCCGTTGGCAAGGTTGACCTGAACCAACCGTCCCGTGTCGGGGTTCACCCGATTTTCGCTCAGGCTCGCCGCAAGGGTCGGACAAGCCCGGCTTGCCGGTCGCTGTTCAGCATCCGGCTGTTCGCTTCATCTTGCTGCCAGCGCTTTTTCAATGGCAGCGACCAGCCCCGGGCTGGTGGGATCGGCATTGCTGCCGAAGTGTGCCAGTGGCGTGCCGTCGCGCCCCACCAGGTATTTGTTGAAGTTCCAGCTGGGCTGCGAGCCGGTCGCCTTGGCCAGGCTGGCAAACAGCGGGTGGGCCTGACTGCCACGCACCGAGACCGTGGCAAACATCGGGAACTTGACACCGTAAGTGTTGAAGCACAAGTCAGCAATCTTCTTGGCGTCGCCGTCTTCCTGCTTGAAATCGTTGGAAGGGAAGCCCATCACCACCAGGCCGCGGGCTGCAAAGCGTGCATTGAGTGCTTCCAGGCCGATGTACTGTTTCGTGAAGCCGCAGTAGCTGGCGGTATTGACCACCAGCAGCACCTTGCCGGCAAACTGGCACAACGATTGCGGTTTGTCGTCTTGCAAGCGCGGCACGCTGTGGTTGAGCAGGGCAGGGCAAGCGCCTGAAGCAACCTGCGGCTGAACAGACTGCACTGCGGCGGGCGTTTGCGTTAGCGCTCTCGTTTGCGGCTGCGGCTGCGGCTTCGATTGGGCTTGAGCTTGCGATTGGGCTTGAGCCTGAGCTTGAGCCTGGGCCTGGGCTTGCAGACCTGGGCCACCGATCAGCAGCCCCGGGCCCACCACCAGAGCTTGCCACAGGCGCAAATGGGATCCTCGTTTCATCGGTATCGCCTCATTCAAGACAGCCAGATGCTGCGGACATCCAGCGAAAATTTCCCCGCCTGCCCGCCGGAGATCATCAAGCCCAGCTGTCGGATGTCGGCGGGGTCCAACAGCGGAGCATCGGGAACCGCGCGGCCCCTGAAGCTGGCGCGAAAGCTGGCCAACGGCAAGCCCACCAACTGCCAGGCTTCTGCAAAGGGTGTGAACTCTGCCTGGTAGCTGATGGCGTCAAAGCGCTCGGCGGTGATCAGGTTGAGCTTGAAAAGTCTGCTTTCGCCACGCACTTCGAGTTGGCAGCGCTCAGCCCCTGGTTTGCCGGGTTGCTCAAGAGGCGCCCGAACCGAAGCGAAGCCGCCATTGCGTTCCAGCGAGACCACGCCCTCGAATACCGCAAAGCCGGCTGGGTCGTGCCTGAGCCTGCTGCGCGAGATGCCACCCATGACCCTGTCGTCCAACGCCGCCCAGCCGCGAACCGAAAGAGGGTCACGGAAATCGAACAACCTTTGGTGTGCGGCACTTTCACTCACCCCAACATTGTCACCACGACACGCTGTGCCGGCGCCGATGGCTTGCGAAGACCCCTCAAGCCGGCATCGACCTGCACTTGAAGACCACAGCAAGAGGCGACCAAGAAGCATCCAATCCCGTCATCACGCTTCTTGATCTGCCTCAAGCTCAGGCCGCCGATCCTGGCCGCGCCCGGCAGTACCATGTGCTCAGTTTTGGTGCTGCCTCGACCTCATTCAATGTTCAGGAGGGTTTTTCAATGTTCCCCGAATACCGCGATCTCATCACTCAGCTCAAAGGACACGACGCGCACTTCACGCGCCTCTTCGACAAGCACAACGATCTGGATCAGCAGATCAAGAACAAGGAAGCACACATCCAGCCCGGCACGGCGCTGGAGATCGAGCAGCTCAAGAAAGAGAAGCTGTTGCTGAAGGATCAGCTGTACGGCATCCTCAGGCAAGCCAGTGCTTGAGCATCCCGGGTTTGAGCGCCAGTGCGTGGACCCGAGCGCGCGACTCAGAGGCTGAGAGTTTTTCGAGCGTGACCGAGCAGCGCGTCAAAAGGCGTCCGATCTAGGCGCAAAACACAGCCATAGCCCGGGCGATGGCGCGCATTTGCAACGACGAGCGGGCGTCTTTTGGCGTCATGAGTGGGCAGGTTCGAAAGACTCTCAGCCTCATGAGGAAACGCCGGGCCGCCCCAAGTTTCCTCATTCCCCCTCGGGGGGCCTGACGCGCAGCGGCAGGTCTGGGGGCACTCTCAGGGCCTGACCACCTCGTTGATCACCACCACCACACCCTGTGCGCTGTTGCCCACGGTGTGGGACTGGCCGCTCAGGTCACCCGCCATCGGTGTGGCTTGACCGGACTTGCTGACGCGGGCGCTGACCACCACTTGCGGGAACAGCGACAGGCGCGCCGCTGGCGCCATCGCCTGACTGTCGTCCAGACGGAACTGCAGCGGCAGGTCCTTGACCTGCTTGCGCAGGATGGCCAAGGGCATGCGTGAGCCATCTGCCGGGCGCGCGAAGATGAAGACCGTGTCTTCGGGTGAGGCCAACCTGGCCAGGTCGGGCGACAGGCTGACACTGCCTGAGACGGCGGCGACAGGGCCGATGCTGGGCGATGCAGCTTTGCTGACCTCGGCTTGCGCCCCACTCGAATTGCCCGAGTTGCCGGCATGTGGTGCTGCGGCAGCAGGCGCTGCAGCGGGCAGGCCGGCCAGCGAGCGTGCTTCCTGGATGCTGCCCTGCAGTTGTGGCAAGAAGGCGGCGTCGGTGGCAGAGATGCGGGCCAGATGTTCCCAATGGCCGACCGCTGCTTTGTAGTCCTTGCGGTTGAAGGCTGCCGTGCCTGCCAGTGCCAGCGCCTTGGCGTTGTCGGGGTCGATTCTCAGGGCCTGCTCGACCAGTTCGGTCGGTCGCCCTTCGAGCGTGCGGCCGTTGTGCATCGCCACCGTGTCGGCAAAGTCGGCGATCAGGCGGGCGTCTTGTGGTGTCAGCTGGATGGCACGCTCAAAAGCCGGGATGGCTTCTGCATGGCGGGCCAAGCGGGCGTATGAGCGTGCCAGCATGGCCCAGCCTTCGCCGTTGTCGGGTGCAGCGGCCAGGCGTTGCGCCAGCTCTTCGACCGCGGCGGCGAAACTGGCTTCCTGCTCGGCGGGCGACAGCTCGGCCATCTCTGCTTGCGATCCCGCCACTCCGGGCGCGCCAACGCTGGGCACCCCCGGGGAACCTTTCCACAGGTAGCCCACGAGGGCCAGCGCCAGCACAGCCACTGACAACAATGCGGTGAAGCCGGCTTTCGGTCGCGGTGGGGCAGGCTTTGCAGCCTCGGGCGGCGCTTGCATCACCTGCGCCAGCAACTGCTGCTCCAGGTCGGCTTTGGCACTGGCAAATGCTTCTGCGCCAATCCGGCCCCGCTCGTGCTCACTTTGCAAATTCAGCAATTGGCTGCGCAGGGCGCCTACGCTGTCATTCATGGCTGCAACTCAAGAGCGATTGGCTGCGGTGCGGCTAACAGGGGCGTCTGCCGTCCCTGCCAGGTGGTCATCGAAATCATCTTCTGGATACTCATCGGGATCAAAGCGGTCTGCACTCAGACGGCTGCGGCGGCGCAGGATCGTCCACAACGTGAACATGCCCACCACCAGCAGTACGGGCGGGCCGAACCATAACAGCGCGGTGCTGCTCTTGACGGGAGGGCGATACAACACAAAGTCGCCGTAACGGGCGGTCATGAAGTCCAACACCTCACGCTCACTCTTGCCTTCGCCCAACAGGCGGCGCACCTGGTTGCGCAGGTCCACTGCCAGGTCGGCGTCAGAGTCGGCGATGGTCTGGTTCTGGCACACCAGGCAACGCAACTCAGCAGCCAAGTCCATCGTGCGCTTTTCCAGCGCCGGGTCGGCGGTGGCGGGCAGTGCGTCTCGGGCCGACACGGGGCCGGAGACGGACCAACACAGGGCCGCGATCATGCCTGCAACGGCCAAGGATCTGAGTGTGGCGCGATCAAACATCCAGGGCTTTCAAAAGGGGTTCAATGTCTTGACGCATCACTTCAGGCGTCACCGGGCCGACATGCTTGAAGCGCACCTGGCCTTGTTTGTCGATGACGAAGGTCTCGGGCACGCCATAAACACCGTAGTCGATGGCCACCAGCCCTTTGGCATCGGCCATCGTGGCGGTGTAGGGGTCGCCGTGGCGGCGCAGCCAGTTCAACGCGTCTTCGCGCTTGTCCTTGTAGTTCAGGCCCACCAGGGTGACGGGCTTGCGTTTGGCCAGGTCCACAAACAAAGGGTGCTCGAGCAGGCAAGGCGCGCACCACGATGCCCAGACGTTGAGCACCCAGACCTTGCCGGCCATGTCTTGCAGGCTGATCTGCTGTGCTGGGTCGTCCAGGCGGGGCAGCGCAAAGGCCGGCGCTGGTTTGTTGATCAGCGGCGACGGCACTTCACGCGGGTCCAGCTTCAAACCGGTGCCCAGAAACGCCACCAACACCCCAAACAGCGCCAGCGGCAGCAGGTACTGCCAACGGGTCATGCGGCCCCTTGTGCAGGCACCTTGGCGGCGCCCGGCAAGGCCGGAGCCAACGGTCCAACTCTGGGGCCGCTGCCGACGGGGAGCGACTGCGGCTCCAGTTCGTCCGTCTTGCGCCGCGGGCTGCGGTAGCGCCTGTCGCTGGCGGCCAGCAAGCCACCCACCGCCATCAGCACGCAGCCGCCCCAGATCCAGGTCACAAAGGGTTTGTAGTAGACACGCACCACCCAGGCCTGGCCCTCGACCGGTTGGCCCAAAGAAACATAGATATCACCCCAGGGCCGGCTGCGGATCGCTGCCTCTGTCATCGGGTTGGATTGCACGCGGTAGATGCGCTTTTGCGGCTTCAGGTCGGCAATCGCGCGCTCGCCGCGCGTCACCACCAACAGGCCTTCGATGGCATCGAAGTTGGGGCCCGCCACATCTCTGACGCCCTGGAACGTGAAGGTGTAGCCACCCGCCACGGTGCTGTCGCCGATGTTCATCTTGACGTCACGTTCGACTTCGAAGCTCTTGACCATCGCCACACCAAAGATGAACACCGCGATGCCGATGTGCGCCACCTGCATGCCCACCATGGCGCGAGGCAACTGGCGCACCCGTTGCCAGACCGATGTGGCCGCGCCGCCTACAGGGGCGCGCACACGCTCCCACAGGTCGGTGACGATGCTCCACAGGATCCAGTACGCCAGACCGATGCCCAGGCTGGCCATCCAGGTGATCTCGCCTTGAATCAGTTCAGTCAGCAGCGTGGCCACCACGGTGGCGGCCAGCGCCCAGCGCAAACGCTTGGCCAGGTTGGGTACTTCGGCGTGCTTCCAGCGTGCCAGCGGCCCCACGGCCATCAGGATCACCAGCGGCACCATCAGGGGCGCAAACACGGCGTCAAAGTAGGGTGGACCCACAGAGATCTTGCCGCCGCCCATGGCGTCGAGAAACAGCGGGTACAGCGTGCCCAGCAGCACGGCCGCCGTAGCCACCATCAGCAGCACGTTGTTGGCCAGCAAGAAACTCTCGCGCGACACCGGCTCAAAGCGTGCCCCCAGGCCCACCCTGGGCGCGCGCCAGGCAAACAGCGCCAAAGAGCTGCCGATGACGATGCACAAAAAGACCAGGATGAACATGCCACGCTCGGGGTCGGTGGCAAACGCATGTACCGAAGACAGCACACCCGAGCGAACCAGGAAGGTGCCCAGCAAGGACAGCGAGAAAGCCATCAGCGCCAGGAACACGGTCCAGGCTTTGAAGGCGCCGCGTTTCTCGGTCACCGCCAGCGAGTGGATCAGCGCAGTGCCGACCAGCCAGGGCATGAACGAGGCGTTCTCGACCGGATCCCAGAACCACCAGCCGCCCCAGCCCAGTTCGTAATACGCCCACCAGCTGCCGAGCGCAATGCCCAAGGTCAGAAAGACCCAGGCCGCCGTGGTCCAGGGGCGCGTCCAGCGCGCCCACTGGGCGTCCAGGTTGCCGCCGATCAGCGCCGCCACGGCAAAAGCAAAAGCCACCGAGAAACCGACATACCCCATGTACAGCATGGGCGGGTGAAAGATCATGCCCGGGTCTTGCAGCAGCGGGTTCAGGTCACGGCCATCAACGGGCGCCGGGCTCAGGCGGTCAAAGGGATTGGAGGTGACCAGCGTGAAGAGCAAAAAACCCACCGTCAGCCAGCCCATCACGGCCAAAATGCGCGCCACCACGGGCAGCGGCAGCTTTTGGCTGAATACCGCCACAGCCAGCATCCAGCCCGCTTGCATCACCAGCCACAACAGCATCGAGCCTTCGTGCCCACCCCACACCGCAGCCATGCGGTACATCAGCGGCAGCTCGCTGTTGGAATTGGAAGCCACGTACAGCACTGAAAAATCATGCTGGATGAAGGCCACCGTCAAACAGATGTACGGCACCAGCAACAGCAAGAACAGCGTCCAGGTGGCTGGCCGGGCGATCGCCATCCAGTCCACACGGCCGACCTGTGCGCCCACCATTGGCACCACGCCAATCAGCAGCGACACCCCCAGGGCAAGCCAGAGGACGAAGTGACCGATCTCCGGGATCATTTGCTTGCCCCTTGCACCAGCGTTTCAGAGTACTTGCCGCCGCCTGGCTTGGCGTTTTTCAACGCCTCAGCAGCTTCAGGAGGCATGTAGTTTTCATCGTGCTTGGCCAGCACTTCGCGGGCCATGAAGACACCGTCCTGCAGCTGGCCTTGGGCGACCACGCCTTTGCCCTCTTTGAACAGGTCGGGCAGGATGCCCACGTACTGCACCGTCACCGTCTTGGCGGTGTCGGTGATGACGAAGTTGACTTGCGTGCCTTTGGTTTTGACCGAGCCTTCTTCCACCAGTCCGCCCACCCTGAAGGTGCGCGCGTGGGGTGCTTCGTTGGCTTGCACCTGCGTGGGTGAATAGAAGAACACCATGTTGCTCTGGAAAGCGTTGAGCACCAAGGCCACGACCACACCGCTGCCGGCGAGTACGCCGCCCAGCAGAGCCAATTTTTTGTATCTAGGTTTCATTTTCAAACCCCGTCACTGTTTGCAACTTCTGCTTGGAATCACTGCTTGGAATCATTACTTGTTATCACTGCCCGAACACATGCACGCCCACGGCGTACCGTGCTGAATCAAGAAAATCGCGGTTTGCGACCCTCATCGTTGAACAATGCCGCCTGCCGCAGCGCTTGCTGATGCCGCCTGCGCGCCAGCAGCGGCTCGGCCACCATCACCAGCATGCTGACGGCATAACTGCCCCAGACGAAGAGCCCCTTGCCACCCATGTGGAAAAACTCGGATGCGCTGCCCCAGTTCATGTTTTTTGCCCTCCTTGGGCGGGTTGCGACACCAGCTTGCCAACCCAGGCATTGCGTGATTCACGTTCGATGGTGATGGCCCTTGCCCGCATGAACACAGTGGCAAAGGCGTACGCCCAGCATGCCACCGTCATCAACAACATGCCGGTCAACATGGTATTGGCCATCTTGGGCGCCGCGGTCATGCTGATTGTGGCGCCCTGGTGCAGCGTGTTCCACCACTGCACCGAGAAGTAGATGATCGGCACGTTGATGCTGCCCACCAGTGCCAACAGCGCGCCGGCCTGGTCGGAGCGGCGCTGGTCGTCGATGGCGTTGACCAACGCGATGTAGCCCAAGTACAGAAACAGCAGAATCAGCGTTGTCGTCAAGCGCGCGTCCCACACCCACCAGGTGCCCCAGGTCGGCTTGCCCCAGAAGGCGCCGGTCCACAGGGCCAGAAAGGCGAACATGGCGCCCGTGGGCGCGATGGCACGCGCCACGATCGAGGCCATGCGTGCGTTGAATGCCCAGCCGATGCCGGCCCAAAAGGCCATCACCAAATAAAGCATCATCGACATCCACGCCGCCGGCACGTGGATGTAGATGATGCGGTAGGACTCGCCTTGCGTGGCGTCGGTGGGCGCCACGAAGAAGCCCACATACAGGCCGGCGATGGCAAAACCGATCGCCACCACCCAGCACAGCGGCACCAGCCAACCGGTGATGGCGTAAAAACGCATCGGCGCTGCAAAGTTGAAAAAACGCAGCCGCCCGCCTTTGCCTGCGGCCGCAGCAGTGTTGGGTGTGGCAGAAGGTGAGGTCATCTTCAAAAGCTCGTCATGTCATTCGGTGGAGATGCGCAATGCTGCTGCAATGGCCCAAGGCGCGCCCATCGCGGTACTGATCAAGAGTGCGCCCAACAAGGAAAAGTGCCCCGATGCTGACATGCCGGCGTCGATGGTGCCCACGGCGCCGGCGCCAAAGATCAACGTCGGGATGGCCAGCGGCAGCACGATCAGAATCAGCAGCATGCCACTGCTGCGCAAACCCAGGGTCAGCGCAGCGCCCAGGGCGCCCAGCAGGCTCAAGATCGGCGTGCCCAGCAGCAAGCCTGCCACCAAGGCCAGCAAGGCCGGGCCCGACATGCCAAACAGCAGGCCGATCAACGGCGCTGTCGCAATCAGCGGCACGCCGCTGAGGATCCAGTGCGCGGCGCATTTGGCCAGAGTCAGCGCGATGGCGCTTTGAGGTGCCAGCAGCATCTGCTCCAACGAGCCGTCGGCCAGGTCGGCAGCGAACAAAGAGCCCACCGACAACATCGACGCCAGCAGCGCGCACACCCACACCACGCCAGGCGCCATGTCGCGCAACATGCCGGGCTCGGGCCCCACGCCCAAGGGGAAGAGGCTGATCGCCACGACAAAGAACGCCAGCGGCAACAGCGCATCGGTGCGCCTGCGCCAGGCCAGCGTCAGGTCGCGGACCAGCACGCTGCCAAAGACAGCGGCAAAGCTGGCGCGCGCAGCGCTCTGCGTCATGAACAGGCATAGGGTTCAAGGTCCAGCATCTGGGGCTCGGGCTGCTGCAGGCTCAGCGGTTGGTGGCTGGTCAGCAAGACGCAGCCGCCCTGGGCGCAATAGTCGCTGAGCAACGCATTCAGTGCCGTGATGCCGTCCTGGTCCAGCGCGTCAAAAGGCTCGTCCAGCAGCCACAGCGGCACGTCCACAGCCAAGGCCAGGCGCGCCAGTGCCACCCGACGGCGCTGCCCCTGGCTCAAGGTGCGCACCGGGGCGTGCTGGCGGTGGGCGACACCCAGCCGGTTCAGCGCTTCGGCCAGCGCTTGCGGGCTGGCTGGCAGCCCATGCAGGCGGGCCAGAAAAGCCAGGGCTTCGGTGGCTGAGAGGTCGTCTTTCAGCGCGTTCTGGTGGCCCAGGTAAAGCAACTGGCTGCGCCAGGCCGGGCCGATCTCGCGCTGGCTGTGGCCGCAGAGCTGGATGTCGCCCGCTGCAGCGGTCGAAAGGCCGGCCAGCAGACGCAGCAAACTGGTCTTGCCGCGGCCGTTGCGCCCGCGCAGCCAGGTCAGGCTGCCAGCTTGCAACTGCAGGTCCAGCCCGGCAAACAGCGCGTGCTCGCCACGCTGCCCCGCCAGCGCTCGCGTTTGCAAGACCCAGGTCGGCGCCGTGTCGGTCTTTGCGGAAAGCCCGCGCAAACCGTGGACTGCAGCCGCCGCCAGTTCAGTTGGCAGCGTGCCTGTGGGTTGAACAAGGGGGGCGAGAGAAGACAAGATGGGGCGGTAGAAAGCAGCGAAGTCTAAACATTGTCAACCTGAGTTTACGTTCCAGCCAAGCCCAGCCAGCATGCAGGGCTACCCGGCCTGCGGCGGCAGGGGGGACGCCCGTTCAACATGGCCTGATTGTGGCAATCACCGCAGCAGTCGCCGCGGCGCTCACCGCAGCACTCACTGCGGCAAGCCCAGACCGATGCGGCTGATGCGGCCGTCTTCGAGGCTGCGCACCACCAGTGTGGCTGCACCCAGCTTCAGGCTGTCTCCGGCCACTGGGGGGCGGCCCAGCTCGCGGGCCATCCAGATGCCCAGCGGCAAACTGGCTTGGGCAGGGGCTTCGAGCCCGTAGAACTGACAGATGTCGGCGACAAGCGTTTGTGGGTCGAGCGAGAAGTCTCTGAACAGCGCGCGCTCTTGCACCTCGTCGCCCGGGTCGGGCAGGGCCAAGCCGAGCCGGCGCGCCACAAAACCGATCGTCGAGCCTTGCATCAGCAAAGACACCAGCACCACCACAAAGGCGATGTTGAACAACAGCTGGGCGTCCGGGATGCCCGCCAGCAGCGGGAACAGCGCCAGCACAATCGGCACCGCGCCGCGCAACCCCACCCAAGAGATGAACCAGGTTTCTTCTTTGGAGAACCTGAAGGGCTTCAAGCACAGCCAAACCGAGACCGGCCGGGCCAGAAACATCAACACCGCAGCCACGGCCAGCGCGGGCGGCAGGCTGTCCAACAGGCTTGACGGGTCCACCAGCAAGCCCAGCAGCAAGAACATGCTGGCTTGAGACAGCCAGGCGTAGCCGTCCATCGCAGGCAAGGTGGGGGCGACAACGCTGGAAGCGCGGTTGGCGATCACCAGACCAAACAGATAGACCGCCAAGAAGCCCGAGCCACCGAGCCAGCCGGTGGCGGCAAACACGGTCAAGCCGGCGGCGCCGATCAGCAGCGCCAGGATGCCGCCACCCGCGTCACGCGCTGCCAGGCGCTTGAGCAGCAGCGCAAAAGCAAAGCCACACAGCAGCCCCACTGCCAGCCCGAAGCCAAACTGCTGCAAGAAGGTCAGCCCCATCGCCTGCGCGGTGGCCAGCCAGCCCTCGGGCGCGGCACTGCCACTGGCCGGGCCACCCACTGCAGCGCCCAGCAAACCGAGGAAGGCCAAGGTCAGATACACCGCCATCGGGTCGTTGACGCCGGATTCGATCTCCAGCGTGGCCGCCACCCGCTCGTTCAGCGTGACGCCTGCGCGGGTGAGCAGCGTGAACACGGCAGCGGCGTCGGTCGAGCCGACGATGGCGCCCAGCAGCAAAGCCACCCCCCAGTCCAGGCCCACAAACAACACACCTGCGGCAGCGGTGATGACGGCGGACACCACGACGCCCACGCTGGCCAGCAACGCAGCCGGCTTCAGCCCCGTGCGGAAGGTCGAAAAACTGGTGCGCAAGCCACCGTCCAGCAAGATGATGGCCAGCGCCATGTTGCCAACCCAGAAGCTGAGTCTGAAGTTATCGAATTGGTAGCCACCCGGGCCGTCTTCACCGGCCAACACACCCGCCAGCAGGAAGATCAACAAGAACGAAAAGCCGATGCGGGCAGAAAACAGCCCCGCCAACACGCTGGCAAAAACCAGCGCGGCGGCGGTGAACAGGGGCACGTTGACGAAGTCCATGGCCCGAGTATCGGTGGCGCGTAACGGCAAGCGTCTGAGATGTCAGCACGGCCCAACACGGCAGGCGGATTGGGCGAGGTTTGGGCCTTTGGACGCAAATCGCTCAACCCCGCCATCAAGCTGCTGCGGCATGGGTGAAACTGCCGGCAAAAGACTCGTGGACAATGTCCTGATGGTGTTGAAAGTTGCGATGCGCCCGCCCGTCGGAACTACCGCCGCTGCTGCACCTGTGTGCACGCCATCCGAAGATGACAAACCCGTCTGATCCAATCCCCGAAGGCCCAGAGCGCGGCATGCGCCTGGCGCTGGACCAGGCGCACAACGCACTGCTGGTGGGCGAGGTGCCGGTCGGCGCGGTCATCCTGCGCCACGGCCAGGTGATTGCCACCGGCTACAACCGGCCCATCACCACCCACGACCCGACGGCACATGCCGAAATCGTGGCACTGCGCCACGCCGCTGCCTTGCTTGAGAACTACCGCCTGCCCGAGTGCGAGATGTATGTGACGCTGGAACCTTGCCCGATGTGCGCGATGGCGTTGTTGCACGCGCGCTTCAAGCGCGTGGTCTTTGGTGCTGCTGACCCCAAGACTGGCGCTGCGGGGTCGGTGCTGGATTTGTTTGCGCAACCGCAGCTCAATCATCAAACTGCGTATCAAGGCGGCGTGCTGGCGGATGCTTGCGCCGGCCTGCTGCGTGAGTTTTTTGCGCAAAAGCGGCAGCTGCAAAGAGAAGGCAAGCGCAATGCTCAGGCAGCTCGGCTGGAGCCGGAGGCCGCCAATCTCCCACACGAGCCCCCAGGTCTGGGCGCCGAGCCGCCAATCCCGGTCGGCGAAGCCACCGAGTGGACCGACCCGTTGCCATGAACAAGCTGATCGTCTTTTCACCCTCGGGCGTGATCGCCAAGCCACCTGCCTTGCGGCTGGCGGTGCGGCGCCTGACGGCCTGCGGTTTCGATGCAAGTCTGGACGACAGCGCCTTGGCCCGTTCGCAGCGATTTGCCGGCGAAGACGCCACCCGGCTGGCCGCCTTGCACCGCGTCGCCAGCCAGGCACCTGCGGTCGCCATGGCCTCGCGTGGCGGCTACGGCCTGACACGCTTGCTCGACCAGATCGACTGGCCTTTGCTCAAGCGCAGCGTAGAGCAGGGAACACGCTGGGTCGGACACAGCGACTTTACGGCGCTGCAACTGGCGTTGCTGCGCCACGGCGGCGTGCAGAGCTGGGCCGGCCCGATGGCCTATGACGACTTTGGCCGGGCAGAAGCGTCTGGGGCCGCGGGGTCTGAGGGCGTCGATGAAGTCACCCGTGATTGTTTTTGCGAAGCAATGGGCGGTGAGCTGGAAGCCGTGGGCTTTCGCACCGAGGCCGGTTTTGACGGCTTGTCAGTCAGCGGGCGCCTGTGGGGCGGTAACCTGAGCATGCTGTGCGCCATGCTCGGCACGCGCCACTGGCCCAGCGTGAAGGGTGGGGTGCTGTTTGTCGAAGACGTCAACGAGCATCCTTATCGCGTCGAGCGCTGCCTGCTGCAACTGCAGCAGGCCGGCGTACTGGCCAGCCAGAAAGCCGTGCTGATGGGCGCCTTCACGGCATTCAAGCCCTCGCCGCTGGACCGCGGCTACGGCCTGAAGTCGATGATGGCCCACCTGCGCAGCGTGCTCAAAGTGCCACTGCTGACGGGGTTGCCCTTTGGCCATGTGCCGACCAAGCTGAGCCTGCCGGTCGGCCGACGGGTGCAGTTGCTGGTGAGCGGGCGCGATGTGCTGATGGGCTGGTGACACCGCTGCTCACGCTCGGCGGCTGCGACAGAAGCGTTTGTTTTCAGAAAGCAGCGGCGTCCAACACGCCTGGGGACCTGCTGCGGTTGGCCGTCTGTCAGAAAAAAAAGAGGGCTCATTCGGGCCAAGTTTTGCGACTTTTTCAATCTTTGAGACTACAATATTCGCCAATATTCTCCATTAGTGACCTCTTCATGGCCCAAATCAATGTCTCATTGCGCGAGCTGAAGGCGAACCTCTCCGCCGTTGTACGGCGTGTGCGCTCGGGGGACACCGCGACGATTTGCTCGCACCGCACGCCCGTGGCCAGGCTGGTGCCTTTGGGAGGCGCCGAGTCAGCGGCGCCAGACAGTGTTGCCGGCCGGCTGATGGCTGCCGGCGTGACCCTGCAGGCGTCGCAAGCCAGCCTGCTGCAGCGTCACCCGCCAAATCCGCTGCCGCCAGGCGTTGCAAGCTTGTCTGATGCCGTCATCGAAGACCGTGGACCGACCTGACAGGATATGACGGCCTACCTCGACACTTCGGCCCTGCTCAAACTCTACGTGGATGAAGCGGGCAGCGACCAGACCTGGCAGGCACTGCAAGGCAACGAGGCCGGCACCTGCCTGATCACCTGGGTCGAAGCCGCCGCAGCGCTGGCCAGACGAGAAAGAGA